>JBNJEM010000039.1:0-24011 GCA_051745935.1 Planctomycetota bacterium
ATCATCGTCGTGCCCTGGTCGCGAAATCTTCCCCTCTTCAATCAAGCACGCGCGACAAACTCGGGACAACCCACTTGTTCTATTTTGTCCGATTTTCGGGTTTTTCATCAGCCCAGTGCGGGGCCCCGATTTGGTTGGCGGCCCTGCCGCCTTAGGGCTTTTGCCCGAACAAGCTTGGGCCGGTCGAAACGCTGGCGGGATCGTAGTTCAGCCACAAGCACTCTTGCTGTCGTTCCTTTTTCTTGCCGCCCGCCGCATGGTTGGCGATGTCGTAGTCAAGTCGCCACCAGTTCTCGTACAGCTCCTTGTACAACTCGGACGGGTAGCCACTCAAGACCACTTTACCCCCGCAGTCATTGAGGCACGATGCCACGTCTCGGTGAAGATCGTCGGTCATTTCATGGCCGTAAACCGCGCGGCTTTTTGCCTGCCGCGTGCTATGGAGATAGGGCGGATCGCAATAGAAGAGCGTTTCGTCACTGTCCCAACGCCGAATCACGTCCACTGCCGGCCGACACACGATCTGTACCGTTCGCAGTCGATCGACGATTAAAGGCAAGTACTCGTCGACCATCGAAAGGTATCCGGACACCACATCGGCCATTTGTCGCCGAACGCGGTGCAGTGTGAAACTAAAGGAGTCACCGCGACCACCCAAAGAGAGACGCCATCGCACGAAGTCTCGCCTGGCCTGTTCGATCTCATCCTCCGCGGGATTCGCGGCGTCGAGAAACTCGAGTTCGCTGTATGGCGTCAACGTCAACCTCCGCTGAAACTCGGGGCCATGATCCCGGAGAACGCGGAACAGCCGGACAATCCGTTCGTCCAAGTCGTTATAGACTTCCACGGGCGAGGGTTGCTTGTTGAGAAGAACCGACGCGGCCCCCCCAAAGGGCTCGACGTACGTGTGATGTTCCGGAAACAGACGCACGATTTGCGGAGCAAGGTAATGCTTTCCGCCATGCCATTTAACAGGAGGCCTCAATTTTCGGCCTCGGACGTCCCCGCCTGCCTTTCGCGGCATGACACTTCCTCCTTGCGTTAACCGTGCTTGGATTGCTCTCGTGAGTCGACGAACAATCATGTTAACCGGGGGGCTCATTGGACACCTCCCCCCGTGCGTCGCCCCTGGGAATTCTCAGCTCGACCTCTCGATATGATTACGTAACGTGGCAAGTAGGGGATTTGCCGCCGCCATTGCTGCTTTCACGTCACTCACTTCGAGCGCGGGAGTGCCGACAAGCGGATAGCGGTCGAGCATGTAGAAAGCCGTGACTCGTTGACACAGAAAACGGTATGAATCCAGAGACTCATCGTAATGTAGAGCAGCGTTTAGAAGTACCTCGAGATCGTGGACGCGTTTGAGCGTCCAGCCTCTTTGAAGCAAGAATGCCTTGAGCAGCTTCTCAATTCCCTGTTGCAAGAAGAAACCTGCTCCCTCGGCATCGTCTTCCTTCAGCAGATGATGTGCTCGCCACAGGTCCTTTTCGGCAATGCGGCACCAGTCATTCGGATATGTTGATTCGCTACGCGGCATGGAGAACTCTGCCCCACTTGAGGATGTCGGCAATGAACTGGTCCCCCGTGGCGAGTCGCTGTTCAAGTTCGTCCGGCGTGAGGACGAGGACCTCGAGCGGTATCGTACGTTTCCGACTGGACAGGATGCGCCGGACGTGAGCACAACGGTCAATTAGACGTTCTCGAGTATCTTTGATAATGAGCAGGTCGATGTCGCTGTCGCTATCTGCTTTTCCGTGAGCCCATGAGCCAAACAGAACAATGCGCTGTGGCTGGTAGTCGCTGCGCAGCTTGGTTACGATCGTATCGAGCGCTCTTTCAATTGATTCGGTTGTGGCCATGGCCCATAGCCTATCAAGAAATGTTCTCCAGTCGTGTCGGCCGGACGCGTGCCAAACGCTAAGGAACGGCTCAGAAATAACTGCGGCATTTTTCGGAGGGTGGCACTTTCCTGAGCGAGCGGCAAGACGCCTTCCCTCTCCAAAAAACGGGGATCGCGAGCGGAGCCAGTGTGCCGGACGATTCGGAGACACGTTGAATTGCGAAGTTATTCTTGAGCGAGCCCTAAGCAGGATTCGATGCCCGGTTCATGCCCTATTTCGGGACATATGCGAAGCTACAACAACCAACTACGTTCCACGGTAGGTTCATTCGCGCCCCATGTCAAGCGTCCGAGAGCGCTAGCTTGCCTTCGCGCATCAGGCTGCGCGGCATCTGAGCGAAACTGATCAGGAAAACACGAATGACATTGAAGCCGTCGGCCTGCCAACGCTGGAATGCTTAAGAAGCCATAACAAAACCACTCAGGTTTCCTTTCACCCAGGAACTTTCAGAAGCGGGAACCAAGTTTTGTTACGGGCTGTAAAACGTCCCTGTTTGTTCAACGATAAGCCGTGAACCGTTACCGAACGACAACGTGGACGAACGAGACCGGCGCGTTTACCGCAGGCCTTCCTCTCGCAATCGTCGATCGGCCCAGCTGGCGTCGTCAGGGGGGAGTGGTGGCGAAACATCTCCGCCATAATCAATGTCGCCATACCGCCCGTTTTGATAACACTGAGTAACCAGTGACTGCAGCTCCAGTGGGACATCGGCTACGTCAGCTCCGAGCGGCACGCCGAGAGTTGGAAGCGGCGTCTGGAGAGGGATGGGATAAGCCTCGATCTTCGTGGGGTGCTCGCTGCGTCGCACACAGGCCAAGTACAAGGTTCGGTGCTCGCGAGGGATGTGTGTCATGGGGAATACGAGGCCCCGATTCCCGGAACGCGTGAGGTCGATCTCGACCTGGTTGACGCCGGCAACGCGATATTCACGCTGTTTCTTTACGTACATGTCGCAGCCATCCCCTGGGCACTTGTTCGTTGGGCTGAGAAACTCCAGCGCCGTTACAACCTGATTTCCCAGGGCGGTGTCAACGATTTCCAGATAGATTTCAGTGATCGGTTCATCGGCTAATTCAATCACGAGCGGCTCGGCGATCGCCGTGTTGTTTTCCGAGGGCGCACCCGTTCGTTTCGGTTTGGATCTCTGGACCACGTAGAGATCCGGCGTGACGAAACGGTTTCCCTCCGGATCACCGAGCACGAAAACCCGCTCTTCCACTTCGACCCGAAAACGTCGCGGCAATTCCCGCTGCAACTGGTCACCCGCGTAGGTGACTAATCGATGGTGAACCGAACGCCAGTGTTGCTCCAGCCACGGATCCATCCCCGGAAATGGGCTTTTCATCGTGATGCCTCGCCAGGCCAAACTGAACTGGGTAATGCCGAATAATTCCTGACATCATATCTTGCATTATACCGCAAACGAAGAGCACTTGGGGGCGAACGCTATGTTGGTGTTACAACCTGTGACGACCGGGGCCGTTGATCGATGGCTGCTTCGGTGGCCGCTCACGGGTGCCGCTACAGAGCTTGGACACGCAAGGCCCGCATGGATGCCACGGGCTTGTCCCGTGGTGGCTCACGCTCGCCGCTACAAACCGGCCAGACGCACCACTCCCCGTCGTTGGTTAGCGTGGAACGTAACGGACCACGGGACAAGCCCGTGGCATTTGCACCTTGAAAAGCCTTCCTTCAAGATGTGCAACGGAAGTGTGAACGTCCGCGGCGTTTAGTCTCTTGCCCGTCCCATGTTGGCTAGAGCATCAAGTCGAACCCGCGAATCTCAATAAGGCTCGTTCCAGAGCATCGCGAAAACCGCCAGCCCCCACCGCCCGCCACGGGCGGGCCAGACCGCGGGTCGGGTCTCCGAGCCGAGAAGACCGCAAGGAAGCCTCGTGCCGCCCGCGAACGGCGGACGGCCGAGGCCCCGACCTTTACTCCGCCACGACCGTGGTGACTTCCTGGCGTGTGACGCCTTGCGGCGAGTGGCGGCTGGTCACGGTCACTCTGAGCGTTTGTTCGCCGGCTTGTACTCCGGTGGCTTCCACACGAAACGGCGGTTGCAGTGTTTCTCCCGCCCGTATTTCACGAATCGGACTGACCGTGACGGTGCGGCCATCTTGACTGACCGTACGACCGCGCTGCGGGCCGGTGATGGATTGAAATTGAAGGCCGGGTGGAAATTCGAGTTTGAGGACCACGTTCTGATCTGGAACGTTCCGGTCGTTTTGGATCGTAATCAGGTATCGGGTGGCGTCATCGATTCTCACCGGATCCCCGAACTTGGAAATATCAACCTTTAACTGTCCCGTTGGGGACGGCCGTCGTTCTGGCGGCGTGGCGGGTGAAGCTTCGGGTTCGGGGAGGATGCGTACACGAGCTTCCGCGGTTTCGGAAAGGTCCTCGGCGGTGGTCACGGTGGCTCGGGCGACAGCCGCTTCCGCCGGTTCACGGCAGAGGCAAAGCACGTCGCGTTGAACCGTTTCTCCAGGATCCAGTTGTTCAATTGTCCACTGCAATTGGCCCTGTTCCAGCGCGTCCTCATCCCATTCCTCCGTCGCTTCCAGTGCCGCGAGTTCTGGATCGCGGGTCACGACAATCCGCACCTCGGTCAACGGAACATTTCCCGTATTCGTGACCAATGTGGATACCTGCACGTTTTCCCCGACCCGACTTTCGGGCTTGACCCGTTTCCGTACCTCTAGCTTGGGCTCCGGGGTGACTTCCGGTTCACTGGCCGTCAGACAGACCTCGGTTTGCGCACCCTGTCCACCCGGCGCGGTAACCTCGAGCTGATGGCAGATTTCACCAGCGCGTTGCACGACGAAGGTCACGGCAAACTCCTTCGTTTGGCCGGGATCCAGGTCGCCTAGGACCTTCTGGATGGGGCTGGTTAACCCGTCCGCGTGCCGCAGTCCCGTGTCGAAGCGGTCAGTAATTCGAACCTCCTCCAGGGCGCGTTCTCCGGTGTTCGAGACTTCGATGCGGAATTGGACGCGATCCCCGACCGTGGCGGTTTGCGGTCCCGACACGTCGAGGGCGAGCGTGGGGCGGGTGATTTCAGTATCCACGTGAGCTTTGGCGTCGAGTTCACTGCCGCTCGTTGCCTCGAAAGAATATCGGACGGAACCGCCATCCTCGGCCCGGACATTCACGGTGATCGTCCGAGTTGATTGCGCTGGGAGTTCCGCGAATCGCCATTCTGCTCGATTCCCGAATATCCGCGCCGCCGGCTCACTGCTCACGAACTTCAGACCGGGGGGCAGCACGCCGCGGACGACCACGTCGCGCGTGGCAATGTCTCCCGGATTCCGTACCTGAAGCCGGTAAACCAGCGTGGACCCCACGACGGCGGTGGGGGGGCCGGTGGCATGCAATGCCAACCCCGGGGCGCTCCACGTGATCGACGTATACCCTTCCCCCAAAAGCGTCCGCGGCGCGTCGCTGTCCGGATCAGCGGGTCGAATTACCTTGATGCGAACCTGCGTGACGCCCGGCTGATTCGTGGTGGGCCTCAGTTCCACGGTGGCCAGGCCCTCGTCGTCAGTCCGCGTTTCCATGACCGTCGCGTCATCCGGCCCAAGTGTCGCGGGCGCGCCGTCAACGATCTCGTAACGCACGATATAATCAGCCACGGGGGCCCCCGTGGCAGTTCGCTTCACGCTCGTTGTCAACGCATACGGCTCCCCCGCCGGTACCGTGTCCGGATCGGGAAACGCCCACTGGGCATCGACCCAATAGATCGTGGCCGATTTTCGCCGTTGGGGCCATGAGGCCCCTTTCGGCGCGACGGCCGTGATATAGCTGGTCCCCTGGCTGGCCGAGGTTAAACTCACCCAGCATTGGCCCTTCTGCTGGACCACGTCGTCCGTCACGCTCGGCGTGCCGCGGGTCACCACTTGACGCCGGTTCGCGGTGCGAGCAATCGCGTAGTTGACGCCTAGTTTCTTGGACCGGCACCAAAGCGAGCCCTGGTCATTCACCGCGACGAATTGCCCCACGCTATCTTGAGACAACATGAATTCGATGGGCTGGTGCGGCATAAAACGGCCGGTTTCGCCGCAGAGTCCGCCCACGATCACCACTTCACTTCCGACCGGCGCGATCATCCGGGTGGGGTTGAGCATGATGCTGCCCGGTTCTCGCTCTTGTGGCGGCGGCGCGGAAGGGGCGGTCGGAGGGGACGCCTGGGGACCACCTGGAGGCGGAGGAGAAGGCTCCGGACACGGCTCAGGCGTGAGCGGCTGCTGCCAGGCCGGTTGAGGAAACAAACAGTCCTCGCCATATCGCGAATCACTCATCCGAGCCAACTGCAGCGACTCGGATGGGGAGAAGATTCGCTCGCCGGTCGGATCAAACGCGGGAACCTCTAGCTGCTGGCATCCCACAGCCCATACGAGCAGTCCGCCCAGCAGGCTCAAGCCAATTCGTGACGTCCCGATGCAATGGCACATGGTGGACCACAACCTTGGTTCAACGACAAAGCCATAACAGAACCTTTCAGGCTTCCCACCACCATAAGCCTTTCGGAAGCGGGGATGAGGTTTGTTACCGGCTGGAAAAACCGACAACAGAACCTTTCGGGCTTCCCCCCACCAATAAGCGTTTCGCGAGCGGGGATGAGGTTTGTTACCGGCTGTAAAACATTTTCGGGGTTTCCCCGAAAAATGTAGCATGCGTCCGGGCAACATGTGGCCTTTATTCATCCTCCAACGATGAAAAAAAGCAACCAAACCCCGTAACGGCTAGCCATTGTCGCGGTTATCCCGGTCGTGCCAGTCGCGGGATGAACGATGCCGGTCCGTCACCGTGTTCCGAAGATGCCGGTCGCGTACCAGATCCCGTTGCGGCCCCGCTTCATGTCGTACCCATAGTACCGATGGCGGCCGCGAACCGCGCGCCAGTGACCGGAAGACTCTCGCCAACTGCCCACCACGTCCAAGGCCGCGCGAATCAATCCCTTGCCCGGCCAACTCTCCGCGCAGACTTCCTGGGCCAGCAACCCGTCCGGAAGCCGGCGTGAAATGCGATGAAATCGCGAGTTCCAGTTGTGGTGTCCCTGCGTGTTGATGCGAGCCTGATGAGAGGCGTGACTCTCCGACTCTTCCGCCAACGTGGTCAGGAACGTGCCATCGGTGCTGGAAGGCCCGTCAGGGTGGATCCGCACCGCCAGCACTAACGTCCGTTGGGTCAAGGAGCCCTTGGGTAGATCCAGTAACGCCTTCAGATGCTTGGTCGTCAGCGCGCCGGGAAGGCTCAAGGGATAGATGCTGACCACGCGACCATGGTATTCACTGTCCGGATCCTCGAACTCGATCACGGCTATCCCATTTTTTCCCCGCAACTCCGAAAAGGCCTCATGTTTACTCAACTGAATGTCTTTGCCACCCACGCGTGCCCGTTCTGACATCGGAATGCGGGTCAGCACATAATTCTCCAGATAGGGATGCAAGGTGGAGCTGCTGGCGAACTTCCGGCATAGTTCGTCTTCCGCTTTTGCCAAGCCCTCTTCGCAGAAATAAACCAGCATGTTGCGATTGTGTTCTTTCGCCTCGTCCATCGCTTGGCCATAATCATCCAACCACGCTGGCCCCTCGGCTGCAAGTGTCCACGTACACGTGCAAAAGAGGGCTCCCCAAATAGCCATTACAGTGTTGTGTGTCATCGTCACTCTTTCGGTTCTCCAATGAAGCTCGTTCTCGTCAGTCCCGTCCTGGACGAATGCAAGAGGCAAGGCCGTCCAACTGGCGTCTGCCCACACGCTGCTGAATATCACGCCGATATACCGCACATGAAGAAGAATTTCGGAAAATGCCGTCCGTGGATCGAACCGCCATCGGATCAGTTGCTCGGCGCTTCCCACATACCCCGGTGCCGCATGTTGGGGGTGCCGTTTCAAATTAAGGGTAGATTTTTCCACGCCCCAGACTCATTGTCAACCCAGGCAGCTTATAGAGCGCCAGAAGGCTGAAGTGAGAGTGAGGTCTAAATGGCGTGGGCTTTCTGCTTAGCTGGGGGGTTATGGGGGGCTTTGTGAGAGGGGCGGCTCTGGGGTGGCGGAAACGGAAGGGCCAGGTGGTGATCACAAGTGGGTCCACCGCGCTCTCAGGGCAGCCTCGGAGCGGGAATCGCCGTCAATTGCGGACAGTCGAGGCCAACGACTGACGTCACGAGCGTGACTTGGTCAGCTCACACGGGGGGGGAGGCTGTTGAAAGTTTAGGATATTTAGGTATAGTAGGAACACTGGCCTCCTCGGCGTGTTTGACAACTCATCGTTGTGGACGGCATGAAAGAAAAACAACAGGGCTGATCAAAACCAATGGTGATTTCCCTTCAGCAAAAGGGTTTTGCAGCGGGAATCGCGTTTTGTTAGCGGCTGCGAAAGTTGAGCACCGTTAGGAATGCTTGGCTATGGCACCGAACGTGACCATCCCAGGCCAGGTCTGGGGCGTTTCTGGGCTTTTTCAGCAGCCTCGTCGGGCCGGAACCCCTACTATACTTCAGGCGGTCGAATTGGTCCGGGTGGAAAGCTACCCGACGCAAGCCGTCCTCCCGTTGGTCGGAGCGGCGGCGGACAAAGTCGTCCGCGACCGGTATCTTTCGGCGGCGGGGCAACGACGAGACTTGGCCGCCCATCAAGGGGTGAGGGGGGGAGTCAATCATAGCGCCAGGTGTTTCGGGGGGATCAAGATGTTCTGTTACTGGTCGCACGCTTTGACCACGGCGGCGACGTGGATCGTACTTCTCGCGGCCGCGCCGTCCGTGGAGGAGGCCCGGGCCGCGCGCGCGGTCCCGCATGCCCGCTCTTGCTCCGGGGCGGACGATCTTGCCGCCATGGCGTTGGAGGCGAAATCGGAGTTTCAACCGTTGTCTTCCGAACACGTGTCCCGGGCTCGGGCGCGGTTGCGGCGGGCGATCGACAAGCTGGAGGCTTTCTTGTCCACCGGGACGCCGCGAAACACGGCCAATTGGAAGGAATATCTGCAGTGGGAAGCGATGTGGTCGGAGCTGGAGACGGGGGACGGTCCGAACGTGCGGCGACTGGATCGAATTCTTTCCCGGTACTATCGCAACCATCCCTCGCTGGAACATCCCACGTTCATCCGCATGCGCACCGCGCTGTTGGAGTATCGAAACGCGGTGGCCATGGCCCGGGACCCCAAGTTGGCCGAACGATATGAAGCGCGACTGGAGAAACTGGCGGCGGAGCTAGCGGAGTACCGGCACGAACCGACGATGCAAACGGGCCGGACGATCGGAAACCTTGTTGGGTGGCTGGAACGGGCCGAACAGGCGGAGGGTTTGGTGGCTGCGATTCGTGAACGCTACTGGCAGCCGAATTGTCATGCCTCCATTTCGGAACGTTTGGTGAACGCTCGCATGGCGGTGGATATTGAAGAAACGGATGACATACAAGATTGTATCCTTGGCACGCTGATGTTAAGTACCGCGACCATGCGAGGGCGGACCGGCGTGGAACTTGTCGATTCGGCCGAGGACGCGCACATCCGTTTGTTGGTCAATGGCGTGACCGAGTCGGACAACGTGGGCTACAATCGCGGGGTGAGGATTCTTAGCCACAGCCAAACCTCGGTTAACGGAACCAAAGCGATCCACATGGATGCAGAGGGGTTGTCTTTCAAGCGTTCACAAGTGCATTGCGAGACGGAAAGCACAATCGACGGGATTGCCGCCCGTTCTCGGCTCGTGGCGAGCTTCGCCCGGAGGCAGGCGTTTCGTACGAAAAGCCAGGCCGAGGCGATAGGGTCCAGGCGGGCCGAAGCGCGCATGGTCAAGCGAATCGACAGGCGGGCCGACGAACTGCTTGAAAAGGCTCGGAAGCGCTATCAGGAGCGATTTCGAAAACCGCTGCTTCGACGCGGCGAGTTTCCGCGGGAACTGACGTTTCGGACGGCCAATGACCGGCTTCAAATTGCCTGGTGCCAGGTGAGTTCCAGTCAGTTAGCCGCCCCCGACACACCTCGGACAACGATGAAGCAGCACGACCTGTCGCTGCACGTACACGAATCATTTGTCAGCAACTTCTCTCGCGCGGTGCTCGCGGGCTTGCGGGTCACCGACGAGTATCTGGTGGAACTCCTGGAAAAGAACGGCCTGCCGGTTCCAGACACCGTGCGGCCGTCCAATGACAAGGAACCTTGGGCGATTACGTTTTCCACTCGGGACCCCCTGAGTGCCTCGTTCGCCGATGACAAAGTCCGACTGGCGATCCGCGGCGGGCGTTTCCAGTTGGGCAATCGCGTGGTCGACAAGGAACTGGAAATGTCAGCCGTTTACAAGCTGGAAAAAACAGCGAGTGGAGCCCATCTGGCTCGACAGGGCGAGGTTTCCGCGGACTATCTGTACACCGAAGGCCGACTGTCCACGGAGGAAATTGTCGTGCGAACCGTCATGCGTCAAAAGTTCGAGGCGATTTTTGCCCCCGAGTTTGAAACCACCGGGATCGAGTTGTCCGAGGATTGGGGCCGCGAAGGCATGCTGCGTCTCCAGACGCTGATCCCTGATGGGCACTGGTTGAGTTTGGCCTGGGCATACGTCCCTTCCGGCAATTGAATCTCCAGGGCCCCGGCAAAACAACCGTATGAGGGACCTAGCGGGTGAAGCATCGCACGCCGCCCTGCGCAAACGCTCGACGTTTCATCAAACGTAGCTGTTCACGGGTAACACGACGGGCCCCGGACACAGGAACCGGCATGGATGCCACGGGCTTGTCCCGTGGTGGATCACGCTCGCCGCTACAAACCGTTAAACACACCACTCCTCGCCGGTCGGTAGCGTGGAATGTAACGGACCACGGGGCAAGCCCGTGGCATTTGCACCTTGAAAAGCTTGCCTTTAACATGTGCAACGGAAGTGTGAGCGTCCGCGGAGATCAGCCTGTTGCCCGTGAACGGTTACCACCAACCGGACGTGGGTTGGCCAAATGGGTTGGCCAAATGGGGGTCCTTGGTGTGCGATCACGCGCCGTCATGGAGAGGCCTTTGGGGCATCGCCCTCCGGTGCCCGTGACTGCTCACCGATTGTTCCCTTTCGCCCGGCGATCATCAAAGTTCCTTCACCAATGTCTATTGCTTCGATGATGATCGGCTTGGAATCCCCGTTGTCCGGTTCGCGTGGAACCGTGATCAACGCCACGGGGTCCCCGTCCTGTTGAGCCCAACGCAGCCGCAAATCCGCTCGTCGAGCCGCTTGGCTGATTTGGTCGAGGAAATTCCCCAGCGGCATCGGGATCCAGCCAGCCCGGGCGTTGCGAACACGGAGTCCGAACGTATTGGGATCCTCGGTCAAGTGGACGTCCATGGAGAGGTTAATGATGGTTGACCATTCGGCATCCTGGTAGCGAAAAGCCAAGTTCAGCGTGCCCGGAACCAACGCAACTCGCGGCTGACTGATTGTTGGCGGCAGCAGTTCCGGGAACTTCTTGGGCAGATCCACGGCCAACCAGCCGTTGATCTGGCTATCGGTGAAGACCCGCTTCCATTGCCCCTTGTCCCGTAGATCATGGTGCAGTTCGAGCACGTTCCGCTCGAATTCGCCTCCCGCCCTCTGTTGATCCACGGATGGCGTTTCCAAGGCCTGGGTGTAGAAAGCGGGTTCGTGCCGGAGTGCGCGATGGGCCCCAAAATAGAGGCCCGCCGCGCCGCCGATCAACGTCAAGCCAGCCACCGCCGCCCACTTTATTCGCCGTTGTACATTCAAATCGGATCACAATCAGATTTGGAAACGAAGCAAGGCAAAGCGTTTTTTTCCGCTTCGCAAAACCGCCACGGTTTCGCCGGCGAGGTCGGCGGTCGAGAGTCGCTCGGTCAATTCGCCGCGCCGCCGATTGTTGACATACGCTCCCCCTTGCTGGATCGTTCGTCGTGCCTCGCCCTTGCTTTTGGCCAAGCCGGCAAGGACGAACGCTTCGGTCAATTCGAGCCCCTCGCCGGTCAATCGGTCCATGGAGACCTCCTGACTGGGGACATCCGCGAAGATTTCGAGCAATTCGCGATCGGTGAGATCCTCGATCTCGGCCCCAAACAAGGCTCGCGTCGCCCGTTCCGCGGTCGCGAGCCCGCTGTCTCCGTGTACAAGCCGGGTCAGGGACTGAGCCAACCGGCGTTGGCTCTTGCGCAAATGCGGTTCGGTTTCACGCGATTGGTCGAGGGCTTCGATTTCCTCCCGCGGCAGTTCGGTCAACAAGCGGAGGCAGCGGCCGGTATCCGCATCGGCCACGTTCATCCAGTATTGGTAAAAAGCGAACGGGCTGGTTTTCTCTGGCGACAACCAAATGGCGCCGGCTTCCGTTTTCCCCATTTTGGCGCCATCGGATTTCGTGAGGAGGGGCAAGGTGAGACCGTACAACTGTACGCCTCGCATCCGGCGAGCCAAATCGATTCCCGCCGTGATGTTCCCCCATTGATCGCTGCCACCGACCTGAAGTTCACACCCAAACTGCTTATTCAATTGCACGAAATCGAAGGCCTGTAGGAGCATGTAGCTGAACTCGGTATAACTGAGCCCGCCATCGGTCCGCTCCAGGCGACTCTTGACCGAATCCTTGGCCGTCATCACGTTGACGGGAAAATTCTTCCCCACGTCCCGCAGGAAGTCAAGGTAGCTAAACGTCGCCATCCAGTCGTAATTGTTGACCAGAATCGCCGGCTGCTGATGGCAGCTGAAATCGAGCAGTTGCCGCATCTGTTTTTCCATGGAATCGACATTCGCTCGTAGTGCCTCGACCGACAACAGATTACGCTCTTCGCTCTTGCCGCTTGGATCTCCGATCATGCCGGTGGCTCCCCCCACCAGAGCAATCGGCCGGTGCCCGGCACGCTGAAATCGGCGCAGCGTCATCAGTGGCAAGAAGTGGCCCACGTGCAGGCTGTCGGCCGTCGGATCGAACCCAGCATACAACACACGACTCCCCCCGGCCAACCATTGGGCCACATGCGACTCATCGGTAACCTGGTGGATCAGACCACGCCAGGCCAGTTCACGGTAAATATCAGTCACGGGTGGGGTCATCTGTTACTGCTCATTTTCCAACGGGTCACAAAACCAAGCTCCCGCTTCCAAGCCACTTGGATGCCGGGAAACGTGAAAGGTTCCGTTATGGCTTCTTACAGGCCGGTACAAAACTTGGTCGCGCTCGCAACCCCCCCTGGGCGAGAGGAAAGCCGAGCGGTTTTGAGAGGGGCTTGGTTGTACCAGGCCATTTCAATACGCGCCCACCGGCATGAGGCTGGTGGGGCTAACACTCGCTATGGCAACACTTCCCGTTCATCGGTCCCGTGAAAGTGACGCTGTCCATTGGTTTGCCAGCAGGGATCCACGTCCAGGGGATGCGTTCCTTTCCGGTATCGTCAGTCGAGGGAGTCTAAATGAAGCCAGCCACGGTTTCTTTCCATGTCACCGATACAAGTCATCGCCACAAGTCATCATCCGCAAAGGGATGGGAAGGGCCCCACAGTTTTGGTTTGGGTAACGCCTTCATCGCCTGAGCCGCCAGACGAAGGTCCTCGCGAGTCGTAATTTTCATGTTGATCGGAGATCCGGGGACGATGGTGACCGGCTGTCCCAGTCGCTCCACCAGTTCCGCGTCATCCGTTGCATCGAGGTCGCCGCGTTGAGCATAGGCTTGGACCAATAACGAGCGCCGAAACGCCTGTGGCGTTTGGGCCTCCCACAAGTTGGCTCTTGTTACCGTTCCATCAATGCTTTTTCCGTCCACCGACCGTTTGAGGGTCCCGGTTACGGGGATTGCTAGAATCGCCGCGCCGGACTTTTCGGCCGTGGAAAAGACCGTGTCGATCCACTGGCTGGCAACGCAGGGACGGGCCGCGTCATGCACGGCAACCATGTCCACGTCATCGCGAACAAGACGCAATGCGTTGGCGATCGAATCGCCGCGCCGCCGGCCTCCTTCCGCCGTTTCGATCCCCAGGATCGCCACGTTGGCCGCGAACTTGGACTGGAACACCTCACGGTCCTCCGGCGAAATGACCACGATCAATTGCTTGACGTCGTCACGATTTAGAAACCGTTCGGCCGAATGAAGCCAGACGGCCCGGTCGGCCAGCGGCGCGAACGGCTTCTTATAATGTTTGTCCCGGAACCGGCTGCTTTTGCCAGCCGCGGCCAAAATCACGCTAAAGGTGGCCACCCTTGCCTCTCCTTTCTCAAAAGCCATCACGCAACCGGGCTCCCGCTCCCAAAACTCCTTCGGTGAGAGGAAAGCTGACTGGTTTTGCTCGCCGCGAACGTCACGGTCCCGGGGGCATTTTCCGACTTTTTCAGCGGCTTCAATAGCCCCCCCACCAACTCGTAAGTCGCTAATGGCCCCAGTTTGCCCAGATTCCGTGATTATCAGCACGCCACTCCGCGCCCGCGCGTCCCATATTGTCGGGTTTCGCGCCGCGTCGTCAAGATCCTCGTCAAGATCCTCGTCAACAACGGTCCTGGCACCTTAGGCTGGGCGGTGCACGAGCACAATTGTGGTTGCGGCGGAAACGGCCTTTTTTGTCAATGTCAGAAGCAAACAGGGCCTCGATCGTAACATGGTCCACATTCCCCTCTGAAGTGGCATCGCAAAAGAAGCGTGAGGAAAATCGAAGTACGGCGGTTTGCCGCCCTCATACTGCGTATTCGTCATTTCTCTCGGGGCGAACAACAGCTAACACGGATAGGGGGAAGGCGGACCAAGTTATGACCAAGGCCGCAAACAGGGTCTGGGCGCGCGAGTCTGAAAAAAGTTACGAATTGAGGTTGCGGGGGGTGGTTGTTTTGTCCTAGTTTTCCTCGACCGGTTGTCAATCGCCCGGATCCGCTCACCCACCGTCGCGATTGGGAGGTACGTGCACGGACGGCCCGTGCTTGCGACCTTCGGCCGAGTGGGCTTTGGGCTCGTACTGGAAGCACCGACGCCGGCGGTGGACGAACGGGCCCCGCAGCCGCGCTGCGAAGGGCTTGATGGACACGTTTTGTGTTGGGGCACGAGATGAACGGTGCTCGGAGGACAGTTCGCGGAGGATTCAGTTGATGCGGCGAATCTATCTAGACAACAATTCGACGACGCCGATCGCTGCCCAGGTGCGCGAGGCCATGGCGCCGTTTCTCGCGGAGTATTACGGGAACCCGTCCAGCATGCATGGCATGGGGCGCATTTGCAGTGAGGCGATCGAGGATGCACGGGGGCATGTGGCGGCGGCAATCGGTGCTGAACGGGAGCAGATTGTTTTCACATCCGGCGCGACGGAAAGCAACAACATGGCGTTGAAAGGCGTGTTGCTTCGCGAGGCGCCCTCGCTCGACGGGCATCTGATTGTATCGGCCCTTGAACACCCGGCGATTTCACGGCCGGCTGAATACTTGGTACGGCTGGGCGTGGCGGTGACCGAAGTCGGTTGCGATCCCCACGGTAGAGTCGATCCGGAGGAGGTGCGGAGGGCAATCCGCTCCGATACGCGTTTGGTGAGCATCATGCATGCCAACAACGAAATTGGGACCGTGCAGCCGATTCGTGAAATCGCGAGCATTTGCCGCGAACATAATGTGTTGGTACACACGGATGCAGCTCAGTCGCTGGGCAAGATTCCAGTGAATGCGTGCGATTTGGGCGTTGACTTACTTTCGATTGCCGGTCACAAATTCCATGCTCCCAAAGGTATCGGCGCGTTGTTTGTTGGGGACCAGGTCTCGCTTGAACCACTGATGCACGGCGCGGGGCATGAGCAGGGGATGCGAGCGGGTACGGAGAACGTCCCGGGCATCGTGGCGCTCGGTGCCGCCGCCCTCCTTGCGGCCCGCGGATTGGAGACAAACGGTGCCCGCATGCTTTTTCTGCGCGATCGTCTCCTCGACCAGTTGAGCGCGGCGATCGGGCCCTCACTGAGCGTCAACGGCGCGCACGGGCCGCGACTGCCCAACACGTTGAGCGTGAATTTCCCGAATGTCGTGGGGCGGCACTTGTTAGCTCGCGTCCCGGAAGTGTGTGCATCGACCGGGGCGGCTTGCCACAGCACGGGGACGACCCTGTCCAAAACGCTCAGCGCGATCGGGCTTCACCCCGCCATTGGCGAGGGAACCGTCCGATTGAGTCTCGGTTGGCACACCTCCGAGGAAGATGTCGACCGGGCCGCAAGCCTGCTCATCGGCGCGTGGGAAAGCTTGACTCGGTAGCGGGAATCCAGTGAAGACATCATGAAACGCCTCCACCACCGCCCCCTTATACCGGTCGCGGATGACTTTCTCCGCCGTGAGTCCGACCAACGGGAGGACGGCTTGCGTCGGGCCGCGTTCCACTCGGAAAAATCCAACCGCCTGACATATGCCGGTCGCGGATGACTTTCTCCGCCGTGAGTCCGACCAACGGGAGGACGGCTTGCGTCGGGCCGCGTTCCACTCGGAAAAATCCAACCGCCTGAAATATAAGCCGCGGGACGAGCCGGCAGGCTTTGGTTTGGTCGACGAAGTGATGCCGCCACCGGGGAAAGCGTGACGCGAGACGCGGCCCATCGTGGCTCGGTCGTCTAGACCGGAAACGCGGGGCACGGTGGTATCAGTGGGGACCGTGTGGAGTCTAACCAAATTGCAGAGCACGCGCTCTGGCCATGGCTTCTTCGGCCAACGGGATGTACTCGCGGTTCCGGGTGGCCGTGAACGCTTGCTGATAGGTGACGCTCATCGCCGTGAAATTGAACGCGTCTTCCGGTTCCAATTCGCACGCTTTCTGGCCGTGCCGCACGGCCTCGTCGTGCCTGCCCACGCGCCCAAGAAGCACGGCCAAGGCCAAGTGAGCCAATACGTAATTCTCATCCTCTTCGAGTAACGCATTGAGCTTCTCGATGGCCGCTTCGTATTGACCCTCATCCTTGAGGCGATCCGCTTCGTCATAGAGTGCCGTTAGGTCTGCCATGTCGAAATACTCCCGCGAGTGATTCTCTGACATACGGAGAAATTGATCGGTTCCAGGTGCCCCGGTTCCCCCGAGACGCCAGCCTCTTCGCGTACCCGAGAGGAAAGTCGTCGAGCCCCCAGTCCAATGAGCGGGAACGCGAACGGCCGCACTTATCCTACACGGGCGAGCCTCGAGTCGATACCCGCGTCTATTGTGGTGGCGCCCCGGCATGCGGTCGCCCCGTGAGGCGCCGAGCGGAATCGCGGCGGAGAAAGTCATCCGCGACCGGTATGCCTCGACGCAAAGGCCCTGAATCCGCCGCTTATGGGGGGGGGCAAGTCGGTTGGTTCCATTTCCGCGTTAGAAAAATCTGGAGTATTTCACTTAGACGGACTCCTTGCGAACGTGGGAAAATTGCGCGGGTCCGGCAATCCGTGAGGCCCGTTTGACCCAAGGAACGTCTTTTTGTGTCCTGTCTGTTTTTCCTGGATTCAAGTGTCGAGTTGCTTTGTGTGGGGGGGACGATGCAGCGAGCAGGCCTTGCGAAAAGTGGGCGGCGTTGAAAATGTCTGGCAACAGTGGAAATTCCTATTGATCGATACAATCGTTACGACCGATAAAGGGGCTGGTCTGAGTGTTTTTCGGAGAGCCTTCGATATGCAAGGCGGCGAGATCCCATGCCGGGCCCCGTTGAGGGGTTGGCACGAGCTAGATATAGCGGTCGCGGATGACTTTCTCCGCCGCGAGTCCGACCAACGGGAGGACGGTTTGCGTCGGGCGGCGTTCCATCCGGAAGAATTCAACCGCCTGAAATATACCGGTCGCGGATGATTTTCTCCGCCGCGAGTCCGACCAACGGGAGGACGGCTTGCGTCGGGCGGCGTTCCATCGGGAAGGATTCAACCGCCTGAAATATAGCGGTCGCGGATGACTTTCTCCGCCGCGAGTCCGACCAACGGGAGGACGGCTTGCGTCGGGCGGCGTTCCATCGGGAAGGATTCAACCGCCTGAAATATAGCGGTCGCGGATGATTTTCTCCGCCGCGAGTCCGACCAACGGGAGGACGGTTTGCGTCGGGCGGCGTTCCATCGGGAAGGATTCAACCGCCTGAAATACAAGCAGATACGGGACGAGGCGTGTGCGACAACGAGACGACTATTCGACTTCAAATGGCCAAGTGGATAGATTCTTCCAACAAGAATATTGAGTGACACTGTGATACATGAACATCCAACTGCCGTGATTGATCCCCAGGCCCGCATTGGTGACGATGTTTCCATTGGGCCTTTTTGCGTGATCGAAGCTGGTGTCGAGATTGGCGACGGCTGTCACCTGGCCAGTCACGTGGTCGTCAAGGAGAACACGACTCTGGGGCCAGAGAATGTTGTCGAAGACGGCGCGGTATTGGGAGGGCGGCCACAACATGTTGCTCGCCAGACGATTCCTGGTCGGTTACTCATTGGCCGCGGCAACATGATCCGCGAGAATGTGACGGTTCATCGGGCTTTGAATCATGCGAACGCGACCACGGTGGGGGACGACAATCTCATTATGGTGAACGCCCACGTGGCCCATGACTGCCATATTGGCAGCCACGTCATTTTGGCGAACAACGTGATGCTCGCGGGCCATGTGTCGATCGCCGACCATGCTTACCTGTCGGGCGCGGTGGGAATCCATCAATTCTGTCGCGTGGGTGCTCACTGCATGGTTGGCGGCCAAGCACGAGTTACCAAGGACATTCCTCCGTACGTCACGGTTGACGGTCAGACGACCCGCATTTGTGGGCTGAACCTGATTGGACTACGGCGGCGCGGCTTTACTTCGGACGACGTTAAGCAGCTCAAGGCTGCTTATCGGCTGATTTACCGGCAGTCATTGACCTGGGACCAAGTTCTTGAAACGCTGCGGCAGCAGTTCCGATCGGGTCCGGCGACGGCGTTTGAGGAATTCTTTTCGGGCGGGACGCGGGGTTTCGTGCTTGAACGCCGGACGCCCGCCGACGCGACCGTTCCGCTATCCAACTCGGAGCGCACGGAGCCGGTTTCGCTGAGAAAAATCGGGTAGGTCGGGCTGTGCATGGCACGGCTGTCGGGCAATGAAAACGCCGCGTGAGGTATCACGCGGCGTTTCTCATTGGCTTGCCCCTCGGAGGCATTCCTGGCGGTGGCTACTCTTCCTTCAGGGCGGCTTGGGCGGCGGCGAGCCGGGCGATGGGGACCCGGAAGGGGGAGCAACTCACGTAGTTGAGTCCGACGTTGTGACAGAAAGTGACCGAGTTTGGGTCACCGCCGTGTTCGCCGCAGATCCCGATTTTTAGGTCTTTCTTGCTTGACCGTCCCTTATTGACGCCCATTTCCACCAGTTGTCCGACGCCGGCCGTGTCCAGCGACTGGAATGGATCCACCTCCAGGATTTCCTGTTTCAGGTAGTCGGGGAGGAAGGAGTTCACGTCGTCACGGCTGTACCCGAACGTCATTTGCGTCAAATCGTTGGTTCCGAAGCTGAAGAAGTCGGCGTATTCGGCGATTTCGTCCGCCGTCAAGGCGGCGCGTGGAACTTCGATCATGGTACCGATGAGGATATCGAGTTTCCGGTCATACTTTTTGGATTTTTTCACGTGTTGGATGGTGTTTTCAGCCAATTCGCGCAACACTCGCAATTCCGCCTGAGTGCCGACCAGCGGAATCATGATTTCGGCGATCGCGTTGACCCGTTTCTTCGTGCAGGCGATCACCGCTTCGACAATAGCTTGCACCTGCATTTCCAGGATTTCGGGATAGGTGACACTCAAGCGACAACCGCGATGGCCCAGCATGGGGTTGGACTCGTGTAACTGGGCGACGCGAGCTTTCACGGCCGCTGGCTTGAGTCCCAGTCGTTTTGCCATTTCGTTTTGGCTGTTGGTGTCGTTTGGCAGGAACTCGTGCAGTGGCGGGTCGAGCAGGCGCACGGTTACCGGATGGCCTTTCATGGCCGTGAAGATGCCGACGAAGTCCTTTCTCTGGTAGGGCAGCAGTTTCGCCAGGGCTGCTTTGCGGTCTTCAGCCGTGTCGGCCAGGATCATCTCCCGCATGGCAGCAATACGGTCTTCTTGGAAGAACATGTGTTCGGTACGGCAGAGTCCGATGCCTTCGGCCCCGAATTGGCGGGCTCGACGGGCGTCCTCCGGCGTATCGGCGTTGGTGCGAACGGCGAGCTTACGATGGTTGTCGGTCCATTTCATGACTTTGGTGAAATCCCCCGACAGTTTTGCGTCTTGGGTCGCGACTTCCCCGGCCATCACTTCACCGGTGTTGCCATCGATGGAGAGCACGTCTTTGTGCGTGAAGGTTTTGCCGTCAACGGAGATTTTCCGGCCCTTTTCGTTAATGTACACGTTGCCGGCCCCGGCCACGCAGCAGCGGCCCCACCCTCGCGCCACCACGGCGGCGTGGCTGGTCATGCCGCCCGTGCTCGTCAAAATGCCGGTTGCACAATGCATGCCATCGATGTCTTCCGGGCTGGTTTCCGTGCGAACCAACAGCACCGGTTCACCGGCTTGCGACCGCTCAACGGCCTCCTCGGCGGTGAAGGCCAACTTGCCCACGGCCGCGCCGGGGGAAGCGGGAAGGCCGGTGGCCAATACCTCCGCTTTCTCCTTGGCCTTGGGATCAAAGCTTGGCAGAAGTAGCTGAGTCAGGCCGCTGGCCGGAATCCGGGCCACGGCTTCCTTTTCGGTGATCCGGCCTTCTTTCACCATGTCGCAGGCGATTTTCACGGCCGCTTGCCCGGTCCGCTTGCCGGTCCGGGTTTGAAGCATGAACAAGGTGCCACGCTCGATCGTGAACTCGATGTCCTGCATGTCATGGTAGTGGTCTTCCAGGGTGTTCTTGATGTCCAGCAGTTGTTTGTAAACACTCCGGTTCCACTTGGCCAGCTCGGACACCGGCAGCGGCGTACGGACGCCCGCCACCACGTCTTCCCCTTGGGCGTTGATGAGGAATTCCCCATAGAATTTGTTTTGGCCGGTGGATGGGTCCCGGGTAAAGCCCACGCCCGTGCCGGAATCATCGCCCATATTCCCGTAAACCATGGATTGGACATTGACGGCCGTGCCCAACAGGCCACGAATGTTCTCCACTTCGCGGTACCGCGCCGCCCGCGGCGTGTTCCAGCTGGAAAAAACGGCGATAATCGACAATTTGAGTTGTTCCACCGGAGACTGGGGAAAGGGCTTGCCACATTGCTGCTTATAGATTTTCTTGTACTCTTCGCACAGTTCTTTCAGTCCTTCGGTCGGTACGTCGGTATCCGTCTCGGCTTTGTACTTGGCTTTGGTCTTGACAAAAGCCCCTTCAAAATGTTCGTGTTTCACGCCCATGGCCACGTTGCCGAACATGTGAATCAGACGGCGATAGGAATCGTACGCGAACCGTTCGTTGCCCGTCGCTTCCGCTTGGCCTCGTACCGATTTGTCCGTGAGCCCCAAATTGAGAATCGTGTCCATCATGCCGGGCATGGAAATGGCCGCGCCACTGCGCACCGACACGAGCAGGGGGTTCTTTTCATCCCCGAACCTCTTGCCCAGTTCTTTTTCCAGCGTTTTGATTTGCGCGGTCACGTCATCCATTAAGCCGGCGGGCAGCTTGCATCCCGCTTCGTAGTAATCCGCGCAAACCGCCGTGGTGATGGTGAAACCAGGAGGCACCGGCAAGCCGATGCCCGTCATCTCGGCCAGGTTCGCCCCCTTCCCGCCCAGCAACTCCTTTTCGTGACCCTTGCCGTCGGTTCTCGTCTTACCAAAGTAGTACGTCATCTTCTTCTTTTTTGCCATGGTCGTGTACCTTCTTGGGATCAGGTGTGGTGTATAGAGGAATGGAGGTAATCCACTCCGCATTGCATTGCGTCGCAACCCATTGAGCGTCGCGACGCCCGTTCGCATGTTTCACTGGTAACCGCCCGGTCTCTTCGGTCAAGCGGTTCCAGATACCAATGAAGATGTCCGTCGCAATGTCCGACCGACGGAAGGTCCCGCCTTGTGGGCCACATTTCCAGCCGACAGCGGTGTTGGCGTCCCGCCGTGCCGCCTTCCCGCGGCGGCATTGCCTCGCCACTCGCCTCGCGGTCCATGCCCTCGACTTGTCGACGTCCGGTTTCCCCTCTACTTCGGCGCGTGCTCTTCGAGGTGCTGGCCTTCGTTGGCCTCGGATGGTGGTTCCCCCCCGGGATAATCCCCCGGGATAAACTGTTCCGCCGAGATCGATCCGGTTTGCGGGATCCCCGGTTGTGGTCGACACCCCCGCGTGCTAGATTCCAGCGCTCTCGACGCCACCGTCCCGAGCGACCGTTCCCCGCGCAACCTTCATTGCCCGTGGTTTTTACTTAGCCGGGCAGTTGAATCGGTTACCGGCACGCTCTACAACCCAATCAACAAAGGCCATCCCTTGTCGAGCCTTGCCGAGTA
Organism: Planctomycetota bacterium; assembly: GCA_051745935.1. GTDB lineage: Bacteria > Planctomycetota > Planctomycetia > Pirellulales > Pirellulaceae > JBNJEM01. Next base: position 22,251 of record JBNJEM010000039.1, read on the forward strand.
AACCTCAAACTGTAGCAATGCGTCGGCAATGCGTCAATGAAGGGCCTGGAATCCCTGACCTATCGCCAGGCCGAGCCCGGGCGTTCGGCGGATGGAAGGGGGGGACGTCGCCAGAAACGGCGGGATGGGGCTGTTCTGCCTCCCTTGCCATTTCAGAGGGTTTTCGAAGTCCGTTGATCACGGGCCAGGGCTAACTCGAGCGTGTGCCAGGCGCCACGGCGGGCGCTGCTGTTGGGAGGCGGCATGCCACGGATCAATTGTTTGCGGCTGTTATATTTCAGGCGGTTGGATTTTTCCGGGTGGAAAGCTGCCCGACGCAAGCCGTCCTCCCGTTGGTCGGACTCGCGGCGGAGAAAGTCATCCGCGACCGGTATAACAAAACGAAGAGGGGTTCCGGAACCTCGAGAGATGGACGAGGGATGATGGACAAACAACTGACCGACAACCCCATGCGGTTTGCCATGCTGGCGGTGCTGTTCGAATTGTCGCTAGGGGGCCTGGCGGTCATCCTGGGTTGGCTTGGCGGGGTCTGGCCATGGCGCACCCTGGTGTCCCTGAATCGATCCGCTTGGATTGTGGGGAGTATGGCGGGGGGGGCTGCCGCGATCGTATTGTTTGCCGGCATCGTCATGGTGGACCGCAAGCCGGTTGGAATCTTCCGGCAACTGCAAGCGACGGTGCGGCGCTACGTGGCTCCGCTGTTTCGCAACGTTAATCCGGGGCTTCTGTTCGTCATTTCCCTTTCCGCCGGCGTCGGCGAGGAGTTTCTGTTTCGGGGATGCTGCCAGGCGATCGTGGCTGGCTGGATCGGATCGCCTTGGGGGGATTTCGGCGCTCTGGTCGTGGCCTCGGCCCTGTTCGGCGTGTGCCACTGGATTTCCAAGGCCTATGCCCTCGTGGCGTCCGCCATGGGGTTCGTGTTGGGAGGGCTTTTTTGGGCCACGGGAAGCTTGTTGGCTCCGATCGTGGCTCACTCGCTGTACGATTTTCTGGCGCTGCTTTACCTCACGCGTTTTCCCGGCATGAAAAAAACGGCGATTCGGCCGGAAAGGCACGAACCGCCGTGACATAACCAGACACTTCCTGGGAGAGGAAGATCCACACGTTTCGCAACAGGAATGCTCCGCCGCGAGTCCGACCAACGGGAGGATGGATTGCTCGGAGCATCCATCCCCCATCGGACGAGTCTAACCGGCAGCGGTATCATCGGACTCCGTCTTAGCAACCTTGCCCGCGGCGGGAACCCGTCTTGCAACAGGAGCAGGGCGGCGGGCAGCACACCCGAACCGGAACCTGTTTGCAAACCACTCGGGGCACGCAACGGGTAACCGTGTAGGGCACTTTCTTGGGCACGCAACGCTTGACCTGGATGGTCTTCGTGTAGTGTACCGGCTTGCAGACGGTATAAGGAACTCGCTTGGAGCGTTGTTCCTTCTCATAATGGCAGACCGTGTAAGGAATCTTCTTGGTTCTACACTCTTTGACCATTCGGCAGACCCGGTACTGGCAGGTCTTGACCCGCTTCTCGGGAACCATCCGGCAGACCTTGTAGGTGCAGGTTTTCACCCGCTTCTCGGGCACCATGCGGCAAACCTTGTAGGTGCGTTCCTTGACACGATCCTCTTTGACCATGCGGCAGACCCGGTACTGGCAGGTCTTGACCCGCTTCTCGGGCACCATGCGGCAGACCTTGTAGGTGCAGGTCTTGACCCGCTTCTCGGGCACCATCCGGCAGACCTTGTAGGTGCACTTCTTCACGCG
>JBNJEM010000040.1:0-23963 GCA_051745935.1 Planctomycetota bacterium
TTTTTAGGTCTCTTAGAGGTCCTTTCGTCTCAATACCGGCGAAACGAACGGCGCAACAATATGGATGGCAACGACTTGGAGTTTTTCCTCACCCCAGCCATGCACTGTCTTTGCGGAAATCGGGGGAGGGGGCCATGGATTTTGGGCAGTTTGGGCGAAGTTGAAAATCCCGCTTTTCGGAAACCGGTGTGCCTTCACCCTATGTGTGTTGTGAGCAAGGCTTACAAAGCCTGCCAGACACGAGTCGGCAAAAAGGTTAACCGTTTTTTGGTTTCGTCCTATCGATCACCACTGAAAATCTGGTATAGTCCGACGTAGGAGGGGGCCACCGGCCCCCTGCCAGAGAGCCAGCACAATACCGAGTCACCAACAAGAGAGTGAATGAACGTGGATGGGATGCAAAAAGTTGAGGTGCTTCGCGCGGCCTGCTGCGTCGCCGGCGCGGACGGGGAAACGACAACGGAAGAACGCAAGATTTTGAAACATCTGGCCGACGACGTCGGGGTCGGCGAAGTGTCGCTGGGAGCCATGATCGAACGTGCGGAAACGGACAAGGAATTTGAAAAAGAGCAGTTCCAGGTGCTTAAGGCCGACCCGCATGTGACCATGCAGGTTCTGTTCCGCATCGCGGTCACCGACGCCAAGCTCCACGGCGATGAATTGACAGTGCTCAAGAAACTGGCGCGGCGTTTGGAAGTCACGACGGAGCAGTTCAAACAATGGTACGAGGAAGCCGTCAACGAGTTCCGCCAAAACCAAGCCGGCACCGAGTCGTAGACCAACTGCCTGCCCCGGCGGACCTGCAGACGCGTGATCGCGCGGCGTGTTCGTGCGAACAGCAGAGCATTACTGCCCAAGCCAAGACGGATAGGGGGAAGGCGAACCCACTAATGAGCAACGCCCCGGGCGGCGGTGATTATTGGATCACGTTTTTTCGAACAAGCAGATCCATGACATGGTCGACGCATTGGTCGAGCGGCATTTGATCGAGTCGCACGACCAAGTCGGGGGTTGGGGGCGGGTCGTAGGGGGCGGAGACGCCGGGAAAGTTCGCGATCTCGCCCGAATCGGCTTTGGCGTATGCCCCCTCCTGATCTCGTTGCCGACAAGTCTCCAGGGGCGTGGCGACGTGCACGGTCAAGAACCGGTCTCGACCGACAGCCTCACGGGCCTTTTCCCGTACTTCCTCGCTCGGAGCCACGAAGGCGGCCACGCAGATGAGCCCGGCGTCATTGATGATCTTGGCCACTTCGACGCTGCGTCGCAGATTCTCCGATCGTTCTTCAGCGGTGAATCCCAGATCGCGGCTGATCCCTTGCCGCATGTTGCGTCCCGCCAGCACCACGGAGGCTTGTCCCGCGTCGAACAGACGCCGTTCCAGCGCGTACGCGATCGAGGTTTTTCCGGACGCGGTGAGGCCCGTGAACAGAATCGTAACCGGATGCTGGCCAAAGCGTGCCACGCGTTCCCGGGCCGTCACTTTACTGGTTTCCGCCAACTCGATCTTGGCGATGGATTCATCTTCCCAGTGGTCGACGCGATCCTGGCCTGTTTTTCGAGCTAGAATGATGCCGGCCCCGACCGTGTGGTTGGTCATGCGATCGATGATGATGATCGCGCCAGTGTACCGATTGCGGCGGTAGTTATCGTAGGCGATCGGCTGGCTCAACGTCACGCCGCAGCGTCCGATTTCGTTCAGATGCAACGTTTCATGTTCTTGCCGATGTAACGTATTCACATCGACCTGGTAACGAAGTGTGTTGATGGCGCCGGTGACCATCTTTGTCGTATGCTTGAAGATGTACGGTTTGCCAATGACCAGCGGGTTTTCCGACATCCAGACGACCATGCAATCGAACCGTGGTTCAACTTGCGGGACATTCCCGGGCCGAACGAGCATATCGCCGCGGCTGACGTCGATCTCGTCTTCCAAGGTCAAGGTGATGGACTGGGGCGTAAACGCTTCTTTCTGGTTTCCATCAAACGCGACAATGGACTTGACGCGGCTGGATTTGCGTGACGGCAAAGCCAGCACCTCATCGCCTTCGCGAATGATGCCCGAGGCGATGGTGCCGCAGAACCCCCGAAAATTCAGGTCGGGTCGGTTCACCAATTGCACCGGAAAACGAAAATCCTCCAGATTCCGATCCGAGCCGATGTAAACGGTTTCCAGGAAGTTCAAGAGGGTACTTCCCTGGTACCACGGCATGGCCTCACTGGGATCAACGACATTGTCTCCCTTTAGCGCCGAAATCGGGATGAAATGCAAGTCGGGCAGTTCAAGTCTCGCCGCGAAATCCCTGTAATCTTCCCTGATCCGCTCGAAAACCTCCTGGCTATAATCAACCAGGTCCATCTTGTTCACCGCCACCAGAACGTGTTTGATCCCGAGCAGCGATGTGATGAACGAATGTCGTTTCGTCTGGGTCAGCACGCCATATCGGGCATCGATCAGAATAATGGCTAGATTCGCGGTTGAAGCGCCAGTGGCCATGTTGCGGGTATACTGTTCGTGACCGGGCGTGTCCGCAATGATGAATTTGCGATTGGCCGTCGAGAAATATCGATAGGCGACGTCAATCGTAATGCCTTGTTCCCGTTCGGCCTTCAAGCCATCGGTCAAAAGGGCGGGATCGAATTGCCCGCCCGTGGTGCCATGCACCCGGGAATCCTGTTGAACCGACGCCAATTGGTCCTCATAAATCATTTTTGAGTCATACAGGAGACGGCCGATGAGGGTGCTTTTGCCGTCGTCCACGCTACCGCAGGTGAGAAACCGTAACAGCTCCTTGTTCTCATGCTGTTTGAGATAGGCATGAATATCGGTCGCGATGAGATTTGATTGATGCGACATGGCTCTGAATCGCTTGTGGTAATTCCTGGGTTCGATGGACCCGATGGCCGGCCGTTGCGTTTTCCACCCCGGCCAAACCGGGCCCGCTCGGTGGATACCGCCCCATCATGGCGGATCAGAAGTATCCCCGCTTCTTCTTTTCTTCCATTCCCGCGCCCCCTTCGTCTTGATCGATCACTCGACCCTGTCGCTCGGATGTCTTAGTCAACAACATCTCCTGGATAATATCGGGAAGGGTCGCGGCGTTGGACTCCACGGCGCCGGTGAGGGGATAGCAGCCCAGGGTGCGAAAACGGACGTGTTTCAGCTGAGGGGTCTCGCCGGGCCGCAACGTGAGCCGGTCATCATCGACCAAAATCAGCGCGCCGTCCCGTTCAACCACCGGACGTTCAGCGGCAAAATACAGTGGCACGATCGGGATCCGCTCCAAATGAATGTACTGCCAAACATCCAGTTCCGTCCAATTCGAAAGCGGGAACACGCGAATGCTTTCTCCTTTATTAACTTTCGAATTGTAGAGGTTCCACAACTCGGGCCGCTGATTCTTGGGGTCCCAGGCGTGATGGGCGTTCCGGAACGAATAGACCCGTTCCTTGGCGCGTGATTTTTCCTCATCACGTCTCGCTCCTCCAAAAGCCGCGTCGAACTGGTACTTATTCAGCGCCTGCTTCAAGGCGTCCGTTTTCATCACTTCCGTGTGCTTTTCGCTGTCGTCCAGCGGATGAATACCGAGCTTGCGACCTTCTTCGTTGATGTAGACGACCAGATCCAGCCCCAGCTCCTTCCGGGCATAGTTTTCGCGAAACTCGATCATTTCACGAAATTTCCACGTCGAATCAATGTGCAGCAGCGGAAACGGCGGCTTGGCCGGATAGAACGCTTTCCGGGCCAGCTGAACCATCACCGAAGAATCCTTGCCAATCGAATACAGCATCACCGGGTTGCTGAACTCGACCGCCACTTCCCGGATAATGTGGATACTCTCCGCCTCAAGCTGCCTCAGGTGTGTTAGGTTATAGCTCGACATCGGCTGCCATCACTTCCCAATACGTGGGCCTCCGGGCGAACATCACGCCCCCCCCTTCGTTCCACAATCCCGTCGCGTAGTCCCGTCACACAGTCCCGTCACGGGCGCGGCCTTCCGACCGTTGCCACTCATCCCCTCCGATGGGAGTAGTTTAGGGCATGTCCCGTTGCTACTCAATCGGACCGTGTTCTGGAGGGTGTGAGCTGCACAATCACGCTGCTGGACGAGGTGCCACTCATGGGGTATTCCGCCACGCGACGCAGCTCCAACCCCTTCAGTACCCCGCGTTCCCGCGCCGCGGCCCGTTCCTCCAGCCAGCGGGGGCCTTTGATCAACAACAAACGTGAAATCGAATGCCAATAGGGTTCAAACCATGTGCAAACCTTCCACAGTGGTCCGATCGCTCGAGCGACCAAAGCGTCAAAGCCAAACTCTTCCAGCAGGCCTTCCGCCCGGCCATGGTGCACGGCGGTGGGAAGCCCCAGCTCGGCAACCATCCGGTCCAAAACCTTGGCTTTTTTGCCGACCGACTCGCACAAGCATAGGTCAAGATCGGGTCGCAAAATGGCCAGCACGATTCCAGGGACTCCTCCACCGCTGCCCACGTCGAGCACTTGTTCGCCCGTTCCTAATAATCGGGACAGCTGGAGGCTATCCACGATATCCCGGCTGGCAAACGTTCGAAAATCAGTGTGCCGCGTCAAGTTCAGCTGTTCGTTCCAGTGCCAGAGCAAGCCCCGGTACCGATCCAGCTGATCCCGTTGCTCGAGGGGCAGTTGCAAGTCCAGCTCGTCCAAAGCGGCACTCAGGGACGAAGGCGCGGGCGGGTCGGTCATATGTCTCCCATCATCGGAAACGATGCACATAGGATGCGGCATGTCAAGTGTAAACAGTAGGGTAGAGTCGGCGGCGTGACTAGACGGATTCTGGTGGTAAAATGCGCCGATTGTAGCGATTTTCTCGATTCTCCCGTCTGTGACGTCGATATGTACCTCTGGACGCGGCTCACCTCGCGTCGCGAACTCCGCCGCATCGTGCCCGGGCTCTTTTTCATCACTGGGCCCCGCCGGCGCGCGCCGAGATGGGTGAGGCCAACCAATACGTTTGCTGGTGCTTTATCACGGCTTGATTTTAGAGCCTATCCAAAAACCGTCTGGGGAGAGGGGGACAGGCACGTCTTGCTCCGAACACTTAGCAAAATGAGTCGGTCCCCGACGGTTCTTGGATGGACTCGAAGGGTTGAGCAGGACGCGCTCCGCTCGTGCCACCTTGTCCGGTAGGGGAACCGACACCGGGGATTCGGCGCCCCCAAAACATTGGCCGTGACGAAGCACAAGCCATTGAGAAGCACGCCGCTGGTGGGCACCCGTGAGGCGACGCGCGAGGGGGATGTACTGCACCACGTCCCCGGCGTTCATACGGAAAATGCTTGACCACATATGTTTTGTGATCGTGTGGAGTACATGTAGCATGAGAAATTCTGCAACGACGCTGGCGGGGCTCGGAGTGGCATGTCTGGCATTGGCTGGCTGCGTCGCCCCTCAAGCGTGTTATCGCGATTACGGCTCTGGCGAGCCACCTGTCGCGGTCGGCGGCTTTCCAGAACCCGGCATGGCCGGATGTGCCGATTGTGGGCCAACCGCCGCCACTGGCGGCCCTTGCGCGGCCCCCGAACTCTTTCCGGGACGTCCGCTATTGAACCTGCTGCGCGGCATCGTGACCTGCGGCGCGGGATGCGGCCGAGTCTACTACGGCGAATGGCAGTACGATCCGCCCGACGCCTGTGATCCCTGCAACAACCATGGGGACTTCGTGGGCCCAACCCCTTGCGGCCCCTCATGTTGGCAGAATTTATGGCGAGGCATTCACGGCGTGCGATGCGGCGTGGGCGGTGCAGAGGGAGCCTGCCTCGAAGAAAGTTGCATGGAGGGGGTCGAAGGAGGCTGCATGGAGGGGTGCGGGACCGGTTGTGCTCCCCAACCTGCGATGGAACCAAACATCGACTATAATGAGTCGGGGGGCCAGCCGTCGATCATGCTCGATGGTGAACCGTTGGAGTGGGATCAACCCGCGTCGCCGTCGTTTGATTCGGCGCCCATGGAACAAATGATGCCAGAGCCGCAGCCGGAAGACAAATCGGCGGGGCCGTTGCGGCGTCGATCCCGGGTGGCGTCCGAACCCCGGGACCGGAGCTGTTTGGTGCGACCTCGGAATCGATAATGCCTGTTCTTGCCAGCGAATTCTACGAACGCCATACCACGCAAGTCGCCGAAGCGCTCCTTGGGAAGCGTTTGGTGCGTCGCGCCCGCGATGGAACCACGGTCGGCCGCATTGTGGAGGTGGAGGCGTATCTGCACGAACAGGATTCGGCATGTCACGCGGCCCGGGGGTTTACGCCGGGCAACGCGGCCATGTTCGGCCCGGCGGGCCGTGCCTATGTCTATCCGATCCATTCCCGCTATTGTTTTAACGCCGTCACTCTACGGCGAGGTTATCCGTGTGCCGTGTTGATTCGAGCGGTGGAGCCGCTGGATGGGATCCCGTTAATGCAACAACGGCGCGGGCGGACCTGGTTGGCTGATTTGGCTCGTGGTCCCGCTCGACTTTGCCAAGCCTTTGCCATCGATGGCCAGCTGAACCATTGGGACCTGACTCGCGGTCGGCGGTTGTGGATTGACGACGAACTCGCACAGCCCGCCAACTGGAATATTGCCACCTCGGCCCGGATAGGCGTCAGCGCGGCTCAACACCTTCACCTCCGCTACTACGTGGTGGATAGCCCCTTTGTCAGTGGTCCCCGAAGGCTCAACACGCCCGTTAAAGAATCAGCGGGTTGAAAGCGGACCCCTGGGAAACAAATCCATCCTATTTGCATCAATCCCGGGATGTCTTGAACATGAACATGCCGTTCTCCATGATCCCCATCGCGGCGACAGCCTTGGATACGGTGGTCGAAGGCGTCACCCACGTGGTCCGGAATAGCCCGGCGTTTTCCGACTTATTTCACCATTCACCGACATCTCCAGAACACGCGGAAGGCTCCTCCGGGGAAGCGAGCGGCGCTGAAGCCGGCTCCGATCAAACCGAGCTTGGACGGTACATTCAACGGACGGCGTTGCGGCAGCAGTTCGAAACGCTGCGAGAGGCCGTTCATCAACGTCTGGTGCAGCGTTTTGCTCAGCGCGGCATTGAGCTGGGGGAGCCGGCTGTACTCGAGGTCCATTCCAGCGGCCAGGTGCTGGAAACAGGTGGGCATTGGGATCGAGCCAAAATCGAGCACGTCCTGCAATCCGACGCTAAATTACAAGGCGACGTGGCACAGCTCGTCAGACTTGGCAACGCGCTTCGAGGTACTCGGACCGCCGGCACCCAGCCGGCCGCGCCAGGCACGTCTCGCTTGGTCGTGAGCGAAAGCGAAGCGCTTTTTCAGGTTATCTGATTTCCAGGTGGCCTGGCTTTCCCGTTTGCCTGACGCGTTCCCAGCCCTACGGCAGCTCGATGGAGCTGTTCGGCTTTTGTTCCGTCTGGCTCTGAGTGCCTGCTTTGCTTTGCGTGTCCACGTACAGCATCCGCAATTGGTGCAAGACGCCTGAAAGCATCCCGGATTCCTGGGGGGTCAAATTGCCCTTTGTCTTTTCTTCAAGCACGTCCAGCGTGTCGATGAAGTGTTTCGCCAACGTCAGGTCGACACTGGGTTGTTGGCCATCAGGGGTGGGCATTTGCCCCAGGGCGAGCGTGGCTTGGGTAGCCAGCGTCGTTACCAGCATGGAGAATGACGCCTCGGGTATTTGCTGCTGGTTCCGCGAACCGGCGCCCTGGCTCTGATCGCCGTCCATTTGTTGAAACGCTTCTTTTTCGGCGTGGACTTGATTCTTCCAATCCTCGTCGACGTGAAGCTTGGACTCGTTTTCCGCTTGTGGTTTTTCGGGTGTTGGATCACTCATTGTCGCACCTTTCCAATGTTATACCTTCTCGATCTCCTCTTTCCGCTCGGCCCGCTCGCCACGCCGCTGGATCGCCGCGTGGATGAAGTCGGCGAAGAGCGGGTGAGCGGCAGTCGGTTTGGACTTGAATTCCGGATGGAACTGAACCGCGACGAACCATGGGTGGGCCGGCAGCTCCATGATCTCAACCAGCCCTTTGTCCGGACTCGTGCCCGCAAATAGCATGCCGTGGTCCGTGAATTGTTGCGTGTAGGCGTTATTGAATTCGTATCGGTGTCGATGCCGTTCCGAAATGAATTCGGTCCCGTAGCACTGGTACGCTCTGCTGTTGGGCACGAGGCGAGCGGGATGAGCGCCGAGGCGCATGGTTCCGCCTTTGTCCGTGATATTGCGCTGTTCGTCCAACAGGCAGATGATCGGGTGGGGGGTATTCTTGCAAAACTCCGTCGAATGCGCCCCATCGAGCCCCACGACGTGGCGTCCGAACTCAATGGTGGCGCATTGCATGCCCAGACAGATTCCGAGAAACGGCACGTTCCGTTCCCGCGCGAACCGGATCGCCTCGACTTTCCCCTCAATGCCCCGTTCCCCAAACCCGCCGGGAACCAGCACGCCATCGTAAGCGGCCAATATCCGTTCCGCGCCCTCTTGCTCAATCGACTCACTCGAGACGCGTCCGATGCGAATCTGGGCTCGATTGTGTATGCCCGCGTGGTCCAGCGACTCATAGATTGACTTGTACGCATCGAAGTGGGTGGCATATTTCCCCACCACGGCAACGCTGATCTCGTGCTCCGGATTCCGTAACCGGTGCAGTAAATCGCACCACAGGTCAAGGTTCGGTTCCCGGGAGGGCAGGTGCAGTTTGCGGACAATCAGCGAGTCCAGTTCGTTTTCCACCAGACTCACGGGGACTTCGTAGATCGAAAAGTCTTTGTCTTTTTCTTCGATCACCGCCTCGCCCGGCACGTTGCAGAACAACGCGATTTTCTCGCGGTCTTCCCGGGAAATGGATCGCTCGCTGCGGCAGACCAAAACGTCGGGTTGTATCCCGATTTCCCGCAAACGCCCGACTGAATGCTGGGTGGGCTTGGTCTTCAATTCCCCTGCCGCCTTCAGGTAGGGAATAAGCGTCAAATGGATGTACAGGCAATTCTCCTTGCCCACATCGAGTGAGAATTGGCGAATGGCTTCGAGAAAGGGGAGGCTTTCAATGTCCCCGACCGTGCCCCCGATTTCGGTGATCACGACATCCACTTGTTCATCCGCCAACCGGTGAATGACGGCCTTGATTTCATTGGTAATGTGGGGGATGACCTGCACGGTCTTGCCCAAATACTTGCCTTGCCGTTCCTTCTCGATGACCGACAGGTAGATTTGTCCCGTGGTATAATTCGCGTCCCGCTTCAAGGGGCTATTCGTGAATCGCTCATAATGGCCCAAATCCAGGTCCGTTTCGCTGCCATCATCCAGCACGTAGACTTCGCCATGCTGGTATGGACTCATGGTACCCGGATCCACATTGATATACGGATCCAATTTTTGCATCCGGACCGCCAGACCGCGTTGCTCCAATAACATGCCAATCGAAGCACTTGTGAGCCCTTTTCCCAACGAACTGACCACGCCCCCGGTCACGAAAATGTGCTTGGTCATGGCAAACGAAACCCTCCTGATCTCAAGGATGCGGCAGCAAGCACGCTCAAAGAAGTGCGCGCGGCATACGTCTCATTCGAGGCCCTCGGACATGACACCCAGGGCGGGCAATACGGACCGTATCAACCGGGGGCCAGCGTCTCGCGTCCGCCGCGGAGCCGTTCACGCGGAGAAGCGCCCGGCACCCTGGTATCACGTCCGACCGGCTGAAGTATAGCAACTGTGCCTGCGACTGACAAAGGCCCGGTAATCATCCACCGTGTCGATTCCCGTCGTGGGTTCGTCAATCGTGGAGACGAGGATTGTATGTCCCGCCGCGAGCACTCGCAGTTGCTCCAATTGCTCGGTTTGTTCAAGAGCACAGGGCGGGGAGTCCTCGAGCTGCAAGAGGAATGAGCGCCGGTAGGCATAGAGCCCGACATGTTGCAGAAAATGGGGGGGGTCGGCCGCCAGGAGCGAGTCGTCCCACTGGCGGGCGTGCGGAATGGGACTGCGACTGAAATACATCGCCTCTCCCTTCCCGTTACACACCACCTTGACACAGGCGGGATCCGCCAGTTGCTGGCGAGTTCGAATGGGGGTCGCGAGCGTCGACATGGGGGCGTCGGGTCGGCGCTGCAATGTCTCGACCGCCAAATCGATGGCGGCTCCCGAAATCTCCGGTTCGTCGCCTTGAACATTGACGAAAATGTCGATCTCCGGCATCGATCGGGCGACCTCGGCGACGCGGTCCGTGCCACTGGCCGCTTGCGGATCCGTCATGACCGCCCGGCCGCCGAATCCCCGCACCTCCCCCTCAAGCTTGGGGTGATCCACCGCGACACATACCCCCTCGGGACGTTGCGCTCGCAGGGCTGATTCGTACGTATGCTGGATCAGCGGTTTCCCCGTTTCACGGAGCAAAAGCTTTTGAGCGAGACGGGTCGAGTGAAGCCGAGCAGGGATCACGATATAGCTTCGACACCGAACCCGTAAGTGGGGAGCTGGACCGTCCATGGCCGTCTCCTGACGTCGAAAATGCACAAACCGGCTGCAATGTAAGGAACCCGATAGATAACGGATTACCGTCGCGAGGGCTAGAGGAATTATCAGAAGCGGCCCGAACATCGGGTACGATGGCCCTCCGAGGCCGTCGGGGGCCATGAAAACACATAACGCGGACCATCCCGAACCATACAGCGTTAGGCTGTGGTGAGGATAAACTCTAAGTCCTTGTAGCCCGTTTTGTTGCGCCTTGCGTCCTTGCCCGCGTCGAATCAAGGACCTCGGGGACCGAAAGGATCAAAGGAAACACGGCGGACGGGGCTCACGCGTGGAAAAAGCCGCGCGGCTTCTTCCGTTTCTTCATCCGTGGGTCCGTGTTGCCATCCGTGGGCCTATCATGGCACCCGGCGCACCGCTGATGCTCGTCACGGTTTGGGTGGGGAGCTGTCCAGTGTTTGAAACGAGGACTCGCAACAAATGCTGTAGACCTGCTCGTTCTAGTTTGCCCAGTTTCCGGGGTTTTCATTAGTCCAGGTTAGGCTGCGTAGGCGTCAGGTGTCAGAGTGGCCGGTGTCACCGATCAGGCCTTTGAGCATTTTCCGCGTCGCACCCCCCGACGAGTCGAAGCCATACGGTCCAACTTGAAAGCTTACGCTTAACCGTCAATGATTGGCACGACAAGTACCCCGTGATGGGGAAACATATGTTTCAGGCGGCCGGGATTTGTCCGGGTGGAAAGCTACCCGAGGCAAACCGTCCTCCCGTTGGTTGAGACTCGCGGCGGAGAACGTCATCCGCGATCGGTATGGCTTTCACCGTCACGAGCGGCATATCGGGTATGCTCGGTATTGTTCACCAAAGTCTCCTGGGGTCTTTTGCTGGGAGTTCCCAAGGCGGACCCGGCGTGGGCCGATTACGTGTTCTACATTTGTACACGTTATTCGTATACTTCAGGCGGTCGGATTCGTCCGGGTGGAAGGCTGCCCGACGCAAGCCGTCCTCCCTTTGGTCGGACTCGCGGCGGACAACGTCATCCGCGACCGGTATACACGTTGGCCTGCTCGGAAAAAGGAGTTTCTGCCTTCCGGATTTTGACATTGCTTCATTTGGATGAAATGGTACAAATCTCGAGCGTTTGATGAGTGTCCAAGCGGGGGTGAACGTCCCAATCCGTCTTGGATTGGGGGGGATTGGGGAGTGCTTGAGCCGTCCGCGGCCGGTGAGGGGCGTCAAGCAACGGTTCGACGCCGCCCGTAGGCAGTGCCAGGGCGCGGCGTATACAGTCCGATCGAATCTATCGGAGGCGAGCAGATATGTGTGGCATCGTCGGGTATGTGGGAACGGATGGCGCGATGGAATTCCTGGTGGAAGGACTCCGGCGACTGGAGTATCGCGGGTATGACAGCGCGGGGGTGGGCACGCTGGGAGCGGACGGGGGTTTTTCCGTCACGAAGACGGTGGGCCGGATTGACAATCTGGCCCGTGCCTTGGGGCCCACCCCGGACACCGGTTCGATCGGCATCGGCCATACGCGGTGGGCCACGCATGGCCCCGCCACCCAAGAGAACGCTCATCCGCATCTCGACAATTCGGAAAGAATTGCGGTGGTGCACAACGGGGTCATTGAGAATTTCCAGCAGCTTCGCGAGCAACTGGAGAAGCTGGGACACACGTTTGCGTCGGCGACCGACAGCGAAGTGATTGCTCACCTGGTGAGCCATTGTCTGAGCGACGCGGAAAAGGCCAAGGCGGAAAGCGGCGAACCGGCCGACCGGCACGACATCCTGCTGCAGGCGGTCACCGAGGCCTTGACGCAATTGCGGGGGACTTATGGGCTGGTCGTGCTGTTTCAAGATCATCCCGAGTTAATGATCGCCGCTCGACTCGGGAGCCCCTTGGTGCTTGGCATCGGTCGTGGGGAACATTACGTGGCCAGCGACGCGTCGCCGTTGGCCGGATATGCGGACAAGATCGTCTATCTGGCTGATCATCAATTGGCTCTGGTCACGGCCAACGGCATACGGGTGGTCCACCGCGAACAAGGGTATATCCAACCCAATATTGAACCGTTGGAATTGGATGCCAATCTGGCTGATCTGGATGGTTTCCCTCATTACATGTTGAAGGAGATCTACGAGCAGCCGGGGGCGTTGGAAAACGCCATGCGGGGGCGTTTGAGTGACGAAGACGCCACGGCCGTGTTCGGAGGCTTGAATCTTTCGACGCAGGAACTGCGCCGTGTCAATCGCATCGTGTTGACGGCCTGTGGGACCAGCTGGCATTCGTCGCTGGTCGGCGAGTATGCCATCGAAGAGTTGTCGCGATTGCCGGTGGAGGTGGAGTATGCGAGCGAGTTGCGGTATCGCAACCCGCCGGTGGGGGACGGGACGCTGTTGTTCGCCATTACCCAAAGCGGTGAAACAGCCGACACGCTGGCGGCGATGCGAGAGATGAAACGCAAGGGGCATCCCGCCTTGGCCATTTGCAACGTGGTGGGCAGCACGATCGCTCAAGAGGCCAATGGCGGAATCTACTTGCACGCCGGACCTGAAATCGGTGTCGCTTCAACCAAGGCGTACACCTCCCAGTGCCTCGCCCTGATCCTGTTGGCACTCTATTTTGGCCGGCTGCACCATTTGAGCTACACGGCTGGACGGCAAATCATCGACGCCCTCCGCCAACTGCCAGACAAAATCCGTGCCGCGCTCGAGACGAACGATCAGGTGCGGAGAATCGCTGGAAAATACTGCGGATACGACAACTTCCTTTACTTGGGACGCCAGTATAACTTCCCCACGGCCCTGGAAGGCGCGCTGAAGCTCAAGGAAATCAGCTACATCCACGCCGAAGGGTACCCGGCGGCCGAAATGAAGCACGGACCGATCGCGCTGGTCGACGAGAACACGCCAAGTGTCTTCATCATGCCCCAGGACTTCGTGTACGATAAGGTCATGGCGAACCTCCAGGAAGTGAAGGCACGCGGCGGTCAAGTGATCGCGATCGTGGCCGAAGACGACAAGCGGGTCGAAAGCCTGGCCGACGATATCGTTCGGGTGCCACACGTCGTCGAATACCTGCAGCCCATTGTCTCCGCCATCCCCCTGCAGCTGCTCTCTTATCACATCGCCGTGCTGCGGGGCTGCGATGTCGACAAACCGCGGAATCTGGCCAAGAGCGTCACGGTGGAATAGCCCGGGGGCCTGGTCCCAAAACGGGGGATGCCGGGGCTCGCGTCAGACCTCCCGATCCCAGGACATTGGTCGCCATCGGATTATTCGGCGTATCCGCCAATGGGATCGCACCCGATCCGTGATGCCGGTCGCGGATGACTTTCTCCGCCGCGAGTCCGACCAACGGACGGGTGCCGCTACACGGCCTGGACACGCAAGGCCCGCATGGATGTCGCGGGGCGGATGGCGAGGTGTTCGGTGTCCGGAACGACGATGTGCAATAAATGCTCAGAGCCAGACAGAAACCTCCGGGATCCGGCGGAATCCCCTGAAAATGCAAGGGTTTGGCAGCTCCTCTTGCAGTTTTCCCTCCGCCTTTAAGAAGCCATGACAAAACCAGTCAGGTTTCCTTGCGCCTAGGAAATCTTGGGAGCGGGAACCAGGTTATGGGCTGCAAAAACCTCGCAGCGCCAGTTTTTCCAATTTCCGGGGTTTTCATGGGCCCAGGACACTGCGGCGCGCGTTCGCAATGGTCAAGGACGACTCGTTTTCCGCACACCAGAAAACGGTTACGATTATACTAAAAGGTCATGGCAGAATCGTTTAGGTTTCCTCTCACCCAGCGGTTTTTGGAAGCGGAAGCCCGGTTTTGTCACCGGCTGTGAAACGGTGCTTGTTTCTCGATTTTGTGTCCTTACGCGAGCTGTCATTCCATGCGTGACGTTTTACCCCTGTTTACGATCGTGTTGGCCGCGGGCAAAGGTCGGCGAATGCGAAACCGGTACATGCACAAGGTGTGCTTTGACGTGGCGGGGGAACCGACCATCGTCCGCACCCTCGACACGTTCAACCGTCTGGGCGTGGCGCAGAATGTGGTGGTTGTGGGAGAGATGGCGGGGCAAGTCGTGGAGACGGTGGGCGAGCGGTTTTCGAACGTTGTGTTTGCCTACCAGCCGAATGCTTTGGGGACGGGAGACGCGGCCCGCTGTGGTCTCCAGGCGTTGGCGCCAATGAGCGACCGGGCCCGGGTGCTGGTGATCGCCGGCGACAAGATCATCGATAGTGCGACGCTGGCCCGGCTGATCGAGCAATTCGACGCGTCTCAAACAGACCTGCAAATCCTGGCATCGCCCGCTGAACTGGGGGGCGAGTCGGCCGGCAGAATCCTGCTCGACTCCTGTGGTCGACCGGCGGGAATAGCCGAGTTAAGCGACATTCGTTTGCGTGCCTGTCGCGGCGCCGTCGGCGAGTGGTTACAAAAACGCGAAACGGCGGTTACCGGCGAGCAATTGCAGGAGGTTATCGCGGAGCACGCCGGCAACACGATATCGCTCAAACGCTTGTTCGGCGCCCCGTTGGGCGGCGCGGCTGGCGATATGGATCCGACGGTCGGCCTCGAACCCCATGAGCTGCTCGATTCGCTTAACCAGCTTCCGTCGGACTTCTCCGTGGACCACGACGCGGCGGCATGGTCGCCGACCGACGCCCTCCATTCCCCGCTTCGCAATGAGTCGGTCTATCTGGTTCGCAAAGGCGTGCTGGCCTATGGGCTGCAACACATGGTGGCGGACAACGCCCAAGGTGAGCAGTACTTGACGGATGCGATTGGAGCGATTCTGTCGGCTCGTGATGATCAAGGCGTCAGGTTTCAGGCTGGCTGTGTCGTGGCCGACGCACCACACAATGTGATGTCCTATAACGACCCGGAGGAATTGTTAAGGATTACCGACTATTTTCGGGGGCGGCGCCAGCAATCGTTGAGCCAGTTACAACAGCGGTTGGGCCGGGACACGATCCGAACGATTCGGGAATGGTTGGATCTGTTTCCGAACCAGCGCCAACCACTGCCTCGAACCGCCGCCGCGCTGGCCAAGAACTATGGAGACGCTCCTGAATTGCTGGCCGAGCGGTGCCGGGCCTATCGCGAGGTTTTGCTTCGGTTCGCGTCCGAGTTCGGCGAGGATCGACATGCCATTATCGTCCGCTCCCCGGGCCGCATCAACGTGATGGGGCGGCACATCGACTACCAGGGAGGCTGCTGCAATCTGATGGCGGTCAACCAGGAAGTGATCATGGTCGTCTCGCCACGCGACGACGATCGGATCGAGGTTCGCAACGTGGCGCCCCGCCAATTCGCGGACGCGTCGATTTCGGTCGGGCGGCTGGTGAGCCAGCTCAATTGGGATGACTGGCACAGCTGCATCAATTGCGACGGATTGGAACGTCATCTCCGGCAGTCGGCGGGGCAGTGGAGCATCTACATTGAGGCGGCGATGCTACGCATGCAAATGGCCTTTCGCGACCGTCTGCTCCACGGCATGGATTTGGTCGCCCACGGCAACATCCCGGTGGCCGCCGGCATGAGTTCTTCCTCGGCGCTGGTGGTGTCCACCGCCGAAGCGGCCACCGCCCTGCACGGTTTGGAGATAACGCCAAGCCAGTTCGTCAACTTCTGCGGAGAAGGGGAATGGTTTGTCGGCACGCGGGGCGGCAGCGCCGATCATGCCGCGATGAAATATGGGGCGATGGGAACGATTAACCACGTTCAGTTCCACGATTTTGAACTTTTGGAACAAATCCAGTTTCCCGATACGCATCGAATGGTCGTCTGCAACTCGTTCATGCAGGCTAAAAAAGCGGCGGGGGCCATGATCGCTTTCAATTCCCGCGTCGCCTCGTACCGGCTGGGGGTGGAACTGGTACGAGAACGGTTTCCGAATTTCGCCCCCCTGATCCAGTACGTCCGGGATATTACGCCTGAGGTGTTGAAGGTACCTCCCCGGCAAATCTACGAGATTCTGCTGGCGCTGCCCGAGTCGCTGACGGCCGCCGAAGTACGACGCCTCTTCTCGTCGCACCCGGCCTGGGACGAGCTGGCTCCGTACTTCGAGCGGGTGGAGGGGGAACGTGTCTATCCCGTCCGAGGTGTCATGTGGTTTGGTATCGCCGAGTGTGAACGCGCGCGCAAGGCCGCCGCGTGTCTAAAAGAGGGCAATATGCGCGAATTGGGGCGGCTCATGAAGATCTCGCATGATGGCGAGCGATGTTACCACGTGAGTGACGATTTGACGGCGACGCCGTTCCGCACGGATATCTCGGACGATCGCTTGCATGCCCTGATCGACGATGCGATCAGCTGGGATCATCAACGAGTCAGTTCCGCCCAATTGGAAGGTCAACCGGGTGCTTACCGCTGCAGCATTCGCGAAATCGACGCGCTGGTCGATATCGCGTGCCGTACCCCCGGTGTCTTGGGCGGCCAGATCGCGGGGGCCGGGCTCGGCGGGTGTGCCATGGTATTGGCTGAACGCGACGCCGTCACGGCCCTCCAGGAGCGGTTGAACAAGCTCTTCTACGAACCCTCGGGGCTCCCCTCCGGCGCCACGGTGTGTACGCCGTCGGCTGGCAGCAGTTTACTCCGCATCGAGGCCTAACTTCATCATTCGAAATGCCTTGCTCGATATTCGATATTCGGTAACTTTTTAGCGAACTGAAATACGGCTCTTCCAGGCAATGAGGGGGTTAAGCCAGCGCCCCCCTGACGACCCAAGCGGCAATGATGAGCTAACATTATGCCGTTTGCCCTTCTGGCATTGCGGATGAGTGGTGCTCCACGATGAGCCATTGCCCGTCAAGCGATTGGTACACGAAAGTGTAACGGGCCTGCATGGATTCTCCCGAAGAAAAACGAAACGTATACACGCCGGAATTGATCGCAATTCCGCCAAACATCCGCACGTGCGACTGGTCGATCCTTCCGCTTGGGCCCCGTTCCAGAAAGTGCTTGAAGTAGTCTTCAATCAGGGCGGGCGTGTCTCGCACCTGATTCGAGGCTGTTGGGAGCAACACAGCGGTTTCCGCATACAATGAAACAACATTCGATGGCTTTCCCGTCTTTAGTGCGACGTTCCATTTCGTGAATAGATTCAGGATCTCTTTTTCGATATCCATGGTTGAAGACTCCTCCGGGAAAAGCAACTTGTGGGCGTGTTGGTTACGCGAGACCTTGAGCGTTACGAATGGGCCAAGGTTCACCGCCCCGTATCGGTTTCGTGCCGGTGGGCGCGATGGTATCGAAAATCGTGGTTCGGCGAGTCGGGCAGGTCGTGGATCACGTAAGGCACGGCCAACCAGAAGCGCGGCCAACGACAGACGAAGCCCGCACTTGACAGCCGACCAACGCGGTACTATCTGTAGAACAGGGTAAAGCATGGGGAAGGTTGACGACTCATGCCAAGGCCGCGAGGTGATCCCATCTTTCGGCGTCGCGGCCAGGAGGGTGCGCGGCCCGGCATGTCCGGAATATATTTCAGGCGGTTGGATTTTTCCGGGTGGAAAGCTGCCCGACGCAAGCCGTCCTCCCGTTGGTCGGACTCGCGGCGGACAACGTCATCCGCGACCGGTATCTGTCGCTTTCGGTCGAAAGCTGGAATTTGAACGGTTTTCGTTGGATGGTGGAAGAGGGGGGGCTTTGGGGGGTTCGGCGAGTAATCAACCGCTGGGAGCTGGCCGCAATTCTTGGGGTGCGGTGTCTATCGTTGCTGAGCCACGGCGACGCGAGGCTCGCGGACGTGTCCCCATTTCATCCGGGCCATTGACACTGGAAACGCCTGCTGCCCCTTCGTGGCGTTTGTGATGGCGTGAAGTATAACTGACCAGGCACGGGAGGCAACGATGACTCGCCAGCGACTCTATATGGTATACGGGACGGGCAGTGACGCCGTCGGCCTGGTGGGGCGGATTACGACGCCGATCAGCCAAGCTGGGGGCAACATTGTCGATCTGCGCCAGGACGTGCTTCATGGACTATTTTCCGTGCTCTTGGTCGTTGATTTGGCCGGAACGGAGATGGAGCTTCAGGTTTTTTCGGACATGGTCAGGAGAATCGGAGAAGAGACGGGCCTGGAGCTTTCGGTCGACAAATACAACCCGACGCCCCGTGATCCCGAGAAGGAAAACGTGCTCTTGATCCTGATCGGAAGGGACCGTCCCGGCATCATTTCATCGATCTCGGAGACCTTGGGCAAGTACAAGGCCAACATCGAGTTCGCTCAAAGTATTGGCCGAGAGGGGGTATTTCTGACGGAGTTGCGGGCCGACATCAGCCGAAGTTCAATTCCGTTGGAGAATCTGCGGGCCACGGTTCACAAGGCCATGGCCGAGATGGGTATCCAAGCCGTGTTCCAGTCCGAGGACGTGTTTAACAAAAGAAAACGCGTCATTCTCTTTGACATTGGCGGCAGTTTCGTCGCTCCGGAACTTCGTGACGAGATTTTCGAGCAAACCGCCCTCTCGGCTTCCGATTTCGAGGGACAGTACACCTTCAGCGACGTCGCGGGGTCGCTGCGAAAGGCGGCGAGCCGCCTGGAAGGCATGCCATGCGAGGTGCTCGAGAGCATCATTCAGGAGATCCAACCCACGCCCGGCACGATTGAGCTGCTGCAGACGCTCAGAACCATGGGCTACAAAATCGCGCTGGCGTCCAACGCGTTCGCCCCGCTGGCCGATGCACTGAAAACCAAGTTGGGGATCGATTACGCGTATGGGTATCCATTGCCGATGGATGACGATTCGAAGTGCATCACGGGGGAAGTTCCCTCCCACGACCTAGCCGGTAGGGATTTGGAACGGCTGGTGGGCGAAATCATCGCGGCCGAGGGCATCCGTCGAGAAGATGTTGCGATTATCTCCGATCGAGAGTCAACCGAGGCCCCGGGCGTACGGTTGGAATTAAAGCTTGGCCAGATCCTGGACTATTACAACAAAAAGATTATCAGTCGCGACGCCCTGCTGGGGCTGTTGGGTAGCTTTGGCATGCCGCGTGAATAGCAGCGGGGTCCGGCGTCGGGCTGAGAAAAGCAAGCAGGAACGTACGCTTGAGATCAGACATTGACATAGCGCGGGTGGCCGAAAAACGCTCGATCCTGGAGGTGGCCGAGAAGGCGGGGCTGGACGCGGATGATCTGGTCTCTCACGGGCCCTACATCGCCAAGGTACCGCACTCGGTGGCTGCGAAGTATGCGGATGCGCCCACCGGTCAGCTCGTGCTGGTCACGGCCATGACGCCGACGCCCCAGGGCGAGGGGAAAACCACCAATACCATTGGGCTCGGGCAAGCGCTGAGCCATGCGGGCAACAAAACCATGGTTGCCATTCGGGAGCCGTCGCTCGGACCGTGCATGGGGCTCAAGGGCGGGGCAGCCGGCGGAGGCTACTCGCAGGTGTTGCCCATGGAGGACATCAACCTCCATTTCACGGGCGACATGCATGCCATATCCACGGCGCATAACTTGCTGGCCGCCGTGGTCGATAACCACCTGCACCAGCGATCCGAACCCGAGATTCACCCGCGGAAGGTGGATTGGAAACGGGTGATCGACATGAATGATCGCACGCTTCGCAACATCCTGGTCGGCTTGCAGGGGGCGGGAACCAACGGTGTCATGCGGGAGGACCGGTTCGAAATCACGGCCGCGTCCGAGATCATGGCCATTTTGTGCCTGGCCTCCGATCTTGCCGACCTTAAACGCCGGCTCGGAAACATCATCGTCGGCTATGACTATCTTCGAAAACCCGTGACCAACGCGGACATTGGCGCTCAAGGCGCCATGACCGCCCTGCTCAAACACGCGATGCATCCGAACCTGGTGCAAAGCACTGAGAACACGCCCGTGTTCGTCCACGGCGGTCCCTTCGCCAACATCGCGCACGGATGCAACTCGCTGGTCGCCACCCGCCTGGCGCTCCGAACCCGGGACTATGTGGTCACCGAAGCGGGATTTGGCGCGGACTTGGGCGCCGAAAAATTCTTCAACATCAAATGCCGCGCCGGAAATCTAGAGCCGTCGGCCGTGGTGTTGGTGGTCACGCGGAGGGCGATCGCGGTCCACGGAATTGACAATGTCTTGAAACATGTCGAAAGCGTCCGGCATTTCGGGGTTCCGGTCGTGGTGTCCATTAACCGGTTCCTGGAGGACAGCCCCGACGACCTTCAACAAATCAAGGATCAATGTGTCACCGCTGGGGTGGACGCATCCATTACGGATTTCCGGGAAGGGGGCGGTCAAGGGGGCGTGGAACTGGCTGAAAAAGTGGTTCAACTATGCGATGCGGACTCGCACTTCGCGCCCCTCTACGACCTCGACACGTCCGTGGTGAACAAGATCGAAACGATCGCGACGAAGATCTACGGCGCCTCGGGGGTCGAGCTGACCAAGCCGGCGGCTCGCGCGATCAAACAAATCGAAAACCTCGGGTATGGGAACCTCCCCATTTGCATGGCCAAGACCCCGGCTTCCTTGACGGACAACCCGAAAGTCCCCGGCTGCCCGTCTGGTTTCACCATTACGGTTTCCGATGCCAAAGTGTCGGCGGGGGCCGGTTTCATCGTGGTCTATACCGGCGCGGTCATGACCATGCCCGGCCTGCCGAAACACCCCGCCGCTTTGGATATCGATATCGATGAAAGCGGAAATATCTCCGGGCTGTTCTAACCTCGAGTCGCGCGAGACAGCTCGAGCCGCGCCCCCCGAAGGAAAAGCGGCCATGCCTGCTTGATCCGTGGTTGCGAAAACAGGACAATACCCGTGGAGATCGTGTTGAGTCCACTAGTTTCGCAACCTGTGAGGAGAGAGCCATGCGTATGAGTGTCATTGGGTCAACGGTCTTGTTCGCGATGTTCGTCGGGGTATCCGCGGCGGAGCATCCCGTCAAGTTCGAGCCACGGTTGCTGACCGTTGACGCGAACGAGGGCTGCGACGTGGCGGACTTCGATCGAGATGGGAAATTGGATGTCGTAGCCGGCCGAAATTGGTATCGCAACGGCGAGTGGGTACCGCGTCCGGTTCGCTGTATCGAGGATTGGAACGGCTATGTACGTTCCAACGGTGATTGGGCCCATGACTGCAACGGCGATAACTATCCCGACGTCATCGCGATGGATTTCACCTCTGGAGAAGTGTACTGGTACGAGAATCCAGGCGCCGAGGGGCTCGAGAAGGGGCATCTCTGGTCGCCACGCTTATTGGGCGACACACGCCAGAAGAACAATGAAGCATGCTACTTGATCGATATCGTCGGGGACAGCACCCCCGAGTGGTTCGCCAATCAGTGGAACAAGAACAATCCGACGCTGGTTTGGACGCTGACGACGGAGCAGCGAGAGGTGAAGACAAAGCAGGGGCGAAAGGCAAAGGACGTCACGCGACAAGTGCCGGCTATCCAAAAGCATGCGATCGGTGACATCAACGGACATGGTGTTGGCTTTGGCGACATCAACAACGATGGGCGAGACGACATTGTTTTTGGACTGGGCTGGTACGAACGACCGGCCGGCGATCCCTTGCAGCGAAAGTGGATCCATCATGCCGACTGGGAGCTGCATGGCAGCTGTCCCATGTTGGTTTACGATGTGGACGGCGACGGTATTAACGATCTCGTCTGGTCCGACTCGCACGATTATGGCATCTACTTGTGGCGGGGCGCCGGAACGGACGCTGATGGCAAGCTGCAATTTGAAAAGACGACGATTGACAAGAGTTTTTCCCAGGCCCATTGCCTGCATTTGGCTGATTTGAACGGCGACGGGCGCAAGGAGCTGATCACGGGCAAACGTGTCCTGGCTCACAACGGCGGCGATCCCGGAAGCGATGAACCACCGATTATGCGTTACTATGTGTGGAACGCCGAGAGTAAGTCGTTTAAGCCTTACACGATAAATGAAGGTCAAGTGGGAGCCGGTCTCCAAATCCGCACGGCTGATCTGGACGGCGATGGGGATATCGATATTGTCGTGGCCGGCAAGGAGGGCACGCAGATTCTCTTTAACCAGCGCCGGTAGTTTGGAACCCCCGCGCGGCCCGAATATACCGGTCGCGGATGACTTTCTTCGCCGCGAGTCCGACCAACGGGAGGGCGGCTTGCCTCGGGCAGCTTTCCACCCGGAAAAAGCCCACCGTTTGAAATACGGACTCAGAAATCACGCGCCCCGGGCGGCCATGAGTCTACCGTGCTGGTTCGAACGGCTAAGAAGCCATAACAAAACCGGGTAGGTTTCCCCTGGCCCAGGGACTTCTAAGAGCGGGGACCTGGGTCGGTTACGAGCTGTCAATGGATCCGATGTTTCGTGCTCAGCGAGGTGCACGATGAAGAACCATATCGCCATTGGAGTGGGGGTCGCCTTGATGCTTTTGTCACCACGACACGGCAGCTGTGTCGAACCGGGGGAGCTTCTCGAGGCCTCCGGGATACAGGGAGGCCTGGTCGCCGTGATAGGGTGCCAGGACGTGTCATTGCCGGCGGAGTTGGGCGAGCGGGAGTCCCTGCTAGTCCGCGGACTCGACTCTGACGCGGAGGTGGTGTCGAAAGCGAGGAGTCTGCTTCGCGAACAGGGGCTGTACGGTTCAGTGACGGTCTCGAAATGGAAAAGCTCGCGGGAAAGGTCGCCAGTTCAAGTGGTCGGAGAACCTGCCGTTTATCGCGCGGGCCATGGTACTTTGCCGCGATACCTTGCTCGTCGCCGGCGGAACCCGTCTGCCGGACGCGGACGGCCGTTGCGGTCCGGGCACTCTTCGGATCGTCGCTCGCGGCGATGGCGCCACGCGGGCGGAACGCGACCTTTCCGCGGCACCGGTATTGGACGGAATGATTCTCGCCGATTCCGGCGTGTTCGTTTCCACGATGGACGGAGAGGTTATATTTCAGGCGGTTGGATTTTTCCGGGTGGAAAGCTGCCCGGCGCAAGCCGTCCTCCCGTTGGTCGGACTCGCGGCGGAGAAAGTCATCCGTGAACGGTATATTTGCCTGAAAGAGAATACGCCGTAACGTTCGGCCAATCGGCGTTGGTCATAAGTTGGTCCGCCTTCCCCCTAGCTGTGTTGGCTGTTGTTCACCACGAGAGACGTCACGGATAAGCAGTATGAGGGGGTAAGCCCCAGTGTTGCGATTTTCATCACTCTTCTTTTGCACCGCCACTTCAGAGTGGCATGTGGACCATGTTACGATCGAGGCTGGCCAATCATATGGACTGGAGGTAAGGGGCTGCTTCAGAATAAGTTGCCGATTTGGGCGTGCCGAGGACAAGGCCGCGGAGGAAGGCGAAGCAGGCGTATTGGCTTATACGTCGATGCAGCCTGACGACTGCGGCCGTAGCCACGGGCCGCCGAAATCGGTAAGTTATTTTGCAGCCGTTCACGGGCGCCACTACACGGCCTGGACACAGGAGCCCGCATGGATGCCACGGAGCCCGCATGGATGCCACGGAGCCCGCATGGATACCACGGAGCCCGCATGGATACCACGGAGCCCGCATGGATGCCACGGGCTTGTCC
>JBNJEM010000041.1:0-23876 GCA_051745935.1 Planctomycetota bacterium
CCGGGAATTCCCGTCGCATGCCGATTCATACCGGTCGCGGATGATTTTGTCCGCCGCGAGTCCGACCAACGGGAGGACGGCTTGCGTCGGGCAACTTTCGACCCGGACAAATCCAACCGCCTGAAAGATATCCTCCGGAGCGACTAACAGGAACACGTCGCCGCATATATCGTGAGACGTCGCGTAGACGCCCAATATCCGATACACGCGAAGAGGTGGTTGACCAGCACGGCCTCGAAACGCTCAGCGCTTCACCAGTCCCGGTCGCGTGGCAGCGGCCGATGCCGCGTGCCCGGTAACCCCGCAGCGCGATTAGAGGAGGAAAGATTGAAGAAGGACGCGGACCGCGCGTCCGAAAGAAAGCGGCCGGCCGGGAGGAGATTCATCCGCCGTGGGCCGCCGGAAGGCCTCGGTGGCGATGACGCTGCTGGCTCGATCGCCGGCCAAAGGTACAACCAGGTCGCCATTTGCGTTGAGCGGCACATCGTCATCGTCCAGCGTCGCGCCACGACAAAGACAGTTTCCGCACTGGCATTTTTGCGGCGAGGGTTCTCCGCCGTCACCCCGAGAGCACGGCGTGCCCGGTCGAGACAACTGGTTTTCCTTCGCCGCACAATGGGCACAACAGGAGCGTGCCCGGACCTGTTCCTCGGGCGCGCGGCCCCCCGCCACGGCACTCATGCAGTGGAATGGACACGCCACCAGGGCCAACGCGGTCAATAGTATATAGAAAACGCGATACATACAAAAAACTATACGCCGATTCGATGTTTCGGTCAACCGCGGCCAATTCGGCCAATTTGGCGATTTGGCGCCGCGGCTGGTTTCGGTGCATGCGGCACTTCAAACGCTGCGAGACCCGGCAATGATCTTCAGCCGAATTCTCATGGTCCCCGTCGGTCTTCCGCCAGGCGAGTTTGCGGATTGTAAGGATCCTGGGGTTTCGGGCGGTTGTTCAGCCGTTTCAATTGGTTCGAGCGGTTGTATCGAGTTCATGGGCCTAACCCGTGATGACGATATAACCCGTGGTGACGTATTGCGGAAGGATTCGTCTTTCTCTGGAAGAAATCTGACAGGACGGATTATCATGGCGTTCTTGCTACGCGTACTCGGGGTTTTGTGGCGGCGCGCGTCGACCATCGGCAAGTTGGGGGGGGATCGGTTTTGCTGGTGCGTGGGCTTCGCCGCGATCCTGTGCTTGATGGCGGGCTGCCGCAATCCCCGGCGAATCCGGACCGCGGATTATGAGAAGGTGGCAAACCAGGTAACCTACTCCGTTGGCAGTCCTGACTCGGCCGCCGAGGCGGTTCCGCCTCCGGCCGCTGATTTGGCGGGGCCGCACGCGGTCGACGTGTACATCGCGCACGCGTTATCGCAAAACCCGGACATTGAGGCCGCGCGAAAGCGGGTCGACGCGGCGGCGTACAAGGTTCCCCAGGCGGCGAGTCTCCGAGACCCCACCTTCGGCGTGACCGCGTTCCCGGAATCCGTTCAAACAGCCGCCGGCCAACAGGACGTGTCGCTCACGACCAACCAGCACGTACCGTGGTTCGGCAAGCTCGGAACGAAGGCGGACGCCGCCGAGTCCGGCGTGAACGTGGCCAGAGCCCAGCTGGCCGCGGTGGAGCTGGAAGTCATCGAGCAGGTGAAACAAGCCTATTACGAGTTGTATTTCGTGGAAAGGGCCATCGAAATCACGAAAGACAACCGAGCACTGTTGCTGGACCTTGTCCAGATTGCGGAAAACAGATACCGGACGGGCAGTGTCAGCCAGCAAGACGTGCTTCGCGCCCAGGTCGAAGTCTCCCAACTGGATGACCAGTTAGTCCGCCTGCGGCAGCGGCTTGATGGCACGCAGGCTAAATTGGCCCGGCTACTCCACGTCTCCCCCGAGACGCCTGTTCGCGCCTTGGAGCAAACGCCTCGGCAGCAGATCCCTCATGACCTGGAGCGACTCTACCGGCTGGCGGTTTCCCAACGGCCGGAATTGCATGCCCAATTGGCGGCGGCGGAACGTGACCGCCGCGAGGTCGATCTGGCACGACTGGAGTATTTCCCGGACCTGACCGCGGGCATGACCTGGATTGGCACCTCATCGGCCGGAATCAGCCCGGTGGCCAACGGCAATGACCCCCTGCTGCTCGGGGTCTCCGTCAACGTACCGATCTACCGTAAACGGCTCGAGGCCGGCGTCCGCGAGGCCGAATCGCGCATGGTAGCGACCACCAGGGAGTACGATTCGTTGCGGGATCGAACCGCGGAGTCCGTCAAGGATCTCTACACTCGGGCAGTCAGCCGACATGACCTGGTCAAGCTGTTTCGCGACGACATTATTCCCAAAGCAGAGCAGACTCTAGAGGTTTCGCGGGCAGCCTACCAGGTGGACGACGTGGACTTCCTCACGTTGATCGACAACTGGCAGCAACTTCTACGATTTCAGATCACGTACCATCGCATGGAATCGGAATTGCAGCAGACCTTGGCCGCGCTGGAACGGGCGATTGGTGGAGAGCTCCCAACCGAATCTCCGGACGAACGAATTCCATCACCGGCGCCGGGCGAGACTCCCCCCGCCCCGGGAATCGAGGGATGATCATCATGGCTAAAAAGAAAACATCTGTTTTGTGGAAGCTACTCGGACTCGCGCTGGTAACCTCGTTCTGTGGCTGCGCGGCTGCCTACCACGATTACCAGGGAAACTGTACTCCTTATCGTTACAGCCCCCCGCCGCTGCCGCCTTACGTCACCTACCAGAATGGCCACTGTCCCACACCCGGGGCATCCCGGTATTTCCATGGCCGAGAGAATACCCTCGAGGAGGAAAAGAATACCCTCGAGGATGACACGTCACCGGCTCGGGAGGCCAGGTAAACGTTTCCGCTTTCCCATGAGCAGCGCCACGTATTGCTTCGGCTCCGTCGCAATCCAACTACGGCGAAAACCAGTCAGGTTTCCTTTCATCTAGGGCGTTTGGGGAGCGGAAACCGCGTTTTGTTACGGGCTGTTATATATTTCAGGCGGTTGGATTATTCCGGGTGGAAAGCTGCCCGACGCAAGCCGTCCTCCCGTTGGTCGGACTCGCGGCGGAGAAAGTTATCCGCGACCGGTATAACAGGTCACTACCACGGTATCGTCCGTGACTCGAACACGCCGCGATCTTGCAATCCGTGTTCCAACATATCCATTCTCGTATGATTGTAACTCCATCGCGGCGGGCATTTTTTGTCTCTCATCTTTTTGTCCAACTCTCATTTCAAGACAAAAACATGCAAGACAAGAACATGGCAGGTGACGGGCCCATGCTCGGCAGCACGCTGACTGGAACGAACCTCGCGGTTCAAAAATGCGCCGTGCCGAGCGGGATCGTGTTTTGTCACGTGCCAATCAGCAACCACATCTCGACTCAAGTGCCGGCCCGAATCGTACCGAAATTGGCGGCGATCTGGCCGGCACTCGGTCGAACTCAGTCCCTGGGTAATTGGCTACTTCGCTGAAACCGACTTGCGGTACAACGCATCCAGCTTGGCGAGGTACGTTCCCGGATCGTCCTCGATCTTCTGGATGCACGGCGGGCAGCAGACGTAGATGATCCGGCCGTCCACGATCGTCCATTTAGCGTTGTCCGGCAATTCATTTCCCATGACCGGGCAGGTGGCTTGCGCGTTGACGAAATTAGCGTGGATCGTGGTCCAATGCTCCGGCTTGATCTCGCCGGACGTACAACCTTTGCAGCACAGGAAAATCGTCTCTCGGCCGATGTTCACCTTCACCGGCGTGCCGTGGGTGCCGAGTTGATTGCCGGTAACGGGACAGATGCCCTGCGCGCGCGCCTTCGCGAACTTGGCTTGGATCGTGGCCCAATGCTTCGGCTTGATCTGGCCGGACGTACAATCCTTGCAGCAAAGGAAGACGGTCTCGTGATCGATCTTCACCTTCACCGGCGTGCCGTGGGTGCCGAGCTGATTGCCGGTAACGGGACAGATGTCTTGCGCGGCCATGCGTGCCTGATCGGGCAACGCGGCTTGTTCGCCGCCGGGATCCACCGCCAGGGCCACGCTGGCAACACTGGCCACGACCATCATCGCCAAGCCGGTCTTACAGCCCGTAATATATTTCAGGCGGTTGGATTTTTCCGGATGGAAAGCTGCCCGACGCAAGCCGTCCTCCCGTTGGTCGGACTCGCGGCGGAGGAAGTCATCCGCGACCGGTATGAAACGTGGTTGCCGCGCCCAAGACTGCCTGGGTAAAAGGAAACCCGACTGGCGCTGTTGTGGCTTTTTGACCATTCTCATCTTCTTCGTCCTTTCGTTTCGAGTTGCGAAAACACCAGCTCGTGCTTTGTCATGGCCTGGTTTTCGGGCAGCCACGGTCGCCAGACCGTGGGCTTCCCACATTCCGTCCGGTGCGGCCGCCCTATCTTCAGCCGGGACAATGCACTAGTCATCCCCTTGCGACGCCGCAAGAAGTGAATCCTCAAAGCCCAAACGGAGCTTTAATTCCATATAGGCGCAATAAACCGTGGGCACAATGAACGTGGTGAACGGCTCGACCAACATGCCGCCGAATACGGGCACGGCCATCGCCCGTGCCACGTCGGCGCCGCGACCGTGGGATAGCATGATGGGCAGCAGTGCGATCAAGGTGGTAATGGTGGTCATCACACAGGGGCGGATGCGTTTGAGTCCGGCGGCGTAGACGCAATCGCGCAACTCAGCCACCGTGCCGATCTTCACCTTTTCCAGCGACTGCTTGATGTATGTGGCCATCACCACGCCATCATCCACGGCAATGCCGAACAGCGCGATGAAGCCGACCCAGACCGCCGTATTGATCTCGACGCCCATCACGGCCAGAGCGATCATTCCGCCGGAGAACGCGACCGGGATGCCGGAGAATACCACCATGGCGATGGGCAGATTGCGGAACCCGAGGTAGATGAGCAGCAGATTGGTCAGCAGCACCAAGGGCACGATCCACATCAACCGGCGATTGGCTTCAATCTGGTTTTGGAACGAGCCGACCGGCTGCAATTCGAAGTTTCCCGCGGGAAACGCCAGTTCGCCGTCCGCGCGCTCGTCACGGAGTGACTTCATCACCGCCGCGACCGTCTCCAGGTCGCCGGCGGCCCCGGATGGCGAAAAGGAAACATGCGCCACCAGGCGGGCGTCTTCGCTGTTGATCGCGCCCGGTCCCCAGGTCGTTTCAATGTCGGCCAATTGCCGCAGCGGGACCACTTCCTTGGCACCAGTCACCACGGCCACGTCGCCGAGTTCGTCGATCCGCTCGCGAATGTCGCGGCGATAGCGGACCTGGATTGGGTAGCGCTCACGGCCTTCATAGGTGGTGGTCACGTCCACGCCGCCCAGTCCCGCCGCGACCACCTGGTTCACCATCATGGTGCTCATGCCATATCGCGCCGCTTCGTCGCGATCGACCTCGAACTCGTTGTAGGGTTTACCCAGCACGATGTCGGGGCTCACCGTGAGCGCGTCCACGTACCGATTCTCCTTAAGATGCTCCGACACCGTCGTGGCCACCTTGGCCAGACCCGAAAGATCCTCCCCATAAATGCGAATGGCCATGGATGCCTTAATGCCGCTTTGCAGCATCACCACCCGGCCTTCAATCGGCTGCAGCGGCGAGGCCAGTGGAACGCCCGGCAGCTTGGCGACCGTATTGATTTCATCCCAGATGTCACGGCCAGTCAGGCCGGCTCGCCATTGATCGCGGGGCTTGAGCATGACATAAGTTTCAATCATCGCCGCCGGCGCCGGATCCAAGGCCGATTCGATGCGTCCAATCTTGCCCAGCACGTTTTCGACCTCGGGTATCTCCTTGATCATCGCGTCTTGCGTTTGCAGCACTTCCATCGCCTGGTTGAAGCTGGCGGCCGGATAGAGCTGAGGCATGTAAAACCAACTCCCTTCATCCAGCGCGATCCAATCATCGGTTTCCAGGCCAGTGAATAGGTGCTTGGCGGATACGTAGCCGGGCAGGTCATTGGGCTCCGCTCCGAGCGAGCGAAAGACGTACTCGACGGGGCGCAGCACCGCCGGCAGACCACTCCAGGCCCCAACTCCAATAACCAGCACGATGGCGGGCAGCGACAGCATGGCCAGCTTGTGATCCAGCGCCATGCGGAGCCGCCCGGCGTACAGAAAACGAACGAATCGGCTCACGGGGCTTTCTTCCATGGGTCGGATGGTTTCGCGCCCCATCCACCAGCCCAGAACAAATCCAACAGCCGCCAAAACCGCCGTCACCGCCGGTAGTTCAAACGGCAAGTAGGCCATCACTCGCTCGCCCCACACGAAGTAGCAGAGCGCGGCGGACAGGCCGGCGAAGGCGAGGCCCACGGCCACGCCGCGCAGCTTCGATGATCGGGAACTTCGCAGTAACAACCGGCATAGAACGGGAATGGCGGCCACCGCCACTATCAGGCTGGCGACGATCGCGAAGGTCTTCGTCCAGGCCAATGGCGCAAACAGGCGGTAGTCGCGGCCCGTCAGAAAGAATACCGGCAGGAAGCTGACCACCGTGGTGCTCACGGCCGTGATCACCGCCGGTATGACCTCCAGGGCGGATTTCTGAATTGCGGCGAGACGCCCTTGTTCGCCATCCGGCGAGCCCGCCGCCTCCCAGTCCACCAGGCCGCCGTAGATGTTCTCCAGCACGATGATGCCCATGTCGACCATCGTGCCAATGGCGATGGCGATGCCGGCCAGCGACATGATGTTGGCGTCCACGCCGAAGAGGTTCATTGCGATAAACGACATCAGCACCGCCATCGGCAACGTGATGGCAATGACGATGCTGGATCGGATGTGCAGCAAGAAAAGACTCACGACCACGATGGTAATCAAGACTTCTTCAAACAGCACGTCGGTGAGCGTCTCGATGGTTTCATTGACCAGCGTTGTCCGATCATAGATGCCTCGGATTTTGACGCCGCCCAGCTCCGGCTCGATGGATTCAATCTTCTCTTTCACGCGATCAATCACGGCTCGCGGGTTTTCGCCGTACCGCATCACGACCACGCCGCCGACCGCTTCGGACCCGTTGAAGTCCAGCGCGCCGCGGCGAAAGGCGGGTCCGATCTGCACCTGGGCGACATCTCGCACCCGCACGGGAACGCCTTCGCGGGTGAGGACGACCGTCTTCTCGATCTGTTGGCGAGTATCCTCCTCGCTCTTGCCCGCGCCGATGAATCCCTTGCCGCGGACGAGGAACTCCATGCCGCCAATTTCCACCGTCTTGGCGCCCACGTCGATATTGGCCGCCTCCACCGCGTCGATGGCTTGGCTGAGCGGGACGTCGTGGTAACGCAGCTTGTCGGGATCGACGTCTATCTGATATTGCTTCACGTAGCCGCCGATGGACGCCACTTCCGCCACGCCTTCCACCGATTGCAGCGAGTATTTGACGAAGAAATCCTGCTTGGTCCGCAGCTCGGCAAGGTTCATGCCCGGCGGTGGCTCGAGCACGTAGTAGTAAATCTGCCCCAAGGCGGTCGCGTCGGGCGCCAGCGCCGGTGTTACATCCTCGGGAAGTTCGCCCGAGACCGTCGTCAATTGCTCGGCCACTCGTGAACGCGCCCAGTAGAAATCGATATCCTCGTCAAAGGTCACTTGCACGAAGCTAAAGCCGAACATGCTCTTGCCGCGGACACTCTTCGAACCGGGAACCGCCTGCAAGGCGATGGACAGCGGATAGGTAATCTGGTCTTCAATATCCTTGGGCGACCGGCCCATCCATTCGGTGAGCACAATCACCTGGTTCTCGCCGACGTTGGGAATCGCATCGATGGGAACCTGTTGCACGCTGTGCCAGCCGTACGCCATCACCGCCACGAAAGCGATAAACATGACAAGCCGCTCGCGCAGACAGAATTTGACAGTGGCCGTGATCATTGGGGAACCTCCATCACTTCGACGGAACCTACCGGCGGCGCGGGACCATTGGAGTCGCCCGGATCGGGTGGCTCGTCATCCAACAGTTCAATGGAACCGGCGGGCGGCGGATCCGGCGGCGAAATGACTTCTTGCGGCTTGTTTTCCATCCGTGGCCGGCGGCCTCCTCTCGCCGCTTCCAGCACGGCAAGATGCTTGTCGGGATTGTCCAGCAGCGGCTCGCGGCAACCTTCGCAGCAGATGAACACGGCGTGGTCCCCCACGTCGACTTTCTTCGGCGTGCCCATCGAACCGAGCGGCGCTTCCGTGACCGGGCAGATGCGCTGCTCGCGGGCCAATCGGCCGTCTTCCTCCGAAAGCTCCGCCAGCGCGGCTTTGATTTCGGGCGTATCGAAGTCATGGTCGTGCTCATGGTCATGGTCCGGAGACGACTTGCCGGCCGTCTTGATCGGATCGATCAGCGACGGATTGTTGCTAAGCTGCATCTCCGAGTCGATCAGGAAATTGCCGTTGGTCGCAACCTCTTCGCCGGCTTTCACACCGTCGAGCAGTACGATTTCATCGCCCATGCTCGGCCCCAGCCTCACCCGTCGCAGTTCAAAGCGGCCCGGCTCCGCCTCCACGTACACCACGCTGTTGTCGCCGGCCACCAGCACGGCGTTGCGGGGAACGACCAATTCCCGCCGGTCGGCGACTGGATCCGACGTGAATCCCAACCGCGACGCCGGCACGAGCTCGATACCGCAAATCTCGCAATGGCCGGGGCCGTCCTCGATCACGTGCGGATGCCGGGGACTGATCCATTTGCCGGCCAACCGCGGATCGTAAATGACGCTTTCCCGCCCACCCGCCGTCACGATGGGGGCCTGAATCGTGGCCGTCGCGTAGTCGCCCACCTTCAAACGGCCGTCCTCGTTTTCCATTACCACCCGCACGCCGATCGTACGCGTCCGCGGATTGACCGTGGGATCGACGAACGCCACGCGGCCGGTGAACACTTCGCCCGGCAGCGAATCCACTTTCGCCTCCACGCGCTGTCCATAACGGATGGCGGCGGCGTCCCGGGGGAAAAGTTCCAACATCAGCCACACGGTCGAGAGATCGGCAAGCCGATAGATCGGTTGGCCGGTTTTCACGTATTCGCCTTCCGCCGCCAGGCGATCGATCACGGTGCCGTGAATAGGCGCGACCAACTCGATCCGCGTCACCGGCTTGCCGGTGCTTTCGATCCGCTGGATTTGGTTGTCGGTCATGCCTAGATCGATCAGCTTTTGCCGGGAACTTTCCAGCAAACTTTTCGGATTGAGTATCCCCGAATAGAGCGAGGAACTTGTTTTCCCCGAACCACGCAGCGCGGACAACAATTCACTCTGCGCGGTGTACAACTTGGGAGAATACAGCAACGCAAGATTGTCGCCTTGGTTGACCACCATGCCGGTGTAGTCCGCATAGAGCTGGTCGATGCGTCCGTCCACGTAGGCGGACAGCGTTTTGAGTTTGCCTTCGTCGTAATTGATCTTGCCCACGGCGCGAATCCGCCGCTTTACCGCTTTCGCCCGCGCCGCCGCCGTTTGAATGTTGGCCACGCGACGTGACGCGGAATCGATTTGAATGGACGCTCCATCGTCGTCGCCGTTGCCGGACGACGCCGGCACAAGCTCCATCCCGCACACCGGGCATCGTCCCGGCTCTTCCATCGGCGGCGTGCACATCATGGGGCAGATCCACGAAGTCTCTTCCTCCGGCGCCGGAGCCGTGGCTTGATCGCCACCGCCACCACCACCGCCGCCGCCAGCAGTAACCCAACCCAATCTCTGGGCCGCGCCCAACGCCACAATCAACCCCGCGCCGACGGCCAACAATAGCAGCGGTTTCAGAAAGTTCCGTA
The DNA here is from genome assembly GCA_051745935.1 of Planctomycetota bacterium. Taxonomy (GTDB): domain Bacteria; phylum Planctomycetota; class Planctomycetia; order Pirellulales; family Pirellulaceae; genus JBNJEM01. The sequence goes on from JBNJEM010000041.1 coordinate 9,799, forward strand.
ACCACGAACCGATCGCGGTTCGCCAAGTCGAAACGGTGTGTTCAGTCATCGATTTGATTCACCCTTTTTCGTGCTGCGCGGCCGTCATACCGCGCGGGAATTACATGGAGGAAAGCGCTATCCAAGAAAGCTCGCCGGCCAGGACGCAAGAAGCCACGCGTGCGCGCCGTTCTCGCCACAACGCCAGAGAGAAAATTGCCACCACGCGAAATCGATCGGTGGCTAGCGCGTTTAACACCCTGTAACAAAACCTGGTTTCCGCTTCCAAGAATCCCTGGACAGCATCAAACCTGCACGGCTTTGTTATGGGGTCTAAGAAGGAGCATCCACTGCTCGCACGCCGGGCGGCGCGCAGCGCTCCTTAAGAGATGCAATTACAGCGTGAACCGGCAGAGCAAGGCGCAACGCCGCGTTGCGGGCAGATGGCAGCCAACATCCACGTTGGCGACCAGAAGGCCACGATCTTCTTCGGCAACCGCTTCAAGCGTTACGCCGGACAACGCCAGCAGCACCTGAAAAAGACCTTCGCCGCGCTCCGAGTCGGACGCCGGGGTGACCGGCGGTTCCGGTGACTCCTCGCAATCAAGGCAATAACAGCTATCACCGCAGGCACATGCGCGCGGCTCGCCATCACAGCAGCTTTTGGGAGCCGTAGCCTTGGACTGGCAACAACGTCCAGGCCCTTCACAACGGGAAGCGGCGGGCTTTGACGAGGCACGGCCGTCGCCATCATTGCCCGACATGCCGGTGCTTGACACGCCGTGACCACCGCCCATTTCCCCCGCCGCGGCGACTCCGCACCCACAGCCATCGACCCACACCAATTGCATCGGCAAGGCCGCGGCGGCGAGCCAGACCAGCAGCTTCGAGATTGCGAAACGGGTGAAAAACATAACCGTGCGGGCCAAGAAGAGGACCCCGTCACCGAACCACGCGAATACCCCGCAATCCAGGGGGACCTGGAAACGAGACCTCGGTTTTGTGACGGGATGAAAACAGTTTGAAAACCGGTTGGGCGGTTAGACGCCCACCACTCAAAGTCAACTACGAATGATTATTATAAAAGATACATGCCGTCGGCGTAAGAGCAATACAGAATCCCACAAAAAATCGGACATCGTCCGCTCGCGGGTGGGCTGGCCAAAGTGCCGGAAATTGGGCAAACTAGCGGGAGTAGGCTTACAGCATTTGTTGCGCGTCCTCGTTTCAAACACTGGACCTCTCCCCACCCACGCCGTGACGATCATGAGCGGTGCTCCAGGTGCCATGATAGGCCCACGGATGGCAGGACGGACCCACGGATGAAGAAACGGAAGATGCCGCGCGGCTTTTTTCACGCGTGAGCCCCGTCCGCCGTGTTCCCTTTGGTCCTTTCAGTCCCTGAGATCCTTGATTCGACGCGGGCAAGGACGCAAGGCGCAACAAAACGGGCTACAAGGCCTAAAGTTTTTCGCCATCCCAGCTCGCGGGTCTGGGCAGTGCATCAGCAACGCGAACAGACGATCCATCAACAACGGGACACGTGCACGCAGAAGGAGATTCCCACTGGTCACCGTCGCGGATCTCGCGGGCATGGCGGGCGATGGGGTATTGTACGGGCGACGCGCGAAGTGCGGGCGGGTCTCAACACGTTGGGACCATGACCGGATAAGCGTCGAACCGATCCCACGGCGAATGCGCCATCCGATCCCGGTTCCCCAGGATAAGGGAGCTGCCCGATGGTTGCGTGCGCACGTTGTGAATTGTTTGGGCGAATTCAAACTCGCAAGGCGGCGTTTCACTGTTCGACTCGCTGCGTCCGCCGCGTTTTTCTTTGTGGGCGGGATCCACTGACCGGCCAGGATTGCTCATATCGAGGCGACTGGATCATGCCGCGCGAAGAGCAGCTGGCGGGATTGTTCGCGATCGACATCGAGTTTCGCAGTGAGTTGAGCAGCCACTTGCACGTGGTGGTGCGGCCGTGTCCCCATATGGCGCGACGGTTGTCGGCGGTGGTTGACGATCACGAAGTTGGCCAAGTGCATGTCGGACGACATGCCGGAACCGGATGAACAGCGGGTCCAGGAGCTGGCCAAGGACAAGAAACGGATCCAGAAGCCGCGGAAGCGGCTCTGTAGCATTTCATAATTCATGGGTGTTCCGTCCGAGAACATTGCCCGCCGCGCGAATCGTGACAATGATTGCCGCGGCCGTTTCGGGGAGACTCGATTCCGCTGCCGTGAGTGTGCCGATCCCAGCGCGATTTTGCCGTGCGGGATCCATGTCGATGTGAATCCGATCAAGGCGGGGGAAGCGGACAGCCCGGAGACGGCGACGTACACGTCCGTTTTTCAGCGGATCCAGGCGCGGGGGGCAGCGGAAGAACGCGCGGGATCGAGCGGACGGGTGGATGGCCGAACTGACGTTGGAGCCGGAGAACAAGGAGACCCAGGCGTTGGCCTTTACGTCCCGCACGCACACGGCGGGCGTCCGACATGGGGATTCTGCCCATGTCGTTGGACCCATACGTGCGGCTACTCAATTGGACGCCCCGCATGTTGCAATCCGGCGAGCGATCAACGATCCCCAAGGATTTGGCCTCGATCCTCGATCACATGGCGATCGAGGAAGAGGCGTGGTTGGATACGGTAAACCAGTACGACGAGTCGTTTTGTCATGCCGTGGGATCGTGTTCATCCATGAGCAAAGTGGCGGAGCGGACGTCCCACGCCGATCCGCCTCTTCCTCGGCCCGCGCATCCGCCAGAAGAAACTGGCGGCCGCACTCCTTGCACGTGGTCTGCTGTTGCAGCTGTTCTTCTGCGGCCTTGTATCTCTTGCCACATCCCGGACACGCCACTCCGACCGTTGCCATGTCGTTCCCCTTTCTTTGTTCTCTTTCTGATACACCTTCCCTGATACCGCCCGCTTACCCCTTTCTTATTCCCTGTTCACAGGTGGCCAAGACTTTGGTTGGCCTTTCTCCCGAGGACGATACGTTCGCACCGTTCAGAATCTATCCAAGTCGGTTGGGCCTGCCTCCGAGTCGGGGCAGGCAAAATCGTGCAGCCTTAGCCAGTCTGCCAAGTGGTCCCACCAAGTGTTGAGCACGCGCCGGGTTGCGCCTTCCGCAGCCCGAAACTGGTGCGCCCCCTGACCGTATATGTGCAACTCGCATGCGGGCACGCCCGCTTCCCGCAAGCCAGCCGCAAACATCAGGCTGTTCTCCACCGGAACGCTTTGGTCCTCCCACGGATGTACGATGAAGGTGGGCGGCGTCTCGGCCGTCACCTGCTCGTCGGTCGAACAAAACTCGACCAGTTCCGGATCGGGATCTTCGCCAAGCAGGTTGCGGACCGAGCCGGCGTGCGCGTGCGGGGGTCGCATCGTAATCACCGGGACACTGAGAACCAGCACATCGGGTCTGGAGCTGACCCGCTCGATGGGATCTTCGGCGTCGGGATCACCTGCGTCGAAGTGGACCGCGCTCATCGAAGCCGCGTGACCGCCCGCCGACAACCCCAAAATGCCGATCCGCTCCGGATCAAGTCCCCACTCGGCCGCCTTGGCGCGAACGGTCCGGATCGCACGGGTTGTGTCCTGCAACGGCGCCGGGTGCCGGTAGGGGGCGACGCGGTAGTCCAGCACGAATCCGGCCACGCCAATCGAGTTCAACCACTCGGCGAATGGCCAGCCGTGCAACTCGTCCAGGTGAGAATATCCACCGCCCGCGCAAAGGATCACAGCAGCGCCCGTGGCCTTGTCGGGCTCCGCCAAAAACGGAGTCAATGTGGGAATATCGGCATCTTCCTCGCCCAACGCCCCCGGCGCCTCTTCAGGCCACAAACGGATAGGCTCGCGCAACTCTTCAGGCTCGCGCGACACGTCCTCGGCTGCCCCGGGGGACGCAAGGCAGAATACCCCTGCGGCAACCAGACAAGACAAAAGCAAAGACTGGTGAAACATATCATTCTCCTTTCTCGCGCATCGTTCTCTTCACCCTACTTCGCGGGACCGCCACGAGTCGATCAATGGAATCGAGGATCCTGCAGTATTGCACCTAGAAACGGAAGAGCCCCAAATCTCAATACCCTTCCGGCGAACGCGCGCTGTTCGCGGGCTAATTCGCCTGGACGACGCGCGCCTTGCAGGTGGCCGTGTGTGACCCGTCGGTGGTGGTGGCGGTGATCCGCGTCGTGCCCGGCGTTACCCCGGTAATGACGATCTCGCCCTCGGTGGGGTAGGTGGGCCGCGTCTCCTTCGGGTCGATGTCCTTCAGCATGCGCGGGCCTACCGTGGCGACCGCCGGGTCGCTGGACTTCCAGGTCATCGTCTTGTAGCTGGCGTCGTCCGGTTGGATGGTTGCCTCCACCACCCGGCTTTGCCCGGGCTCGAGCGTCATCGATTCGGGAGCCAGGCTGGCGCCGGTCACCGGAACCGGATCGTCCTGGAAGGGGATGGCAAGCCAGTCGTTCACTTCGATGGCGCGCATGGTCCAATCGCCGCGTACATCCCAGGGCTCGAAGAAGGTGGTGGGCGGGCCCTCAGCTTCCAAGCCACGGCCGCCTGCGGCCGCCGTCGCCGCGTCGATCTTGCCCAACGCCAACCGCACATCCCACACGTACTGCCAGGTGGCCCAGCCCCACGTCGGCTTATACGGGCTTCTTCCCGGATTCGGACGCCACACCTGGCGCGACAACCCGGAGGCGCCGTGCGGCGGCGACTTGGCACCCAGATGTTCGGAATCCGAGGCCATGGGCCGCGTTCGAACACGGGCCAGAAAATTGCCGTTTATCCGATCGTGCACGTCACCGTCTTCTTCGGGCAAGGCCATCAGCAGGGCCCGCCAGTTGTCGTCGGTGGCGCGGCGGGCGGCCTCGACTCGGGCGGCACGATACTGCGATTCGCTGTAGCGTGTGGGCCGCGGTCCAAACCATCGACGCAGCGTTTTCAACCCGCCCGTTTCGATAAGATCGTAGACCCCCTGCACGCTTTCCAAATACACGTGGAGGCCCATGCCGCGAAGGACGGGGCCTCCCAGCTTGTCCCGGTAGTCGCCGCTGTGCGCTTCCCGGCCGTCATAGGTGTACTTATACGACCATCCGCCGATCGGCCGTCTGATGCGAACCGAGGGCGGCGAGCCGTCACGGGCATACACGTATTCCCATCCATCGCCGCCAGGATATTCCGGGTCGTTTTCCGGGGGATGCTCCACCGAGCGGAGCCAGTCGACGCTCTCTTGAAACAGGTTGCGGTAGGCCTCGTTGCCGGTCATCGCGTAAAACTGGATGAGCATCGGCGCGACGAATCGGTTGAAGTTTCGCGGGTCGATCAGCGTGGTCTCGAAGCGGCGTGCCCAAGTCGGCTCGTTCCGTGCCCCATACTCCTCGTTCCACCCCCGCACGTTGCCCAGCCCCAGCTGGGCCTCGAAGAGCCACCGAGGCAGGCGCTCGATGCGGCGGATGTACTTTTCGTCCTTCGTGAGATGGTACATCATGACCATCGTTCGGTAACCGTCGTAGGTGGCGTAGTCGTTGTGGGCGTAGCCCACGCGCACCCCGAACGTGCCGGCGATGGTCCGTTTCGGGCTGCCCTCCTTCAGCCATTTCACTTCGAAGTCGTCAGGCCAGGCGCCACGCCAGAAGTCGTCTTCCAAGGGGTTCTGGATGGCCCAGATCAACTCGGCATTGCGGCGCGCGGCCTCGAGATACTTCTCCGTCCCGGTGAGCCGATGGGCATACAGCAGCAGCGCGAAATAGGGGTACTGGTAGCGGTCCTGGAGGCGGGCGGTGCCGTCCCGCGGCCGGGACGCCGTGCCGCCGCGCTGGACGGTTGCCTTTCCGGGGAAGTGGCCCTCGGGTTGCTGCACTTGCAGGAGGAAGTCGCAGAACCCTAACGCCGCCTCGAGATACTTGTCCTCGCCCAGCATCTCGTACGCCCGGAAGAACATGGCCGGCGTCTCCGCCGCCCAGCCGTCGCCAAAATTGACCCGCGCTTCGTCGCCGCTGAAACTCACCATCGCTCCATGATGCGCCGGATACACGCCGAACTCGCCGTAGCGGTCGATCATGGTATCCAGCCAGGCCCGGATGTCGGCCTCGCTCCGCTCGTACAGATCCCTGTCGATCTTTTCCAGCATCTCCTCCAGCGCCGGTTCGTTCGCCGCCGCGCCGCTCGCGGGGAAAAGCGCCGCCAGGGCGCACAGCACCGCCAGGGTCAATCGCCGGCACCGCCATTTGCAACTCATTGTTGTCATCATTCGTGGGTCCTTTCGGATTCTTCGAGTTGACACGGTCGGCAACATAGCGGGTCGCCGCGCGAGCGCAGCCCGGATGGGTGAAGTTATACTTCAGGCGGTCGGACTTGTCCGGATGGAAAACTGCCCGACGCAAGCCGTCCTCCCGTTGGTCGGACTCGCGGCGGACAAAGTCACCCGCGACCGGTATAACCGGTTCGCGCGGCAGCGCGGTTGATGCGCATATGCACATCGTCTCCGCCGCCGCCGTTGTGGCCAGACACCGCTTCCGACGTGCCACGCCGCACCGCTTCCAGCGAGAACAACGCCAGCGGTTCGATGGAATTGAAGCTGGACACAATGCGTTCTTCGCCGTGGACAAAGCCAACCCTCGTGAACACTCGTCCGGAACATTGCAAGCGTCACGTTACGCCTACCATATCCGGGAACGGCCGTCAAGGGTCATGCTTTCAAAAGGATTTTTGACCGGAAAGTGAAGATGGTTGAAGTTTTTTCGAACGAAGCAGTCATACAGTGTGTGCAACAGGTCTTCCGTACATAATGCGTCGCCGGGGACCAGCACCCGAAAGATCTCTTCCTGAGGGATATCACTGCCGTGCGCCACGACCATATTCACCAGGTTGTCGACGTACGGCATGCTCTTTCCGTCGAATCGCGCGACGGAAATCGGTCCGTACACGCCCTTGGCTTCGAGGCGTTGTCTGGCCTCGGCGACCTGGCCGGGATCGGTATCAAGGACCTGCAGCGTCACGGCCTCCGGCGCTCCGAGCGCTGCCGTGAAATCCACATCCTTGATGCCAAGTTCCACCACCACTTCGTCATAACGGCTCTTTTTGAGTAACTTCCGCACGTGACCGTAGGTTTTCCGCCGGGCATTTCCGGTCAGCCCTAACGCTTCCAAGGCCAGACTGATGTGATGCGCCACGTGGCAGAAGTCCAGCACGTGCACCGTCTTCGACGAGTCCAGACCCGCGAGTTTCTCAATCGATTCCAATCGGTCTCAAATCCAACGCGCCCCCTCGGAGATGAACACCACCAACTCCGCTTGGGCGACTCCCAAACGATGAAAATGAAAAGCCACCAACTCCGCCAAGTGGTCCGGACCCAAGAGCTTCCGTCGACCAGCGGTTGGCGTTCCTTTTTTACCATTTTTCCTTGCTCGTTGAACTCGAAGATGATCAACGCCTTGAATTCCCGCCACGGTGCGTCGAACTTCTGGCGAGCCCCTTTTTTCCTCTTGCCCTTTTTCTTTCGCTTTTTGTTTTCCCGCAGGCCTCCACGGCCGCCGTCGATTTGCACAGCCACTCGGCGGCCGGCAAAATCATTACCCGCTGGCAACGAACCCGAACGCCACGAGAAGAGCTCCCGGCGGCGCAGTTCCAGCAGTTGGAGGCCCATTTGTTCGGCGATCCCTCGTACGGTCTTCTTGGCCAACACGATGCCCTCGCGTCGTAGTTCCTTTCGTGCCACGGCGATCGAGGGACTCGTTGATGTAAAAGTCGCGGCTTTCCGTCCGTCATATCGCTGAGTTTCCTTCAGTGTTCGATGGAAACGTTCGATGACCGCGAGGCTCTCATGCTTGTTCATCGCACCGAAGCAATGGTGAAAGTCGGTGGACCGGCGGCCCCAAAACCCTCTTCTCGGGCTTCGCCCCCCGCCCCCAGCCTTGGCCTAGCAGTGCTCATTCGGCTACTTTTTTGAGTTGAGCCTGGATGAAGGCTTCGATCTGGTGCTTGTCGGGTAGTGAGACCTGGTACCGCGAGACGAACAGTTGATTATCCATGCCCGCCAGGGCGTATTTGACGAGCGTGTCGTTCTTGTTCGTGCAGAGAAGAATGCCAACTGGCAGGCTGTCGCCGTCGGCCATCTCGTGGTCGCGATACCAGTTGAGATAGGTATTGAGTTGGCCAAGGTTTTCATGGCTAAACGGCTCGATTTTTAATTCGACCAGCACATGGCATTTGAGGATGCGGTGGTAGAACACGAGATCGATGAAGAAATGTTCGCCTCCCATCAAAATGCGTTTCTGTCGTGCCTCAAAGCAGAAACCGCGACCCAACTCCAAGAGGAACTGCTCCAACTTGTCTAGAAGCGCGTGCTCCAAATCCGATTCGAGCATTGTGTCCTGGGGTCGAATGTCCAGAAACTCGAAGATCATCGGGTCACGAAGAACCAACCCCGGCTGGCTCGGTTCGGCAAGTGACGCCACGTGCCGGCCCAACGCGGCTTTGTCCTTCGAAAGCGCCGACCGCTCAAAGTAGAGGCTGCCAATCTGGCGCTTCAGCTCGCGAACGGACCATAAACCGCGTATGCATTCGACCTCGTAGAACGCTCGCTTGAATGGGTCTTCGATCGACACAAGTTGCTCGAAGTGGCTGTAGGACAATGAGTTAAGAAACTTTTCAGCTGATGGACCGGATTGTGGGGACAGCGTCCCCACATTTCCCGGTTGATCGTCGTTCTTTCTGTCTTCCGGAGCCGGAAGGAGGCCGGCGAATTCTGGGGACAGCGCCTCCACAATCCGCGGATAAACTTGATAAAAGTCACGATACCGGTAAAGCTGTCGGCGGTCGGAGCTCCGTACCCCTCGTCCCTTCAGCCGGTCGGCTAGCCGATCAAACAGCTCGTCACCATATTGGGCCCGATCCTCACCATCCAATTCATAGCGGCTAATGTAAAGCCCAATTGCCCAGTTTCGCAGAGTAAGCCCGACGTTGACCGCGCGTGCCATGTCGCGCCGAGCATATTCGTCAACCGCGCCAATATATTTAACGAGGCTGTCGAATCTCATGTCTGCAACTCCGTTTTGCACTGATGCCCCCGCCGAAGACTCCCCATTGGAAACCGGCCGGGCCGCCGGCCCCGGGAGAGTAGGCCGAGGTCTCTTTGGTTTAGGTTACACTTTGTGTTCACTGTTTGCCACTGGTTTCCCGTGTGGTGTCACAATATTCGAACCTTGCCGCATTGACCCTCGGCCCGTCGTGGATCCGGACGTGCCGGCGCCACATAACGCATACGGCTCCCAGATCTCACTTGCCGCTCGTACTGCGAAAGGCATACCACAACAGCTCATAGTTGAGCATCGAGAAGAAATTATTGAAAACCCCCTCTGGGTCCGCCTTCGCTCTTTGAGCGGTGCGATCCAGCCGGGTTATCACTGAGGTTCCGTCTCTGAGTACGGGCAGTGCCTGGTCTGGATCGCGTGAAATCCCGACCGCCTTCCCTACACCGGTATTACCCGGCTTGTCGCCTCCCGATTGGCCTTCGGGCTGCAGCGGTACTATTCGGTCGTCCGATTCCCTGAGCGTCATTTGTCTTCGTCGCTTATTCCACTCCTAGGACATACTCGATCAAGCAAGCTGGTGTGCTTGGGGTCGATCAAGAACCTCAGGGCCTCACTGGTTGCTTGACTGACATAATGTGTAGCGCGAATAAGGCGCCGACTCCGGGTCTCTTCGCACAGCTCGCCCAGAGCGCGGTGCGACGTATTGCCTTGGGGCATGCACAAACCTTGGGCAGAATTCAACAGATACAAAATTTCGGAGCTCATCCCGTTCACGGTCACAGGGCCACCCGTGATCCATTCATCCTCACTACCTTTCTGTTTACGCTTCAACCGAAGACTTCGGGGAACCGCCCGCAAGGAGCAGACAGTTGCTTTGGGCCCTTATACTTCCGTTGCAAAACTCGATACTGGGCGTGTGGCTAGCACTTACCCAGGCGGGGGTTCCACCCGCTTGTCAATCAACCATTTCCAGCCCGCACGTGCATGCGTTTGTTCGTCGCGTCATTGTAGCGGTGAGTACGTTGTGTCAGTCGTCATATGCTGTTTGTTGTTGCTCGCGGCGACGCAACGCATCCCGCAGCGACTCGGCTGTCTCATGCATCTGATCAGGCCTTTTATTCAATCAATTGTCTCAATCAATTGTCTCGCAACGCCAGTGAAGACACAAGCGAGCGAACAGTTGCGGCAGCGATTATCATAGATGCAGCTGATGGCTCGCTTCGAAAATGGCCACCGTGTCGCCGAACTCCAGTCGCGTTTGAGGCCCAAGCGGCATCAATTCCCGATCAAAGATGGGACGCCCATTAACTCGCACGAATCCCCTGCCCAGCAATGTATCAAGCCAGAACGCATCCTTTGCATAAATGATCCGCGCGAACAGCTCGGGAGCAGCCGGGGCGCCATTTGCGATTATCGTACTTCCCGCCCGGTCAGCATTAACAACGAGCTCACGACGCATTTGGCCATCGAGTGTTGTGCCGGTAGAAGAATCTTGATCGCGCAGCACCAACCCTGAGTCAACTAGCTCGAACTCCATATGCTTGCGCGAGATGTTACGGGACATGGTGTCGAATGAGGGACTGCGTGGCAGAAAACGGAGCACGATATCATTGTCGCGAGCACGGCCGAGCGATGCTCGCTTCCGTGGCAATAATATCGTTCGTTGGCCCGTCCTTTCGAAGCGGAGCATGCCGCTCGACATGGGACAGATCGACGCATGACAAAGCGTCGGGCTCTCCTTCATCCGGGGCTCGGAAACACAGAGTCGGATCGGCTCCCAGGCTGCCGCTACCGCGTCTTTGTCCGCCGTGGCTGGCTGCTGGAGGTTCAGCAAATTCTTAATGTCCGCGCCGTACATATCTTGAAGTTGGGACAAGTCAATATGGATTCCACCAGTTATCGCCACGCCGGCTGTGTCGCATGCTACTTGCGGGTCGGAAACATCCACGAACAGACTTTGGTCGGGGAGCTCGTATACCAACGTTTTCTCGGATCCCTCAGGCCGCGCAACCAAAATGCGTAGTTGGTCGATCCGGATCCGGCCGGCGGTTAAAGGTCGAAAAAAAAAGCTGAATTCATATTGGTCGCCGCGCCCTTTGAAATGACAAAAAGAAGTGCGCTCGCCCTGCCGTTACTCCCAAGCGGTCAGCCGCCCGTCTTGGGTGACGAGAAACAGGCGGTTACCGGCGAGAGACACGCCGTCGAAGCGGGGCGGGCTGGCCAGCTCGACACGAGAAAGCTGTTCGCCCGTCGCCGGATCAATCGCCGCCAGTACACTCCCTTCACGTCCTTCCAGCGCGCCGAGCGGATCGTCCGGATCGACCACGTCCGGCGGACCGGCGACGAACAGCGCACTACGTCCCAGCGCCATGGCTTCGATCCGAAACGGAACATATTCCTGCCAGACGGCGGGCGCGCCGCGGGTGAAGCCCGCTCCCTTGTCCACTTCAACCGAGTAATTGTCATAGCGATTGGTGATGTGATGGCCATCATAGTCGTAGGGTTTCATGAGCGTCTCCGGCAGCCACTCGATCGGCTCGGGGGCGTCGGGATCGCCCATGATGAAGGGCCGCGTGGTGTTTTCGTCGCAAAACAGCAGGTAACCGGTGGTTTCGGGGAAGAAGAGCGGACTGTGAATGTTTCGCTCGACAAACCATTTCACGGTCCAGGTGCGTTCTTCATCGAACACAAGCAGGTTGCCGGACTTAGGGGCCATCAACATGAAATAGAAGCCGGGCCACCGGTTGCCGTGGGTCCAGTAGAGGCGATTAAAGCCGGAATCGTCCAGCATCCCACCCGTGGCCATGAGGTGATCCTGGCCGAGGTACCGATCGCCATAGCGCGTGTTCCACTCCGTCTCGATCGGATTGAGTTCCGCATCGAACATTTCCTGGCTGCAGAAGATGTGTTCGCCGTCGGTGGTGAGCACGTCGATGTTGGAGCCATCCATCGCGAAGTGTTCCCCGATGTCCCGCTCAAGATCCGGGGCTGACTGGGCCACGCGGGTGTGGTGGATCACGTCTCCGGTTTCCGGGTCCAGGGCATAAAAGTGGGCCCCACCGTCGACCAACGTGGAATGCCCAGCAGCGGCATAAGCCAGCCCGTTCAGCACGAGCACGGTGCCATGGACGGGCCAAGCGGATTCCACCTGGCCGAACGCCGTAATACACCGCTGGTTCGGAGCGGCGGTAAACCGCCACACCACGTCGCTGGTCGCCGCGTCAAGACAGTAAACGCGTCCGTCGTGGGCCCCGAAAATCAGCTTTCCCTCGTGATAGGTCGGTGAGGAGTCGACGCGACCGCCAGCGATGAATGTCCAAACCCGCCGGCCGGTCTTGGCATCGAATGCGTGGACCGTGTGCCGGTCCACCTCCGCCACGAACACGTTGCCGGCGGCGACGGTGGGTTGCGTCAGCTTGCCGTTTAGCGAGGTTTCCCATTTCTTTTTCAGGTCCGGCGACACGTTCGCCTGGCGATTGGAGCCGCCGCGCATCGCGCCGGCCCGGTAGGCGGGCCAGGCGGCCGGCCCGGCGGCCTCGGCGGATGATTTGCCGTAAGCGGGGCCTTGGTGCAGCCGATCGGGCGAGCGGGGATCCACCATGGCGCTGGTGTCCGCGCTGCTAGTGGCCACCAGCCCGTTCATTTTCGCGCCGCTATAGCAGAAACACTGGTCGGGTGGGGCGTAGAGTAACCCGTTGCATGGCAAAACCCCGTACCGGCAGGAACCCCGTAGCCAGTCGTGGCGCATATGATCGCTGCCCTCCAGGTCCAGGAATTCGGCACCCCGTTTCGGATAGAGAATAAAACGTTCGGTGGCCTTGCTTCGATAGCAGCGTAGATGATGGCCGGGCGACATGGCGTTCGGCACTTCGATCGTGCGGCTCAACTCGCCCGTCTGGTATGCATACCCGAAGAGTTTGGCGCCCGCTTGGCGCGAGAGGGTGGGCCAATGTTCGTCGCGCCGTTCCAGGATCCCCCGCGTTTCCCGCACCATCCAGACCAGGTCGTCGATCACGAACAGGTCTCGCCCCGCGTTCGGGCCTTTCCACAAGCGTTCTCCATCGGCAAGGGAGAACGCGTGGGTCCCCTTTCCGCCGCTGGTCAGGACCACGTCCTTGTGGATGACGACGATTCCGCCGCGCGGACAATCGCTTTCCCACCGCAATTTGCCGGTCGACCGCTCATGACATTGCAACGTCGATCCGCTTAGAAAAACAACGCCGTGCTCGGCGACCGCCAGCGTCAGCGGATTGACACGATCGACTTCCCGCGACCACCGCTCGGCGCCGGTCGCCGCGTCCAGGGCCACGAGCCTGGTTGGGACCTTGTCGCCGCGCCGGCTGGCCGCCTCGGCCCGGGACGGTTTCACCTTGGCAAAGACGGTGTCGCCGTCAACCACGATTTCCTGGGTCCCCTCGGTCCCCTCGCACTCCGCGATCACCTGGCCGGTCGCCGCGTCGAGGATGCTGAGCGGCTCATCGGTAAAGCCGAGCGTCATGTAGACTCGATCGCCCACGGCAGCCAGCCGGCGCGGCACTTCCGCCGGGAATCGGGTTCTTTGCCCGCGAAGCGTTCGCCAATCGGCGTCGCCGATCTGGGGCTTCCACTCAGGCCAGCCCCAAGGTTTCAAGGGTTGTTTCCATAGCAACACACCGTTGAACGCATCCCGAGCGATCAGCTTCCACTGTGGTGGAAAACGCGGATCGGTCACCCCGATCGGCCCTTCATCGAGGATGTAGAAAAGCCGTCCACTTGCCGAAACCATGGCCGGCACGCTGGAGTCGATCTCGTGGCTGCGACAATACATCGGTTTCGCTCGCCATTGTAGCGCGGTGGCTGGTGCCACCTGGCGGTCCGCCGCCACGGCATTGCCTGTCGCATCGTGCAGAAAGTGCGTCCACTCGTCGACGTCCTTCGGCCACGGCTTTCGCGACATCCGCGGGTTGTTCAATTCCGGATCCTCCAACGTACACAGCACGCCGCCGGGGACCAGCACGCGAAAGATCTCTTCCTCGGGGATATCACTGCCGTGGGCCACGACCATATTCACCAGGTTGTC
>JBNJEM010000042.1:0-23620 GCA_051745935.1 Planctomycetota bacterium
CTCCGGGCCAATCGGGGCCAAGAAGGAGTCCGCGAACAACGCTTTCACCGTCTCGGGCGGCAGCTGATGCTCGATCCCGTCGCTGGTCCCCTCGAACGCCGCCATGCACGCCGTGCCGTCCACCCCGTGCGTTTCCAAAATGGCCACCGCCTCTTGGGAATTGGACGTGCCAGGTACCATTTCTCCACTGAGCCACGTTGGCCGGTCAAGTTGCGACCGCGGTCAACGGCGGATTTTACGGCGGCCCAGCGGCCTGTCGTCACACCGACGACATGGCTGACCTCGCGTGCTACTATGCTGACCAGCGACGAGCGCTCGTCCAAGAGAAGGTGGAAGCCGAAAAAGGCATCCGTGACTATTACCAGCGCCTTGAGCGCCGAATCGAAGGCCGAGACGATACGCACTGCGACGGCCACGGCCGGCATCGCCGCGGCCGTTCGTCTTTCTCCCGACCCGGCCACCATCGCCCGCGCTCCCATGCTCGACCCCCGTTCCGCCTGCAGTTGCCCTGGCTCGGGCTTTCCATGCCCTAAGGCGGCAGGGCCGCCAACCCAATAGGGACACCGCATAGGAAAGCGGACCGAAGATACACAGCGCTCTGGGTCGGGGGGTGCCGCCCCCCCGCTCCGCGGCGTTTGTGTGTCTTCGTTTGGCCTCGTTTGGCCCCCGAGTTTCGGGGGGGACAAGGGGCGCGGTTGGTTGCCGCGGTGGTTGCCCGCCCGTGCCCACGATAACGGCATTTTCGTGGTTTTCAGCAACGGGGTGGGCGCGGACGACGACGAAGTGCGGATGGGAAACACCATGATCCTCGATCCTTACGGGCGGATCATGACCGAGACCTGGAAAGCGGCCGATACGCGGATTACAGCGGATTTGGACCGATCCCTTGGCGACCGCTGTACCGGCGTCCGCTGGATTCGTGCCCGCCGTCCCGAATTGTACGCCTCCCTAATAACTCGCACCGGCCGCGAGCAGGACACGCGCGCCGTGCGGTTTGATTACGAGCAGTCCCAGTAGCGCACGAACTGGATCACGTGACCTCTTGATTAAGGTCTCCAGGGGGTGGTCTGAAGCGGGAGATTTGTGGTTCGCGGACTTGGCTGCTGGGGGAATCGTTGCACACGCAGACCCGTGCGGGCCGATATTGGCCCCGCCATTCACTCGCGGCGTCCCATGTATCCGTTGTAACAACGTGCCTGTTCGTACGTTTGAGAACGGTTGAATGGGTGATAGAGTTGCGTCGGCGCTTGCTGACGCACGTCTACGACAGCTCTGGTCTTTGTGAGCTATCTTTGCATGCGGGGGTCACCGTTTGAAAACAAGCACCAGGGGTAGATGCGCCGTAGCCGTCTAGTGGAAGGCGACGCGGGTGGCTTCACGGCGCGTGCTGGATCGCGGGATTACTGCGGAAAGACCACCGGCTCCGAACGCGCCCGCCAATCCGGTGAGGGCGAGAGTATTGGGACGTGCTAACACAATCTCTCGGGCTTCCCGTTATCAGAGTCGTCGTGGAACGGGAAACAGGTTTTGTTACGAGGTATGGATATTTCCGGACGCCGATAACGATTCGAGCGACACGGAATTGCGCCAGTCAGACCTTGAACCTAACAGGTTGCCGCATGGCCAGAGAACCGAAAGAATCCACTGAGCAGTCTGAGAAAAATCCGTGCTCAAGTGAGACGCGCGCTTGTCCAGGCTGTGACTGCACGGAGTGGACGGATTTTTTCGAAGCCCGCAATCTACCGGTTAACGTGGGGGTATTCTACGACGATCCACGGGCTGCAATCGCATCGCCCACGGGGGACGTCATCCTGTCTTTTTGCCATGGTTGCGGTCTGATCTTCAATCGTCTGTTTGAACCGGACAAAGTGTCCTACGAGCCAGGCTACGAAGTTGCGCTTCATCATTCGGAAACGTTTCGCAACTTCATGGAAGGGGTGGCCGACAAACTAATCGGGAGCTTCGATCTGCACGATAAGGACATTCTGGAGATAGCTTGCGGCTGTGGTTACTTTCTCCGTTTGCTTTGCGAGCGCGGACCTAACCGCGGAGTGGGCATTGATCCGACGGTGAGATGGGAAAAGGCTGAGCAAGTTGGGCAGGGGAGTGTACGTTTCATTCACGATTTTTTCAGCGACCGTTACGCGGAGATTCCGGCCGACTTCATTTGTTGCTTGTCGGCATTCGAACATATTCCTCGTCCATTGAGCTTCCTGAAAACACTTCGGCGCGCTGTTGGTGATAGACAGCCGGGCATCTATTTTGAAGTCTTTAACGCCTGGGCTGCCTTCCGCCGCCAGGACACTTGGAGCGTTCATTACGAACAGTGCAATTATTTCAGCCAGGGTGCTTTTGCGAACATCTTTCGGCGGGCTGGGTTTGACGTCCTGGAAGCGGGACCCTGTTACGAAGGAGACCAGTATCTGTTTGTCACGGCTGCGCCGAGCAATCGCCACACGGGGGGCGCTCCAAAATATCTTGAAATGCCCAGCGAACTATTGCGATTCAACGAGAGCTATGAACAAAAGCGAGCGATGTGGAGGGAGCGGCTTGAGAATTACGCCAAGGCTGGTCGACGCGCCGTTTTGTGGGGGACCGGTGGCAAAGGGATCACCTTTCTGAATTCGCTTGATACGTCGACGGTGATTCCCTACGTTGTCGAGATCAACCCGGAAAAGCACGGAAAACGAGTGCCCGGGACCGGGCAGTTGATCTGTCCACCAAGACGACTGGCACAGGATGCCCCCGACGTTGTCATCATTACGAATGCTCTGTACGAATTGGAAATGCGCCGGCAGGCGCGAGATATTGGCGTCGAGTGTGAGTTTCTGGTCGCCTGAGTTTCTGAGAGAAGGATGTCGCCATTTAGGTCACGGATTCAACAATCATGGAAATCACGCCTGTTCGAGCAACAGACCTTGCGGATGATCAGCTTCAGGCTTGGGCCGAGATCCAACGGGGAAATGCGGCGGTGGACAACCCTTTTTTCGCGCCTCAGTTTACGCAGGCGGTGGCCGCGGAACGGGATGATGTTGAGGTGGCCGTCCTGCAAGAGGGGGGAAGCGACGTTGGTTTCTTTCCGTTTCATCGAAAACGCCGAGATATCGGAACGCCTGTTGGAGAAATCCTATCGGATATGCATGGCGTAACGGTTCGCCAGGACCTCGACTGGTGCATTGAAGATATTCTGCGTGCATGTGGATTGGCGGCTTGGAATTTCGATCACTTGATTAGTTCGCAAAAGGCGTTCCATGCGTATCATTATCTTCTGGATGACTCCCCTTACATCGCGTTGAATGACGGCTTCGAGGAATACCTGACTCGTCGCCGGGGCATGAGCAGTACGTGTGTTGTCCAGGCACAACGCAAATTGAGAAAGTTGGATCGAGAGGTTGGTCCAGTGCGTTTTGAGCTTCACACCGGTGATAGTTCTGTTTTCGATCGTCTGGTCGAATGGAAGCGGGCTCAGCTGGGCAGGCCCAGTATGTTCGAGCTTGATTGGGTTGTGCCAGTTCTTCGACGAATCGCCTATACGGATAACGGCCCTCGGTTTCGCGGCCTATTGTCAGCTCTTTACGCTGGCGATGACCTGGTAGCCGTGCATCTTGGAATCCATGCTGGTCCGGTAGTCGCTTCCTGGATCCCCACCTATAGCCAGAAATTCGCGAGATTTTCGCCCGGCCTGCTGATCCATCTCGAACTGGCGAGGTCGGTATCGGCACAGGGCGTGCGCCGAATTGAACTCGGTCGAGGGACGAACCAGCTCAAGAGAGGTCTCGCGTCCGGCGCGCGGCCAGTAGCGATTGGCCGCGTTGATGCCTGCCCGTCAGCCCGTGTAGTGAGGAAACGCTGGGCTCGAGTCAAAGCTGGAATTCGCGAGTCGCCAAGGTACCGTTTCCTGTATGAGATTTACAGGATGTGCAGGAGACGGATGTCTACTTCCGCGTAGTTCTGCACCAGGTGGAGCCCTGCGGAAAGGGCGCATGAGAGAGCGGCGTGAAACCGCTTGGTCAGCGGCTGGTTAAAGCCGCCGGTGGCTGGGTCGCCGGAAAAAGAGGTGGCCGAGGGTAGGCGCCATCGCTGCAAAGAAAGGTACGAGGTGGATTGGCAATGTAACCGTTCACGGCGAGCGACAACGGAACCGCTAATAACCACTGGTAACCGCTGATGAACGCTAATACTCCATTGTTCAGTCGATTGACGATGGCATACCGCCTCGCTGCGCTGTCCAAGATGAATTCAGTGCTGTCTGGCTAGACTGGCAGCAGCTCGGCCTGTACGCCGATGCGATCGAGTTCGCGTTGAATCTCACCGCGGTAGATCGGGTTCATGACGACAATCTTATTTGGCGGATGTTCGCGTAGATGTTGGATTCCAACGACTCGATGTCCCGTTCCCGGCAGATACATGCCTTGTTTATGTGGATTAATGTCCACGACGTAATCGATTTCGTCGGTCACGCCCAGAGTAGTGCAAAACGCCACGCACTTCGAACCAGCGCCCCATGCGATCGTCCTTTGTTTTTGCATCGCAAAATGAGCCAACCGATCGTTCCATTGTTTGATTTCGGACGAAGTGGAATCGCTAAAGGACTGGGTATCCGCGACGGTCTGAGCCAAATCATCCTCGACTGCAAACCGTGACGCCGTTGGCGCGTCCGCGGCTCGACATTCCAGTACCAAGTACTGGTTCCCATAGACGCGTTTCACATCTACCAGTTCAAACCGATTGCGACGAAAGAGTCGCGCCAAGGAACCGGCCGTGAAATAGGAGCAGTGTTCGTAATAGACGTCCCAGAACGCGCATTCCCTGAGCACTCGCGTTACGTCGGGCAGCTCGAACAACAGTAGAACGTCTCGGCCTCGACCGATGACGCTTCGAAGGTCGGCAACGAATTCGCTAGCATCGGGGATATGTTCCAGGGTGTGCCGGCACAAGATCACGTCTGGGGCGAGATACCCGTATTTTGCGCCGTAAACGTCGCGAATCAGTGTGACGCGCGAGGCCGCGGAAGCGGGCAGACGGTCCGGGATGCATGCCGGGTCCAAACCGATCCCCTGATTGTTACCGAGTCTACAAATCAGATCCAGGAACTCTCCCTTACCACAGCCGATTTCAAGAATGTTCTTGCCATGGAGGTTGTACCTCTCGATCCAGCTCTTTGCCAGGTCGTGGGCAAATGCAGTAAATTCACGCGAATAGTGCTGCGTTTCCTCATACGAGGCCGAGTATTCTCCCAGTGTTGGATCGAAAGCTCGATTGCTAATGAAGCCACAGGCGGTACAGAGCCACAAGCGGAGATTTCCGCGTGGGTAGGAAGCGGCTTGTTCCGGGCTGGACATCAACACGCAACTGCGGGCCGGTATCTGATCAAGGGCGTAGAACTGGTGGCCAGCCACAGCCTGACAAGATGGACACGCGTGTTCCAAGCCGTCAGACGCTCTACTGCCGTCGCCTGACCATCGTGATTCGTGTGGACCTTCGATTGTGTTCCCTCGGTATGACACTCTAGTCACACTGGCTTTCCTGTAATTGCTCCGGTGTCCGGCAAACATTGCGCACTGGTAACCGTTCACGGGTCGGAAGTAAAACAACCGCTAATCAACGCCGGTAACTGCAAGTAGACAGCCTTCAGAGAGTTCATGGTTCACCGGTATTGATCCGTATTCTTCCCAACTTCATCATTCGAAATTCCTTGCTCGATATTCGATATTCCCTCCGCGCTCCGGACTCATCGGAGAGACGATACGTAGCCGTTCAAGGCCTCTCGCCGTGAACGGCTACGCGCACTGACACATGGTCAGTAGATGCGACATGTGCTCTGCGTTTTCCGCGGCACCGCTCAGACAAGAGCAACGTTGGCGTTCGTCCGGCCCAGAATATGCGCCGGTCACCTCGGAAAGGCTCTCTGCCGCCCGTTTGCGGGCCGTACGAGCTCGGGCTTTTTCGACGTTTTCCATACAGCCCAAGGGGTGTCATCATGAGCGTGCATGTCATCCAAGCTTTGTTTTTCTTTATAGGTATCCATACAGCCCCAGAATCCGTCATGTTTATATGTAAAAAGGCGATTTTCTCGAATGAGCCTAGCGAACGGCTCGGCGACTAGTTCCTCACCGGGTAGCATGTAGCGGAATATCTCTCGAGAGAGGACGAAGAAACCTCCATTCATCCAAATATTGCGTTTATCAATTGGAGTCACGCTGTGCACGGCACCGTTGTCGTCCGCCTCGATGGCATGATAACTGTAGGTTGGCTTTACCGACACAAATGTCGCAATGGCGTCTTTTCGTTTGTGAGCGTCAATCACGTCCGGGAGAGGAACATCGGACAAACCGTCAGTATAGTTTGCGAGGAAGTACTGTTCTCCCTCGAGCAGATGTTCGACTGCCTGCAAACGCTCGCCAATACACGAATGCGAACCAGTGTCAACAAAGGTAATCGTCCAGTCCTCAATGTCCTTGCTTAACAGTTTGATCGAATCACCTCCAGCGGACATGACAAAGTCGTTTGATACGCATTCTTCATAATCCAAAAAAAATTCCTTGATAATGTGCGCTTTCCAACCCAGACAGAGAATGAATTCCCTGTGACCGAAGTGAGCGTAGTATTTCATAATATGCCACAAGATTGGCCGTACACCGATCGGAACCATTGGCTTCGGCACCGATTCAGAAAACTCGCGCATCCGCAGTCCAAAGCCGCCGCAGAAGAGCACTACTTTCATGATCGCACAACTTTCATGGAATAACCTAGGGCGGCAGGGCCGCCAACCAAATAGGGACATGGAACGGGGACGGAGCGATTCCACTGGTCGCGGGCGCCAAGGATGCTTGCACTGTGCGCGCACGTCACACCCCAAGCCCCTGGCGGACGCTTGAAGCCATCTTGCAACTCGCTATGGGCCGCGTCGCTCATCGTCGAGAAAATCACTGAACAAAACTCTTGTAATTCAACGTGCCTCCGCACCGTTCGGTACACTCGCTCCGCTGACCATCCGCGCTTTCTGGACTGCCAGTTCGTTTTTCCACTCGCTCAGCCACTACCACACTCCGAAAAATGTCGAACGTAATTGTGAGTTATCTCTATTCGGTGCTTGTCTAGGCTTTGAGATGGAAGGCCGAGTGCGTGGGATGTTAGAATACCGTCAACTGGGGAATGGGAACCACCAATTGGGCGCCCCAGTCGCGCGTGTATTGCAGCTGATTGGAAATCTCTTCTTTGAGGTTCCAAGGTAGAATCAGCACATAGTCCGGCTTCGTTTCAGCCAGCTTTTGTGGGGAATAGACGGGAATATGAGTTCCCGGCAAAAACTTTCCATGCTTATACGGATTTCTATCGACGACGTAGTCGAGAAAGTCGGTGCGTATGCCGCAGTAGTTCAACAGTGTATTGCCCTTGCCCGGGGCGCCGTACCCGGCAACCTGCTTGCCTTCGTTTTTTGCCTGGATCAAAAATGCAAGCAAGTTTCGTTTAGTTTTCTCTACCCGTCGCGCAAATGCTCGGTACGCCTCCAGCGTGTTGTAGCCAGCCTGTAGCTCACGAGCATGTAACTGGTCAACCGCGGGTTCAACCGGCTTCGATGTGTCTTCGGCGTGTCGGACATAGATTCGCAGGGATCCCCCGTGTGTTGGCAATTCCTCAACATCACAAATCACCATGCCGTGCCTGTCAAACACTTGTGTCAGCGTGTGAAGTGAAAAATAGAAGTAGTGTTCTTGGTAGATCGTGTCAAACTGATTGCCTTCGATGAGCCGCATGAGATGCGGGAACTCGACGGTCAACACACCAGTCGGACTGAGAATGATCTTCATGCCGCCCACGAAGTCGTTGATATCCGGAACGTGTGCGAGAACATTATTGGCGATCAGCAGGTCCGCCCGTGTGCCGGTTGCCACCAGGTCGGACGCAGTCTGAGTCCCGAAGTACGCGATAACCGTGGGCACTCCACCTTTGATCGCCTCTTGGGCCACATTATCCGCCGGTTCAATCCCCAGGCAGGGAATACCTTTCGCGACGAAGTTCTTGAGCAGGTAGCCGTCGTTGCTCGCGAGTTCGACGACGTGTTGGTGTCTGGTGAGGTTAAAGCGATCCACGATTGCGTCCGCGTAACGGGCCGCATGACGCAGCCAAGAGTCCGAAAAGGAAGAGAAATAGGCGTATTCACCGCGGAAAATGGTCTCTCCACTGACGTATTCTTTCACTTGAACCAGGAAGCAACGCTCGCAGACGAATGCTTGCAGCGGGTAATACACCTCCCCTTGGAGCAATTGCTCCGCTGTGAGGAAGCTTTCGCACAAGGGGGAGTTTCCCAGGTCCACGACCGAATGTTTCAGCGGTGTGCCGCAAAAGCGACAGCCGTGCGTCCCGGCTATAACCGCTACACGCGCGGGGGCCTGTTCTTCCACCTGTTCTTCCAGGCTATTTGTTTCGGTCTTAGTGGAGGAGCCGTCTGCCATTGTGAAATTCTCGCGTTACGGGAGAGGAATGAAGGACGTCAACGCGCAGGCGTAACGGTTCCCGTTTGGAGAGTACGGGATCCGCTCTTGAATGCTAATATCAGGCACATTCGCAGCTGAATTGAAAAGATGCTGTGCGACAGAGAGCGAGCGTATCAGGAACATCGTTTCCGAGGTTTTCCGAAATCAGTCATCAGGCAAACCTGTTGGCGCGATGCAACAGGCCTGCTTGTTTGAAATCTCTGACTACTTGTGTTCATTAGCGTATATCAGCGTTAATTAGCGGTTCTGTTAATCGCTACTCGTGAACGGTTACGTCAGCTTTTATCAGTTATACTTCCGATACACGACGCCTGATGGACGCCCGATGAGGTACTTCTCCACGCCTTCATCCAAAGCCTTGCGATAGACGAAAAGAGCGTCGTCGATGGCGTTTATTGTCGCGTCAATATCGTCGTTGGAGTGCGAATAGCTGGTGACCAGCGACAACATGATCACCCCGCGTTTGATAGTCTCTTGCAACATCAGAGATCGAAACCACTGCGATCGGCGGCGATCGGGACCGCGAGTGGACAACACCAGGCAACAGGGCTTTCCAACGACCTGCACAAACTCGTTCAACCCGTGTTTCTCGATGGCTTCCGCGACGCCGTGCTTCAATCGCGCCCCCCGCTCGTTCAACGTCGCGATCACGGGTTCATTCTGATAGACTCGCATTGTGGCGATGGCCGCGGCGAGGGAATGAGTCTCGGCGCCGTGCGTAGTGGAGAGAAGAAAGACTCGCGGTTTGTCGTGGTACAGGCCGCCTATCTCCATGAGCTCGCGTTTGCCTACCAATGCGGAGATGGCGAATCCATTCCCGAACGCCTTGCCAAACGCCGAGAGGTCTGGAATGATGTCATAATACTTTTGCGCTCCGCCGTTGTGCCAACGAAACCCGGTGATCATTTCATCCAAAATGAAGATAGCGCCGTTCTCATGGCAGAGATCCATGGCCTTGTGTAGGAATCCGTCCCGTGGATCGTCGTATTTCGCCGGTTCCATGATCAAACAGGCAATCTGGCCCGGATGCTCCTTGAAAAGCGCGCGGACGCTGTCAATGTCGTTGAATTGGAATGGCACGGATAAGTCTTTGGTCGCTTGAGGAATCCCGGCATCCATGGCCGTGGTTCCGATAAACCAGTCATGCACGGCAAAGAACGGATGGCTGGCGCAATATCCGATTTTGTCCCGCCCGGTGTGTGCGCGCGCGAGCTTGACGGCCGCGGTGGTGGCGGTCGACCCATCTTTGCAAAACTTGACCATCTCCGCCCCGGCGATCATTCCGAGAAGCATCTCGGCACACTCTACCTCGATGGGGGCCGGACGGGAGAAGTTCGTGCCGCGACTTAGTTCCGCTCGAACCGCCTCCACTACCGGCGGGTATGCGTGTCCCAGCGTCACGGCTCGGCATCCCGGCGCGTACTCGATGTACTCGTTTCCGTCAACATCCCAAACATGGCAGCCACGCCCTTCGGCGATGAAGCCAGGTGCCATCACCGGAAACTGGTCATCCCCTTTGGCATAGGTGTGACAGCCGCCCGGAATTAGAGCGTGGCTTTTCTGTTGGAGTTCAATGGACTTTGAGAAATCAGCGCGGAACCTGGTGGTCCCCGCAGGGTGAATTGTAGTCATGTTGACGGCCTTCGTTTGTCCAATTGTCGGTTGTGTGCCGTGTGTGTGACATTTAACTGTAACAGAAGAGGTCTGGCGAGGGCAACGACTAAGTGAGGAAAGCGGTCAAGTGAGGAGCGATTCATAGGCCTCTATCTGTTCATACGTCAGATCAGTCAGCGTGTCGGGGGCATCCATGTAACGCCGATACCAAGCAGCCGTACGATACAACGCGTCCTCGATCGACCATCGCGGCCGCCATCCCAGCTGCCAGATTGCCTTGTCGATGGCCAGACGCAGGATTTGCGCTTCGTGTCGACCATCGCGTTCACTTCCGTCGATCCACTGGCCGCTACCCCAGTGTTTCAAAAAACTCTCGACCACTTCGCGCACTGGTCGTTCACTCCCGGCCAAAGGCCCAAAATTCCAGCCACTACAAAGGCCAGGATTATCGTCCTCCAGCAGGCGCGCCGCCAAAGTGAGATAGCCACTCAATGCCTGCAGCACGTGCTGCCAGGGCCGATAAGCATCAGGGCGACGCAATACGACTGGCTCATGGGCCGTCAGTGCCTTGACGACGTCTACGATAAGTGCGTCCGGGGTCCAATCGCCGCCGCCGATTACATTGCCAGCTCGTCCACTGGCCAACTTAATCCCATGTAAGTCGTAACGGTCAGATGGAAAGAAAGAATGCCGATATGACCGAATCAATAATTCAGCTGCCCCCTTACTGCCGCCATACGGGTCATGTTCTCCCATCGCGTCCTGTTCTCGGTATCCCCACACCTGTTCCCGATTGTGATAACACTTGTCGCTGGTCACACAGACAACCACGCATGGATTGTCCAATTCCCGAGCACCTTCCAAGACACTGGCCGTGCCCATGGTATTTACGTCAAATGTTTCATAGGGGATGTCGTAGCTTTTTCGCACGATTGATTGGGCGGCCAGATGAAACACGACGTCGGGCTCCGCACCCCGCATCGCGGCATGCAAGGTACGTTGATCACGAATATCTGCTTGGTAATGGCGCTCCAACGTTTCACGAACACCGCACAATGTGAAGTTGTTCGGCGTCGTTGGCGGCTCCAAGGCGTAACCGATTACGCGTGCACCCAAACGATGCAGCCACAGACATAGCCATGAACCTTTGAATCCCGTATGTCCTGTGACGAATATCGTACGCCCAGAGAACGCTTGTTTGAACGCCACAGTCATGTTCGCCAAAACTCCATGTTTCGAAATGTTGTAGCTTTTCACGGTGAGCGAGCAAGGAAACCGCTAATAACTGGCTCTTCCATATCCAATTAATGATGGTCCACTGTGTCCAAAAAGTGGACAGCATTTCATGATGATTGTTCCTGTCGTCGTGGCAGAGCACCGATGGCCGTGTCGCGGAAAGCCTCACGGAATATCCGTCTCCATTTGTGCACTTGCAGCAAGTATCTAAGTAGCACCCAATAGCACATGAAACGCTGGTAGGGCCCCATTTTCACGTTACGGATCGCTGCCAGATGAGCGCTCAGGAGATGTAACCGGTTGCGTAGCACGCTGCTCTTCGCCGCGGGGTTGGCAAAAGCGGCCTGGGCGGACGCACTTCCCAGGCTACTCGCGGCCTTAGCGTGAGTTCGCTTGAAAAACAGAGTTTCCGGGATCTCTTGATATGCGCCTAAGAGGGCCAACTCGGCTAGGAGCACCTTCTCGCTGCCAAAGCATGCCGGATAGAGCCTTGTTTTCCGCAAGGCGTCTGAGCGCATCAGACCGTACGCGTCGGCGCACCAATTCGTTCCGAGTAGAACGCCCGCAAACCGCCGGTGGCATTTTGGCGAGTTGTAAAAGGATCTGGGGTGGCCCGCTGCGCTGGTGTGTGCCATTCCTTCGGCCAAGGGGTCATCCGGCCCCAGCATCCGGCCGTGACCGTCGATCTTGGCGCTTTGGGCGTGACACCACACGACATCTGGGTTCGTGTCGAGCACTTCAACGCATCGCTCGACCAAGTTTGGAGCACAGACGTCATCAGAAGCTGCCCATTTGAAATACTCTCCGTGTGACATCCGAAATACATGATTGAAATTGAAGGTGGCTCCGCGGTTTGTCTGCAGTCGGTGGTACATCACGCGCGAATCCCGCGCGGCATACCACCGGCATATGTCCTCCGTCCGATCGGTGGACGCATTGTCCGAAATGATCAACTGGAAGTCGCGGAAACTCTGCGCCAGCAGGCTGTCGATCGCTTGCTCAAGATAGTCCTCTCCATTATGGACAGGTAAACCGATGCTTACGCGCGGCGCTGTACCGTGGTTTATGTGAGACATGATATTACGCTCTGATTAATCGCAAACAGCGATGTATCCTTTGTAGGTCGTACGGTTGGTGTGATCCATGCCGACCTCCCGCATACCATTATTCGGCGGTCTTCATTGCCAGCGAATCAGCCTGGTGGCCCGAGCGCGCGAGTAACAACGTATATGCCAGGATGGACGCCGCGCACAGGAACTCACGTGTTTCAGTGAGCGACTCTCGCCGCGGCCCGAATTCTGTCAGTATCGCTAGTAAGAAGGAAACACCGATTGGGATCCAGATGGCCGTCAGCATAGCGATCGGAATGGTCGGGAAAGCGAGTCGCTGAGCCCAACGGCGCGCTCGTCGGCTGCCGAGCGTCGCCGCGGGGAAAGCCAGGAAATAGAGGCCAAATCCGGCATAGAACGCCCCTTGGCTGGTTATTAGGTCGCATGGCCCGTCAACCACTCGCGGCGTGACGCAGGGTAGATTGTGAAAGTTCGCTTCACCTTGCGAGTTGCTGGACAGGAATTCCGGCGTCGGGTAATGGAACCAATGCTGCCCCCAACTGATTTCTTCTCCCAGAAACACGAAACACAAAATCGCCCAAGCCAGGCAGTAATACCGCTGGGGTGCTGCCACGCGGTAGGCACCAATGGCACAAAACAATGCGCTCAGAGCAAAAGCGGCCGCTGTCATGTTTTCAATCGGTCCGTTTTCGGCGGTCAAAGCGAGCGCCGTAGGAGCCGTAACGACCGTAAGAGTGAACACCAAGCCCAGGCCGGCCGCGATAAAGAGTCCCGCCATGAGCTTACTGAATGATGGCCAGCCGGTTGAGGTGCTGCGTACCACCGCCAACAACTTCAATACACCGGTGCCGGCACGATAGGCAAGGTTCCGCAGCCGGGCGTGCTTGTGTGATCGATCGGGTCGGACTTCCCGCGACATTTTAGCATGCCCTCGAATTCGACAATGAGAACTAGCGACAAGACACGTGTTTCTCTTGTCACCTGAAGCAAAATACAGCCCAGCGGTTTCTCGCTACTCACGGAATTTGAGTATTGCGAGGGCCAGGGCAGAGTGCGCGCGGCCACGGGTTCACATCGCCGTGAATTCTTCCAGCGGATGCTGCCCCGCTCGCCCTTGTGGGCAACGCCGTGAACGATATTTTCACGGGGTTTCGCTGGATCTCCGTTGTTTCCTGTCCTGGTTGCAGACTGGCAACGGTGCTAGCACAACCAGCGAGGTGCTATTGCGTCTGTGTTTTGGGACCCATTCGAAATCGTTCACGGCGTTACCGTGTGGGGCTTCTCGCGATCTAAATCGGTTCTGCTCGGGCACCCCGGTTGCTACCACAACTTTAGCTTTTTGTAGGTATGTAGCCGCGTGAAATTCGGTTCTTCTGGCCAAAAAGTCTTGAAATCGGCCGCGCGGAACGCACGGGCCTGCATCGGTATAAGCGTTTCAACATGCATTCCGCTTGCATCCCCGGCAAGCTCTGGCCATAAGGTCAACCCCAAAGGTGGTCGTAAGTGGGTGGCGATAATGGATCTCGGGATCTGCCGAAAACAGTCACCGCGTTGCAGCGTTTCTCACGTGTCCGCCGAGGATGAGCCTCCTGCTGGCAGTCATTATCGAGGCGGCAGGCTACTCTTCCACACAATCACGTACTGCCTCCGTATCCCTATCCCTCATGACCCCATCCCACAGCTCTCGTTGCCGCGTCACCGTTGGTACCCGTAATAGCGCAATCGCGAGTTTTGCCGCATAAACGGTGTTGGTAACAAGATATCGTTTCCATAATCTTCGTGGCTCTTTGTAGAGGCGATATGACCATTCCAACCCGTAACGCTGCATCCAGGTGGGCGCCATCCGATTTTCGGCACCGTGCAGATCGAATGCGGCGCCCACGCAAATCTGGACTGCCTTGATCCGGTGTCTTGTTCGGTGAACGAAAAGATCTTGTTTGGGACAACCTAGACCAACGAACACGATGCGGGCCCCACTGCCATTGATCCGATCCACTACACGGTCCATTTCCGCGTTCGACAATTCACGGTAGGGAGGCGATTCCGAACCAGCGATGGTCAGCCGCGGGTACATGCGTTGCAGTTGCCGTGGCAATTGCTCACTAACGGAGGGACTTCCTCCATAAAGGTAGACGGGAAGGCCGTTTTCAGCGGCCTGCCGGCATACGCGTGTCATTAGTTCCGGGCCGTATATGCGTTCCCGTAGGCGTGTGCCATACAGCACGTTCATGGCCCATCTTACCGGCTGCCCGTCCGGTAGCACCATATCGAAACAGTTGATGATGTCTCGCATCTGCGAATTTGAAGTGAATGTGACCAATGCGTGGACGGCGTGGCAGGAAATCGCTCCGGAAACCGACTGCCCGGCCGCAGCGATGATGACTCGCGTCGCTTGGGCATACGTTGTCGGCGTGTATTTTGCCCCGAACAAAGTGACCTTTTGGGGCCACGCGACACCGCAGTCAAGCTGGTTGTCTCGAGCGTCGTTCATGAACGGAGCCCTCAAAGTAAACGAAAGGGTGTACGGCATTGTTCTATCGCGGCCCACTTAACGTGCATCAGCTGCCCATGTGGGTCGACAGGGAACAGATCGTGCTTAGGCATGGTTTAGAAATAGCTTCGGCGTTTACCAGTCTCCGATTCTACCCGTCGGCTTTGTGCCGATGGTATTGGGTTTGGCAATTACGGGCAGAACTATCCACCCCCGAAAACCCTCCATCGACCTTGCGTCGGCGGTAGTAACGTTTGCCGGCTACAGCCTGTACGTGATTTTTCGGGTTTCGCATGTGCGTCAGCTCATTCCTTGGCTTATGGAAATCGTTCGTGAATGATCCATTAGCACGCGAGGATTCAATAAGGTGAAGCGACCACCCAGACATGAAGCGTTTTGCGGACAGGGCGTTCGGCTACTCATGGCCGGGCGGAGCGGATGGCCTTCGACCGGTGGCTGCGCCGATCGCCCGTTCGTAGAGGGAACGCGTGAGGGTATAATTCACGTCGGCCGTGTAAGTCCGCTCAAACGCCCGACGTGCTTCACGCCGCATCCTCTTCCGCTGTGACCGATTCATCATTAGCTGCTGAACCTTGGCGGCTAGGTCCCGGGGATCTCCGGGGTTGAAATGAAATCCTGTCTGGTTATGAGCGATGATTTCGCCAATCGATCCGAGCTTCGCTCCAATGACGGGCGTTCCGCGTGCAAAGGCTTCGAGCATGGTGCGCGGGAATCCTTCATACCAAATGGAACTGACAACCAGACAGGCCGCGTGGCCCATCAAATCCGACACTTCCGATGGTTCGCGGTATCCCAGCCAGGTGATTCTAGAGTCGCTTGACGCCGCCGCACGCACGCGGTCGGCCAACGGCCCATCACCGACAATCTTCAGTGGACACGGTGAAGCCATCCGCGCCCACGCCGACAGCAAGGTGTCCACCCCCTTTTCGTGGGACAGGCGGCCAACAAAGAGGGCGTACCCCCCGGTGCCCGTTCCCAAACCAGGGTCGGCGGAAAGGAAATTTGGCTTTACCACAACCTTATCCGCTGGAAGGCCGCCAGCGATGAAGCGGTCGCGCGAGAAGTGGGTCAAGGCATAATACACATTGACGGCGTGGGACCATGTTCGCCTCCATCGATGAAAAGTCAACATGGTTGCAACTACCGCACTCCCTGCTCGGCTGTGTCGATAACAGCCATGCCGAACCGCTGGCCAAGCGAATGGTTTAGAAACACAGTCCTCGCAGATCCGCCCCTGACGAAGGCAGGTCGCGCCGGGGCAGAGCAGCCGATAATTGCGCAGAGACTGGACTACTGCCACCCCCTCCCGCCGAGCGGCGTAATAACACGCCGGCGAAATGAGTGGAAATGTGTTAATGCAATGCATGACCGAGGGGCGTTCACGGCGAATTACGGCTTGTATCCGTTTGTACACGTCCCTGTTCCACACGGTCTTCCATGCAACTTCTCGATGCTGCATGCGGTTGATTGCATCATTGTGCAACGTGAAGCGTACGACCTCGTGCCCACGCGATTCAAACAGGTCCGCCTCCGCGGCGAAAGAACGATCTTCGCCACCAGGTTGCTGGTAGTAGTTATGGCACAGTAGCACTTTCATATTAGAATACCGTGGACCTGTCGTATCGACGGCCGAAGAGCTGCGTTCATGGCGCGTCCACCGTTCTCGTCTCGTCCATGGTGCGTGGCCGATCCGACGTGCCTTCTTTCCCACTGGTCTGCGTCTGTATGGCGCGCGACACAGCTACCAAATAAAGCGCGAAGGGAACAAGCAACGCGTGACAAAACTCCGCGTAGTTTTCCACCATGCACAGCAAGACTAGATAGAGGACCCCAATATTTGCAAACACTCCCGTTGCCGCGACCTGCGGGTGAGGACTACGAGACAATCGCAGGTTAAGACGGAAGTGCATGGCCAAAAACAACGCGATCAAAGACGCTTGAATCACACCGTACTCGACAGGAATGGTCAATAGGGAAAAATAGGGTTTCGAGATCGCACTTCCCTCGCCGACCTCCTCGTAGATCCGCATCGCGGACTGGACATGATTGTCGTAATAGTCTGACGTGGCGACGAAGAGGTCCGGCAGGTCGACTGAAATATAGCTTCCCGTCGTGATTAACGCGCCCCGGCTCGTGAATTGACCAATGCCGGTCCCCAAAAGGACATTTTTGATGTCGCGGACCACCTTTCCGGTATCTTCCAAGATTATCAGTTTGGGCGACTTTGACATCTGGAACGTCTTTCGGTACCAGCCAATTCCGTCATCGATCGTGCCGGGATAAATGTACAGAACAAGGAGCAGGATGACAGCTGCCAAAGTCACGGTGAATGCAAAGGACTTGAGACTGCGATATTGCAGCATCACAACCGTCCCGATTGCGATAATGTAGAGTCCGATTTGGTGCGTAGCCTGCGCCAAGATAAAGGCGAGCAGCCCCGCGGTGATGGCCACCGCCGCCAAGGGACGTCTATATTCGAGTAAGAGAAACAGCACCATGCCGGACAGACACAACGAGCAGAAGACCTGCCCGAAGGTATACTGCCCCTGCCGGAAATCCAAAATTCCAAAAGTGCCCGCTACCGCATCCGACTCACCACCACTGAGTCCGAACTGTACGAATCCGATGAGCGACTGGATGATGACAAACCACGCCGTGAGTGCGACGATGTTCTGGTAGTCCCGGTCACTCATCCGAATGTCGGGTCGCTCTGCCAAGGCGATGAACAGAAAAGAATATCCGATAACGGCTATGACAGCCCCGGGGAGGTTGACCTCGTGGCCTCGAAAGCAGTCAATTAACAGAGACAATGCGGTAATGCACAGCACAATCCCGGACACTGTCACAACACGGATGAACACGTAATCGCGATTCGTAAAGAAAATTGCAGCCAAATAGATGACCGGCAGCAGGTAGTGAAGCTTATCCGCGGGGCAGGCAAGCGTGAGCAAACAACAGATGTACACGTGAAAGTACCGCAGTGACCACTTCGAGGACGCATAGTTGTCGGCTGCAAGATGGGGCGAATTGGCAGGTGTGCTCGACACTGACATTCCTGTACGGTCTTTATAGAATTGCCGCAGACGAGTGAGTAAAGAGATGGTATCTGTTCAGGCGTGTGAAGCGGGCCGATAGAGTGGTTGTTGACAGTGCGGATTGTCTTGGTTTACAAGGATAGCGTTTACAGCCCGCAAGCGCACCTGGATTCCACTTTCAAAAGTCCAGGGATGGCAGTAGACCTATATGGCTTCTTTGCGAGGTATTGGACGTGTCTTTCACGCTACCTTGGGCGGCAGGACCGCCAACCAAATAGAGAGGCCGCAGGGGAATGCGTCACTCCTGTCAGACGCTCACGCCAAGCACGCGTACGGTGCGCGCATGTTACGCCCTCAGACTCCAGCGCCCGCAGTCCGTGGGCAAGCAACCGCTGGGGTCAGCGCGGGTCGACGGCATTGTGTACCAAGGGCGCTGCGAGGCGATGTTCGCAGTGAGATCCGAGATGATTGCACGGTGTTTCCCGGCAGGTGGCGGCGGAAGCTGGTCCACTTGTTGGGCTTGCATGTCATAGCCCTCGACGAGTTTCCGCAATTGCTGCTGGAGTCTGGTCAATACACGCGGGCTGATCGTGCGCGAGGCCTCGATCAACACGGGAATTGAGCCGGTCACATCCTGATGAACACGCCAGCGGCGAAAGGCGGAGTATTCCTCTAGAATGTCCTCGAAACTCATACCGTGCAATTGTCTGCCTACACGAGTTTGTACTAGGTCAATGCTGCGGCCGGCAACGTTGTGCAGGATTGCAAACCCTTGATCCGGATATGCGATCGGCGCGTCGGATATGTCGTCAATTTTGTGACGTAACAGGGGAAAAGAACGATTTCCAAGGACGGTGACGATGATATCGTAGCGACCATTGGCCACGGGGATGGATTCGAGATAGACCTCATCCTCGCGTATCCGCAACGTGCGGTCTGGCCACTCACCTGCCAAAAACCCACATTCAATTGATCCATACTCCGCCACGGCGGGCACGTTGAAGGTATTTTCAACTGAGCGAACGATGCAGTCGAGAACCGCTTCAGCAGTCAGAATGACGATTGTGAGCGAGTTGCACTGGAAGCCTGATTCTTTTGCCTCCAGAGCCAACAGGTGACCGGCTGTGCTGTACGCGTAGATCGCAGCCGGTCTGAAGGAAGCGATGTGGTCGAGGTAGCGACGCAAGTCGTCGCGGCCCAGGTTATACGCCGAAAAACGCTTACGGTGGCGCAAGCGATCTTCAATAGGCTGCAGCAACCGGCTCTTAAACCCTCTCCAGCCAGGAGCGAAGGAAGCGCCGTGTCCCCAGAGGAATACCCATCGATCAAAAATATCGACATCCCACATTTGATGGAACCGATAGCGTGACCTCAACATGCTCTGGTGTGCTTCATGCGAGCGAAATACTGTCGTGGGAATCCCGGTTGAGCCTCCAGTGTACGCCCATTCGCCGCGTTTGGGACGATTGGAAAGAAAACGGTTTGGTCTGGCACGCACCACGGATTTGGGCAAAATGGGGACCAGTGACGAAAACTCTCGGAGGCTGTTGAATTGAGGCGGAATCGATCGCGTTCGGGACAATTCCCGGTAGTAGGGAACGTGTGTAATCGCGTGACCCCAGAGCGAATTGATGCGATCGAGCTGAAACTGTTCGATCGATCCTCGGCTCCAAGCCTCCCGCGCGGCCAGAGTGTCTAATGCCGCACACGCTCTCCCAAAAGCGTGGCAACACGGTAACCACATTCATGAAACAAGCTCCAGCGTGCCCGAAGTTGAGCGCACGCACTTGTTGGTGGCCTCCCGGTTAGGCGGGACCTCCGACTTCACCAATAGGGTTCACCGCCGCGATCCTTGGTCGCCGCGGTGAGGTCAGATAAAAGAACGCGCCGATGCGAGTGCCAACACCACATATTTCGGCCGCTAACATCGCATAAGCACCACCCACAATACCGTAATGGGGGACCAGAAACAGACCGCTCACCAAAGTTACAATCAGCGCCAGCACGGAGGCCCGAAAGCTGAAATCGGGACGATCCATGGCGCGAAGCCCATGATTGATACCACCATCCAGAGCACCAATACTGACAACGAACGCTAGAACCGTAATCAAGTGGGTGTGTCCGTTGTATTCGCTCTGGTTATATAGAAGCTCTACCAGCGTGTCTCCCTGCACGACCAGCACAACAACAAATATGGCCGCCAATCCAGACAGGGCGATCGTGACGTGCACGACGGAACGACGCAACGTGACGAGCCCGAGTTCAGCGAGTGTCTTCGCGAGACGTGGTTCCAAAAGATTGCCAATTCCGAGCCAAAGTGGATTGGAGATTTGAACTACGGCTAGACACGCCGCGAACACGCCGGTCTGCAGCGACCCCTGGAAGGCCGCTAAACACCAGTGGATCGAGTATCCTTGAATGACCGTTACACTCACGCTCGCGAATACCCAACGGCCGAATCTCCAGTGCTTGCTCATTGAATCTCGGAGCATGCCCCAACGGATTGAGAACGACCGGCGCAGCACGACAAGCATTAGGCCGCTGCCGGCACCAGCCCCGATCCCGAGTGCGACAAGTGCAGTTCGCGCTGACAGATGTCCCGTCCAGCGCAAGAATACGAGTCCACTAAACTGAAACAGAGCTACCGCGAAGTCCAGGCACATGGCTGTGCGCATGTGAAGATGGGCGAAGGCGAACCGCCGAACGAATTCGCGCGCGAGGAGCATCGGCAAAACGAGTGCCAATGGCGGAAGAACCCGTGCGAAATTGTTGCCGACTCCGGAAAACCTGAGAACGACAACGACGGCCAACAGCAATAATGTCCCCAATATGGCCAGCAAACCGTGTTCGAGGAGCGCGCACCCCGCGAAGGCACGCCGATCCTTTTGGGGTACCCATCTCCATTGGTTCGTGTAAGGGATTGAAATCAATGACATCTGCGCGTTGAGTGCGAATATCCATATCGTGAACGCCAGCGCATATGCTCCAAGTTCACCGGCGCCGCACCAGCGCCCAAGTAGCACGGTCGTTGTAAAACTCATGCCACTGACAATGGCCTGATCCGCAAGCGAAAAAACGCCCTGCCAGTGTCGCTTCAATCGCGGCGACTGGCACGTGTGCAGCCGACCAACACGTTCGAACACAGGAGAGAACAATCTGAACATGGGGAAAGCCAGGTTGCGGAACATGCACGTGCTAACACAGCGAAACGGCGAACGGCAAATGGATCACTTCCATGCTCGTTTTGGTTCCCGAACCTGCATCCACCACGACAAGCTCAGCTGGGAACAAATGATCTCTTCCAGAGGCCTTCTTCGCATCACCGATTTTCTCGCCACTTGCTACCTCGGATCAAGGCGGCGTGTCACTCCCACGCACATGGCCTCCGCCTTAATGATCGATAATTGGGTTGAGGAGCACCGCCCTGAGCGTAAGAAGGAGCACGGCGAAATCCATCCCCGGGCTCATCCTCTCAATATAGTGCAAGTCCATCCGCATCCAATCGTCGAAATGGATGTCATTCCGGTTCCGCTGCACTTGCCAGGTACAGGTGAGTCCGGGTTTGACGGACAATCGACGGCGTTGCCATCCCGCGCACGCATCCAACTCGTCACACGGCAATGGACGCGGGCCGACCAGCGACATGTCGCCCCGGAGTACGTTCCACAGTTGAGGCAACTCATCAATGGTGGTCCGTCGCAAAAAATGACCCACTCTGGTGGTGCGCGGATCGCATTTGATCTTGAAAGCGGGCCCGTCCTGCTCGTTAAACTGTAACAGGAATTGCTTCTGCTCTTCCGCGTGATCAACCATGGTGCGAAACTTGTAAATCCAAAACGGCCTGCCTTCCACGCCCGTTCGCAGCTGTGGAAATATGATGGGGCCTTTCGATGTGCATTTAATGGCCACACTTACTATCAGGAACAACGGAGACAGAAGAAGCAAGCCTGTTACCGAACCCATGACATCGAGAATCCGCTTCCATTTCGGCGTTGGTCGCGCCGTCGCGCTTTCAATTGGGTCGAGCAGATTCCGGGCATTACCATCGCGGCCGTTTCCGTCCCAAGCCGAACCGCATTCAGTCGTCCAGCGTTCAATCAGCCCAGCTTCAGGCGTTTCACTCTTCGCGGTCGGAGTATATTCGTGGATCTCAACAGCCGGCGGATGCTTCTCGGATGAAAGTCGCGCCACGAGGTCCTCCGCCAAAACCCTCGCATTCGCTTCCGGGGTATACGGCGCTATGATACCAAGCCGACCGTCCGGCAGAACGCCCGCCCGATCCGTACTGCGAATCCGGTCCATGACTGTTCTTATGACCGGGGGACCTGCCCACAACGGCTCGTCCTCGTCAAATGACAGCACAATTAACGAAAAGGCGAGCCGGCTTCGGTCCGACCGCAAACGCTCGTATCGCAATACCCGCTGGAATCGGCCGGGATTGGAATGGAACCAGTTGGCGACATGACAATCAGCCGTACAGAAAACTGTTTTCGGGTGAGGTAACGGTTCGACTTGCGAGGTGTAGCTCATTGTTGCGCTACTCGTATGCAAAATATTAACACAACAACGAAATAGTTACGGATCCGTTCAACCACCGTTCAACCATTTGAGGCACAACGATGAAAAGACGGTCCACATTTGGCAACGTGGCAAAAAACGACTTCGGGATTTGACCTTCACCCCACCGGTCGTCTCCTCGCCGGCCCCGTGCCGGCGGAGGCGGGTTTGGAAACCAAGACCCCACAACAAAACCGTGTAGCTCCGCTGTTATCCAGGGATCCTTGGAAGCGGAAGCCGGGTTTCGTTACGGGCTGTAAGCGCTCTGTTTATACAGCCCTAAACGTCCAACCCGCCGGGTGCGCCCGATACCCCTCTTTTGTTCGACGGCCATACAAGACGTCACGCGGAAATTGTTTCCCCTCTCCCTTAGTGACGCAACCTGATTATTCAGATGACACGTTTCGCGATTCTTGCCGCGCGATTGCGGCTCATCGGCACCATTTCGGACCCGGGCGGCGGCGGTGATTCACCACCGCGCCCAACAGGTTCACGCCGGCTTGTCGCATCCGGTCCCGCACGCGTGTCCCCATGGTCCAATCCACTCTCTCGGCTTCCACAACCAGCACGATTCCGTCTAACGTCTGTAACAGCGGCCACGTCACGTTGGAGGTTCCGATCGGCGGAAGATCAACCAGCAGCAGGGAGTATTCCTCTTCCAGCTTGGAGAACACGTCGTGAAGCCGCCGACCCGCCCCGTAAATCGACGCGGGGTCGCGGTCAACGCGACCCGCGCTCATCACATCGAGATTCTGGTACACAGAGGAAACTGCCTCTCGTAACTCACACTCTTCCAGCAATACGTCCGTGAATCCGGGGGCGCGGTCGATGTTGACCAACCGGTCGAGCGACGGGGCATGCAGATTGGCATCCACGACCAAAACACGCCCCTGGTCACATGACGCGGCCGCAACGGCCGTCTGCACGACACATCGAGTGACGCCTTCGTGCCGCAGACAGCTGGTGAAGCCGACGCTGACGATGCTCTCCCCTTGGTTTCCCGTCGGCGGCCACGGAAGGCCGCGCAGCAGGGAATGAAAGTGCTCCTCAGTTGGTAGGTCAGCCCGTGGCAGCGTCACCGCTTCGACGTTTAAACGC
>JBNJEM010000043.1:0-23314 GCA_051745935.1 Planctomycetota bacterium
GCGAGGTTACGGGATCTTGCAACCGCATGGCGGGGCCAGAGCAGGGGTTGGAAACCGGGGAAGGCGGCGCGGAATGCCGTCGCCCCAGCGCGCATCCCTCCATGCCAATCGGTGGCTAGAGGCCAGCAATGGATACCTGATCGCCGATCGGCACTCCGGGATTTCGGTTAAACGCGCTAGCCAGAGTCCGCTGGGCCCCTAAAAGTGGAGGCGTGCGCACGGAAAACCTGGCCCGGACCCGCGAGCCGAGCCTGATTGGAACGAAACGGGCCATTTTCGAGGGTTCCGCCCGCCTACTTGACGAATACGGCTAACGGGGAGTATTTTCGATATCCTCCGCTGCCAGCGGGGTATCCCCCGTTACTCCCCCCACTGCGTGGGTTAATAATACTGTTCTGTATTGGATAAACACGATGGCGACATGCTACCAGCCCTTGAACAATGCAGACTGCAACAAGCTGCTATCGGCGTGTGAGGGGCTGAAGATTGCACACGGATGGAGGAGCGTTGACCCATGCGTATTCCTAGAACTAGGACGATTATCGAAGGAACGCCGCGCTAATAGTCCCGCTGGCCAAATCAGTATTATGGTCGAAGCGGATTGGCGTCTCGAAAGACCGCGGTCACTACAGGTCGGCAGCGGCTTCTCAACTGCTCGTATTGACAAGCAAATCGCAACGCTGGTTGGTATTGCCGTGAATATTATCCAGCTCGTAGGCAGATTGCCCGAACTCGCGATTGATTTGGAAGACGGGAGAAGGTTTGTTACATTTACCAATTGGACGGCACAGCCTCGCTGGTCAATCGGATTCAAGGATCTGAGTTTGTTCCCACTTGATGCGGACTGGAAAGGGACAGATGTTACTCCCTGGATTCATGTCCGCGCCGGACGAACTGAAATCGAGTATTGCTATGATGACAGTAAGGCAAGCGTTCGCGATGCCGTCAAGCCGATGGGATTTACATAGTGGGAGCCGCAGAACAATGCGATGAATCGAAGTCGCGACATTTGGCGTTTTTGTAATGGTAAATCAACCGCCGCAACTCGGTTATCGCCGCCGTTATCGCCCATGTATTCTGGCACGATCCAGTACGACGTTGCAATGGAAACGTCACGATTGGCTGCGCATCTGGCGGAGTGTCTACGCGGTGTGCACGCTCGACGTGTCACGGTGGATGGCAATCGTGTGCTCTTTCGCGGTGGTTTGTTCCGGTTCGTCGACAGGTGGAATGTCCTGGTCCCGTTTGGGGCTGGTGAACTTCACATCGATACGGCCGCCAGAGTTGTGCATTATCGCCTCAGCTTTGCGCAACTAATGATCACTGTCACGCTGCTCGTAGGATTCTTGGGCTGCCTGATGTTTTTCCTTCCGCTTCCCGAGGGGGCTGGTACGTTCCCTCCTTCGCTTGTGGCGGCGTTTTGTGCCTTCGCGTGGGTGGCTCTCGTCGGCGGTAATGCCGTCATTGGACTGGCCAGGTTCACAACCTTCTTGCGTCGATCAATTGAACGCGTTAACGAAGCATCTGGCGATAACCAGTCGCTGGACCGGAACGGCCGATCCGGTTGAAATCGAGGGGTACGCTGTTTGGCGGCCGGTCAGCAGCGTCGTTCGTCGCAATCCGAATCCGTTCTCACGCCAAAGTACCTCTGCTACTAAAGTCGCCAACCGTCGGATAAATGCGTTCCCAGACACCCTGAAATCCCTCGGGAAGTTATATCATCGTGCAGGACACGGTCATCGACCAGAAGGAAGAATGGATCGATCGTTACGCGCAATGCCCCGGCTATGAATCCGAAGCCGGTCCGGGCAAAGCCGTCGCGGAGTTTCTTCGCAGCCAGCACGCGGAATTCGAGGCCGATAGCTCGCGAGAGCGGTATCTCCTCACGTTTTGTCCAGGCGGATTCCTCAAGCGAAAATGACCCGGTCGATTGGCAACGGCCTGGACGTCGTTTGCCGTTCTGAGTGGGGCCACTGCAACTTGGTGTTCGCACCTCCGTTGCACATATTGAGGAAAGGCTTTTCGAGGTGCAAATGCCACGGGCTTGTCCCGTGGTCCGTTACGTTCCACGCGACCGACGGGCAGGCGTGGTGTGTCTGGCCGGTTTGTAGCGGCGAGCGTGAACCACCACGGGACAAGCCCGTGGCATCCATGCGGGCCTTGCGTGTCCAGGTCATGTAGCGGCACCCGTGAACGACTGCAGACGAGCGATGCCGTCCAGATCCTTCGCAATCGGCATGTGAAGGATGATCCCGGACGGCGAGCTTCTATCGAGACCGAGCGGGTGAACGTTCAAGTTTCTCGCATGATCCATGACCTTCGCAATAATGCTGGTTTGACACAGAAGGAACTTGCTGAACTGGTCGGGACTGCCCAGCCAGTCATTAGCCGTCTGGAAGATGCAGACTACGAGGGACATTTTTTGTCCATGCTCGGTCATTTACTCCATGTACTGCGACAATTCCCGCAGCACGCCGCCCTGGGCGTCGCGGACCTTCACAATCAAGGGCATTTGGCCGGGAAGGTTGTGCGTGGCGCACCCGAAGCAGGGGTCGTAGGCCCGGAAGGCCATCTCGACCATGTTCAGCAGGCTCTCCTTGATCTCGCCGCCCTTGATCAGCCCCTGGGCCGCCTTCTTGACGGACATGCAGATGGGGGCGTTGTTGTTCGTGGTGCCCACGATCAGGTTCGCCTTGGTCAGCAAGCCACGTTCGTCGGTCCGATAGTGGTGTGTCAGCGTGCCTCGCGGCGCCTCGACGCAGCCAACGCCCTCGGTCGGCGTTTCCGTGGGGAGCACCCGGTACTCTGTGCTCGTGATCTCGGGATCCGTGGCCAATTCGACCCAACGCTCCGCCGCATGGAGAAGCTCCACCAGCCGCGCCCAATGGGTGGCCAGCGTATGGTGGACGGGCTTGCCGCCAAGCGTTTCGTACATTTTCGCGTACTCGGCCTGGGCCAAGGGGGTGGCCATGCCGTCGGCGGCGTTGAGCCGCGAGAGCGGCGTGCACTTGTAAACGCCGGAGTCCATCCCGTCGACGAAGCCCTTCCAGCCGACGTTCTTCAGGTAGGGGAATTTCAAATAGGACCACGGCTCCACCCGCTCCGCCACGTGGTCGCGATAGTTGACGGCGTCGTACTTGGCGTGCTCAGAGCCGTCCGGGGCGGTGACGCGGATCTTTCCATCGTAGAAGTTGACGCAATTGTTTTCGTCGACCGTGCCCATATTGTACGTCTTGTGGGTGTACGCGTCGCTGGTGATGATCTCGACGAACTTGTACTTGGTGTCTTTGAGCACCACGTCTTCAAAAACCTTCAGCGAGAACTGGGCGAACTCGATCGCCTCGCGGCCCCGGGCCTCGATCTCCCGACGCTGCTCCTCGTTGATGCCCCGACTCACGCCGCCGGGCAAGCCCCAGTTGGGATGGACCTTGCGCCCCCCCATCAACTCCAGCATATCGTGCCCGTCACGGCGCATTTTCAGCACCTTCCCCGCCACATCCATGCCCACCTTGGCGACGACCCCGAGGATGTTTCGCTCGGCGGGCGGCGCGTCGGGCCCGACCACGAAATCGGGACCGGCCAGGGCGTAGAAATGGGTCGTGTGGTCGGTGGCATAGAAGATGCTGTAGAACAGCTCCCGAAGCTTCTTGGCCGCCGGCGGTGGCTCGACGTGGAATACGGCATCCAGGGCTTTCGTGGACGCCATGTGATGCGCTTCAGGACACACGCCACAGATCCGGTTGGTCAAGTTGGGCATCTCTTCAGCAGGGCGTCCCAAGCAGAACCGCTCGAAGCCCCGAAGCTCGGGGATCTGCAAATAGGCGTTGGCGACGTTTCCCTGCTCGTCGAGGAAGATGTCGATCTTGCCGTGGCCTTCCAAGCGGGTGATGGGATCTATGGAAATTCGTTTCATGGTCCGATCTCTTCTGGTTACGGAGCGTTGGCCTCGCCTGATTGCCTAGCCACTCTTGCCGTCACCCGCGAGCCTCGCGCGACGCAGCGCACTGTGTGCCAAGCTGAATCGATAGAAGCTGCCGACGGGATCCGGGATGCCTTCCTCAATAATCCTGTCCACCTCATCGGGATCGTTGGAATCGATCACCGAAGCCAACGCGCTCATCAGGCGCGCGCCAAAATCGTGTACCTCGTCAGTCGGACCGTAACAGCCGATGCAGGGCGAGTTGACCTCCGGGCATCGGGCGCCACATCCGGCCCGCGTGGCAATGCCGCAACACAGGATGCCTTGTTCCAACAAGCACGTTTCTGGATCGGGGATCACTTCCCACGTTCGCTTGAACGCCTTGATCTTCTTCTCCGTGCGGGTTCGCGGACATTCTTCGCAGACGGTCGTATCGACGCCGATGATGGACCCCGGATCGGGGAGCTTGCCCTCGAGTATGGCGGCGACGGCGTCCCAAATGCGATCGGCCTCGGGCGGGCAGCCGGGCAAGTAGTAGTCGACGGGAACCGTCTGATCGAGCGTCTTGACCGAGTCATAGAAAATGGGCAGATGCAGAGATCCCTCGGGAACCGGCGTTTCATGCCGGGGGAATACGCCGTCCGGATTCTCGGTCGACGGCGTGTCCTGATAGGCGGTGGCAAACACCTGCCCACGATCGTTCATGTTGGCCAGTCCCGGAATGCCTCCCTCCTGGGAGCAGGCCCCGAAGGCGACCAGAACCTTCGACTTCCGCCGCAGCAGGCGAGCCATGTACTCCTGTTCGCTGGTGCGGATTGCTCCATTGAACAAGCAGACGTCGATATTCTGATCGGGCATTTTTTCGACGTCGCGGACTTTGCCGTCCGTGGCACATGGCCAAAACACGATATCGAAGGCGGCGGCGATATCGAGGATCTTCTCGTTGACCGCCAACACGGCGATTTCACACCCCCCGCAGGAGGCCGCCCAATAAAGCGCCAGTCTGCCCTTGGTTTGGCTCGGGGCAGCGGTGCCGGTATCCGACGAAACCTGTTCAGTCATGGCAAGACCTCCATCGCCTCCTCGTGCTCACGAACCATCTCTTCCAGCGCTTCGGCGAGGCCGTCGGTGTCCTCCCAGTTCGTCGACCAGCCAAGTGGGCCCAAGCCCCTCACCGTTTCGGTCAGCTCTTTGACCACTCTGGCGAACTTGTCTCCCTCGGACGCCGAGACCCACTCCAAACGGACTCGCTCCCGTTCGATGCCGAATTGGTCCAGGAGTTTCAAAAGCAACCGATACCGTCGCATGGCCTTGTAATTGCCCTCCTGGTAATGGCAATCGCCCGGGTGGCAGCCGGCGATCAGCACCCCATCGGCGCCCTCGGCGAGGGCCTTTACCACGAACGTCGGATCCACCCGGCCGGAGCACATCACCCGGATTGAGCTCACGTTCGCGGGATATTGGATCCGGCTGGTACCGGCCAAGTCCGCGCCCGTGTAAGAGCACCAGCGGCACAGAAACCCAACGATTGTCGGCTCGAATTGCTCATCGGCCATCGTAGTCATTCTCCACACGGAAGATTAGCTGAGGATTCCGTCCAGTTCGGCGTAGATTTGGGCGTCGGCGAAGCTTTTCTGCTGGGCCACCCCGGCGGGACAAGTCGCCACGCACGTGCCGCACCCCTTGCACAACTCCTCGACCACCACGGACACCTTCTTCTCTTCGTCGAATTCGATGGCCCCGTACGGGCAACTGGCCAGGCACGTCTGGCAGCCGCTGCACCGATCAGGATCGATCCACGAGGTAATCGGCTCCAGCGTGATCGACCCCTTGTCCATCAGGGCCAGCGCGCAGGCGGCGGCGGCCGCGCCCTGGGCGACCGTGTCCGGAATGTCCTTGGGCCCCTGGCAGGCACCGGCCAGGTAAATCCCGTCCGAGGCGGCCTCCACCGGCGCCAGCTTGGGGTGCTTTTCCAGGAAAAATTCCCCCTGGGCGCAGCTCAGCGAGAACTTGTGCGCGACCTCGGCGACGTCGGCGTGGGGTTTCAGACCGGCGGACAGGATGACCATGTCCACCGGAACTCGCCGCGTGACCCCCAGCAGCGTATCCTCGCCGACCACGATCAGCTTTCCCTCTTCCTCCGGCGACTCGGCTACCTCCGTCACCTCGGCGCACTTGCCACGGACAAAGTTGACGCCTTCGTGCAAGAGGCGTTTATAAAACTCCTCGTACCCCTTACCCGGCGTCCGCATGTCGATGTAGAAGTTGTAGACCTCCGCCCCGGTCTTCTCCAACACCAAGTGAGCGAATTTCAGGGAGTACATGCAGCAGACGCGAGAACAGTATTCCTGGTAGTTCTCGTCCCGGCTGCCCACGCAGTGAATGATGGCAACGCTCCGAGGGGCCTTCCCTTCGGCCGTCAGCACCTCGCCGCTAGTGGGCCCGCTGGCATGGCTCATCCGCTCGAACTCCAACGCGTTGATGACGTTCTTCAGGCGTCCATACCCGTAGCGGGCAATCCGGCTGGCGTCGAACAGCTCGAAACCGGTGGCCACGATGATCGTGCCGACGCCGATCTCCTCGATGGTGTCTTCCTGGTCGAACATGATCGCATTGGCATCGCAAACCGCCTCGCACGCACCGCAATCACCGGTTTGGAGACGAA
This sequence comes from Planctomycetota bacterium, assembly GCA_051745935.1. Taxonomy (GTDB): domain Bacteria; phylum Planctomycetota; class Planctomycetia; order Pirellulales; family Pirellulaceae; genus JBNJEM01. Next base: position 6,585 of record JBNJEM010000043.1, read on the forward strand.
CACACGTGTTCTTATCGATTACCGGCTTGTGAGGCACCGCCTGCGCGAACGGCATGAAGATGCTCGGCCGGCCCATCAGACCCTCGTCGAACTCGGACGCAATAGGCCTCGCCGGGCGCGGCGAAACGGTCGACAAATCGATGCACTCGGTGGGACACACCACCGTACAGGCTCCGCACGCCATGCACACGGGCGATTGCCGGTCGTAGGCCGGCGCAATCTTCTTCTTGGTACCGCGATTGGCGAAGTTGATCGCCCCGACTCCCATCCGCTCCTCGCACACCCTCGCACATAAGCCGCAGAGAATGCAATCCTCGTTCTTCTTGGGAAAACGCGTCTCTTCGACTCCCATCTCTTTGGCCATCCGCCGGATCGATTCCACCTCCGGACATCGCGCCAGCAGCAATTCCATGATCACTTTTCGGGTCCGCCGTACTCGCTCCGTGTTGGTCCTCACTTCCAGACCTTCTTGAGCCGGGTAGACACAGGACGTCTGAAGCCGCGACCCCCACGAGAAAACAATCTCCACCAGGCAAAGACGGCAGGCGCCGGAGGGTTTTAGAGCCGGGTGGTGACACAGCGTGGGAATCTCGATGCCCACCTTTCGCGCGGCGTCGAGGATCGTCGCCCCTTCTTCCACCTCAACGTTCTTGCCGTCAATCGTTAGGCTCACCATGTTCGGACTGATCATTCGCGAACTCCTCATTCATCCGGCCGGCTGCCCAGCTCGGCTACGAGTTCTGAATCTCTCTTGTACTCAAATCGAAGGTCCACTTCCGCTTGACCATGCAGGATGGTCTCCAGAGTCCGGGGAATATCCCCCAAGGGTTTGAGATCCGGGTGGCTTAACTGGAACACGGCCCTGATACGCGTGCCCCGGCCCGGTTCCGAGTCCAGATCGACATGCCCACCAGCTTCGCGAGCCGCCTGGGCCAGCAAAGGCAGTCCGAGCCCGACCCGGCGAGTCGTCCGCGTCGTGTAGAACGGATCAAGCGCCTGGTTCCGCGTCTCCACGTCCATGCCTCGGCCATCGTCGCTGATTTCCAAGGACAAGACGTCGCGCTGCGTATCTTCGGTGATCGCGATCTCGATCCGCCCCGCCGCGGCGGCGATCGAATTCTCCACGATGTCCAGAATATGCAGCGACAGGTCTTCCATAATGGCGCATGCCCTCCGCCCCTCTTCTCCACGAAACGCCCGCGCGATCTCCCCCACACTGCCCTCTTGGGCCCAAAACAGCGTGGCCCCTCTTCCGATGTCCTCCAAGCAGTGAGCATCGGACGACGTGACGACCGGAAAGCCTCGCAAGCCGTTTGAAGCCCCGCCGGGCGAAATTTCCAGAGCGTCAAGCTTCAACCCGTCAGGGATAAACCCGAGCTGACCGATCAGCCCGAAGCTCTCTCGGTCCACGTGTGACGCGATCGCCAAGCCGCCGAAATCGTGGATGGCGTCGACCACCTCCTCCAGCGTCAACGCCGTCGCGCCGATGAGCAACCGCGGGTTCACTCGCAGCAGGCGATCGTGTTGGTCCACGACCGCTTGATGCCCGAATGCCTCCTCGTTATTCTCCCCAGGCAGCCGATCGTACACCAAGGCTTGCATGCCCAGGGCGTCTTCGATGCGGCTGAAAAGCCCCAAAACATGGACTTCCTCGCGGGAGGTCACTTCGATCCCCGGGATCACGCGAATCGACTCCCGCTCGCCGGCCCGTGTCACGGCGGTAACGTTCTCGACCGAATTGTGATCGCAGATGGCAATCATGTCCAAACCGAACATTATGGCCTGTCTTACGATCGCCGTGGGCAACATTTCAAGCTCCCCACACGGCGAAAGACAGGTATGTATGTGCAAATCTGCCTTAATCTCCCTCATCGTCGGCGGCTCTTGTATTTGCCCGTCCCGGAACTCCCGTTCCGAACGGGGGGAAGGGACGTGACCGACTCAGCGGCCGCCCCGCTCCGCCGCGCGTTCGACACCGGCGCCCCGGACTCCGAGTCCATGGAGTCTTCCGACAAGCTCGAACGCCGGCAGCCGGCTCACCAAGACCGGGATGCCTTCTCTTTCCGCCTTTTGAACAGTATCCTCCTCCGGCTCCCTCCCGCCCACCAGGATGATCCCGGCCAGTTCCTTCAGGCTCGCCACGGCCACGATGTTTTGATGGATTTGGAGCGTAACCCAGACGTTCCCTTCACGGCTATTGGCGAGCACGTCGCTCAACAGGTCGCTGGCGTATCCTCCCGTTATGTTCCTATCCAGTCCCTCGCGGGCCGATCTCGCTTCCAGGCCTAGTGGTTCGACCAGATCAGCCAGTCTCATGGTCTTGCTCATCGGTGAAAAACGAGGCGGTCAGGAGCGTTCCCTTCCCGGTCGCCGATTGGATTTCAAACGTATCACTGCTTTTCTGGATGTTGGTCAAGCCCATCCCGGCCCCGAAGCCAAGTTCCCGCACCCATTCCGGGGCCGTGGAGTAGCCGGGTTGGAGCGCCTTGTGGAGGTCGGCGATGCCCGGCCCGGCGTCTTCGGCTTGGAGGAAGAGGCGCCTCGGCCGGAGGCGGGCCCGGATGGTACCGCCCTCGGTGAAGACGACTTGGTTCATTTCGGCTTCGTAGCTGGCGATCGTCACTCGCCGGACCACGTCCGGTCGGAGGCCGAGTCGCTTGAGTGTCCCTTTCAGCTGGCTTGAACTCTCCCCGGCGTGCTCGAAATCATTTCCCCTCACCTGGTACTGAAACATGAGCGTCGTGCTCTCCGCCTGGCCGTCCTCGAAAATATGAGTGGCTCGGTAACGATGCCGTTCCTCCTCCTGGTAGTCGACCTCCAGTTTCTTGAGCAGTCCTTCAATCACGTCTCCTTTCGTGAGGATCCCCACCAACCTGGCGTCATGTCGGGTGGTCACGAGAAGCCTTCCCAATCCGGTTTGCTCCAACTTGCTGACGGCCAGGACCAGTGGGTCGTCATCGTGGACGGTTTCAAGCCGTCGAGTCATCCTCTGTTCGATGGGGCCGTCCTCGCAGCGATCGGCCAACCACTCAATGAAGTCTTCCACGCTGATGACACCCACCAGCTTCGGCCCGTCGACCACCGGAACCCCGGCGATCCGGTTATGGCGCAAGATGCCTCGCAACTTGCTCATGAGCTCTTTGGGGCCGACGGTGATAACGTCCCGCGTCATCACGTCGCGGACCTTCATCTCATAGATCATCTCCTGAGTCTTCGTAATCTTCTTTTCCCCGCTCACCGAGGTATCTCTTTCGGTTTCAGCCATGGTACTCGGAACACCCCATCAACCCTTCCCGGTACAGCCGGCCGCAGGCTTCGAACATGGGCAGCCGGGTCATCAACAGGGGCAAGTTCTGTCGCTCGGCGAGTTCGATGGTTTCCGGCGGCGGCGTCTTGCCCCGCACGAAGCAGATTGCCACCACGTCGGCCATGTCACTGGTGCGAACAACCTGCGCGTTTGTCAATCCGGTCAACAGCAGCGCCCCGGTCTTCGTGAACGCCAAGACGTCGCTCATCAAGTCCGACCCGCACCCCATTGCCACGGCGATTTCCTCCAGATTATCCCCCGTGACGACCTCGGCTTCGAGGATGGTTTTGACCTCCTCCAACGTCATCGCGCCGATCCTACCTGCCATTGATTGAAGTTCCAGGCCGAAAAGCTGGTCCGTGACACGTGGCGGCCCCTCCGTGGCGTCAACCAGTCTCACCAGGTCACTCGTCCGCGACCGCTCTGGCAGCCGAGCGGCGGCGGTTTTCCGGCTCGCGCTCCATCGTCACGCGTTGACCGGAACGGGTTTCCCGCCCGGACACTTCCTCACGGCGTCAAACCGGCACGCGTCGTAGCACGCGCCGCACGTAATACATTTTTCCAGCACGATTTCGTGGGGAACGTTCTTCTCGCCCTCGATGGCGTCACACGGGCACGCTTTCCGACACGCGCCACACGCCGTACAGGCCTCCTCGACAATCTCGTAGTGAAAAAGCGCCTTGCACACGCCCGCCGGGCAGCACTTGTCCCGGACATGGGCCTCGTATTCATCACGGAAATAGCGAAGCGTGCTCAACACCGGATTGGGCGCCGACTGCCCCAATCCGCAGAGCGAGGCGTCCTGAACCACCTGCGACAACTCTTCGAGCAAGTCGCAATCCCCTTCTTTCCCCTTGCCCTCGCAGATGTTGGTGAGGATCGCACACATCGCCGCCACGCCCTCCCGGCAGGGCGTACACTTTCCGCACGACTCGTCGCAAAGGAACTCCAGGAAGTATCTGGCCACGTCGACCATGCAATCATCCTCGTCCATCACGATCAGGCCACCGGACCCCATCATCGACCCGGCTTCGGCAAGCTTTTCATAATCGACGGGAAGATCCTGCAGGGCGGCTGGTATACAGCCTCCGGAAGGCCCTCCCGTCTGGACGGCCTTAAGCGCCTTGTTGCCCATCAACCCGCCACCAATATCAAAGACGATCTCGCGCAACGTGATTCCCATCGGCACTTCGACCAGGCCGGTGTTCTTCACTTTTCCGACCAACGAGAAGACCTTGGTCCCCTTGCTTTTCTCGGTGCCAATCCCCGAAAACCACTCGGCACCGCGCAGGAGGATCGTCGGCACCGTCGCCCAGGTTTCAACGTTGTTGATGTTGACCGGCTTGTTGCGCAGCGTGGTCCGCGGCGGCCTCTGACGCGGCTCGGGGGGTCTTCCTTCGATGGCGGCGACCAACGCCGTTGTCTCGCCACACACGAACGCGCCCGCGCCGCGGCGAATCTCCACGTCGAAAGAGAACCCGCTGACCAGGATGTCGTCGCCCACAAGCCCATATTCCCGTGCCTGTTGGATAGCCAGCTCCATGCGCTTCACCGCCAAGGGGTACTCGTTGCGCACGTACACGTACCCCTGGTGGGCGCCGATCGCGTAGGCACCGATGATCATGCCTTCCAAAACGAGATGCGGGTCGGACTCGATAATGCTCCGATCCATGAAGGCTCCGGGATCGCCCTCATCGGCATTGCATATCACGTACTTGGGTTCGCCTTCCGCTTTCCGTCGACTCTCCCACTTCCGTCCAGTGGGAAACCCGGCGCCGCCGCGGCCCCGCAGCCCTGATTTCTTGATTTCCTCGATCACCTCCTCCGGCCTCATGCCACCGAGCACTTTGGCCAGCGCCGCATAGCCATCCCGGGCGATGGCTTCATCGATTCTCTCCGGGTCGACCATGCCGCGGTTTTTCAACGCGATCAATCGTTGCTTGCCGAAGAACCCAATGTCGGCCATCTTGGGGATGGCCTTCTCGTCGCCCGGCGGCGTGAACATCAATCGTTCGACGGGGCGTCCCTTGAGGAAGTGTTGCTCGACCAGTTCAGGGATGTCCTTTTCCGCGAGCTTCTGATAGAAAATGTTCTCCGGCGCCACCACCATCACGGGTCCCTGAGCGCAGAAGCCGTTGCAACCGGTCGGCACGATCGCGATCTCATCCTGCAGATCATGCGACTTCAATTCTTCTTCCAGGATCTGCCGGACGCGAAATGCACTGTTGGAAACGCATCCCGTCCCGGTACAGAGCATGAGGTGCATTCGGTAAGACTTCACGGTGGCGGCTCCCTTTTTTCACGTGCCTACCCCATCCGTTCGCTTCCCAGCGCCAGCGCACAGTCCTCGACCACGTTTCCGGCGAGGACGTGCTCTCGAAATATCCTGCTGGCCTTCGCCTCGTCCAGGTCGACGTACTTGACAGGAGGACGTCCCTCCAGTTCGACCGTCATCATCGGCTCCCGGCTGCAGAGCCCCGCGCAGCCCGACGTGCTCAGCACAATGTCCTGCTCTTCCCGGGCATCCAACAGATCCATGAGAACCTTCATGATTCCGCGCGATCCGGCCGCGATCCCACACGTCCCCATGTGAACGGTGATCTTCGCCCGCACGGCACCCTCGCGCAAATTCATCGATTTGGACAACCTCTGGCGGATCTTCGCCAGATCATCCGGGGTCAGCTTTGGCACGGTGTGTCCTCCCTAAGTCGATTGCCCTGCGGGTTGTTTGGCAAGTTGATCGACGAGTCGGGCCGCTTTGGTCGGCGTCAGATTGCCGTGGAAGGTTTCTCCCACCGTCATCACGGGCGCTAGCCCGCAGCAGCCGACGCATCGAACCGTCTCAAGCGTGAACTTCCCGTCGGAGGTCGTATCGCCCACCTTGATGCCCAGTTCGCGTTCGAGCCTATCCACGATTCTCGGAGCGCCCTTCACGTGGCAGGCCGTTCCCATGCAGACGTTCACCACGTGCTCGCCGCGAGGTTCCAGACTGAAAGACCTGTAAAACGTCGCAATCCGCAGCACGTGCCCGAGAGGAATGTTTCGGGCTACCGAAATCCTCTTCAACACCGGCGGCGAAAGCCAATTGAGCTCCGCGCTGACATCCTGAAGGATAGGGACGAGCCACTCCACGCTGTCCTCGTATTTGGCCAGGATCCGGTCAACGACCTCGCGCCGCGCCTCGTCGAGCTCCGGCTCCGTCGTCTCAACGGGCTCCAGGTAAGGAACATTGCGAACCAGGCAGCTGTCCACGCACTGACCGCAACCGGTGCATTTGCCCTCGTCGATGTACCGCGCTTTTCGCTTTACTTTCACGTCGAAGTTGCCCACGTAGCCGGAAACCTCCTCGATTTCCGAGTAACTCATCAGCTTGATGTTCGGATGTTCGCCGACCTCGACCATTTTGGGGGTCAAGATGCACGCGGCACAGTCGAGCGTGGGAAACGTTTTGTCGAACTTGGCCATGTGTCCGCCGATGGACGGTTCCCGCTCCACGAGGTAAACCTTCTTGCCGGAATCGGCGATCCGCAGCGCCGCCTCGATCCCGGCGATGCCCGCGCCGACGACGAGCGTCTCGTCGCGAACCGGCACCTCGCGTTCCTCCAGCGTTTCGTGCCACCACACGCGCCGAACCGCTCCACGAACCAGCCGCTTCGCCTTCGCGGTGGCCTCGCGGCGGTCCGAGTGAACCCAGGAACAATGCTCGCGGATATTCGCCATCTGGAACAGGAAGCGGTTCAACCCGGCGTCCTCGCACGCGTTCCGGAACGTTCTCTCGTGCATCAGCGGCGAACAGGAGGCGACCACCACCCGGTTGAGCTGGTGCTCGGCGATGTCCCGCTTGACGATCTCCTGGCCCGGGTCCGAGCACATGTACTTGTACGTCTTGGCGACCTGCACCCCCGAGAGGCTCCTGGCGTGTTCCGCCACCGCCTCCACATCGACGTTCCGCGCGATGTTCGCCCCGCAATGGCACACGTAGACCCCGATTCGTCGGTCGTCGTTCATCGGTTCCCCACCTTCTCCGTGAGTACCTCTTCCACCGGGGTGAGACTGTCCCGGAGGGCAAGCTTCTTGGGATCGAGGCCAAAGGCACTTCCCATCAACTGCGTGAAATAAAGCACTGGGATGTGACAATCGGCCCCCACGGCCTCGGTCACTCTCTCCTGATACGCCTCCAAGTTCATTTGACACAGCGGGCAGCAGGTGGCGACGCAGTCAGCGCCCCGGTCCCTGGCCACCTTGAGTATTTTGCCGGTTAGCGCTCGTCCCGTCTCCGCGTTCGTGGTCATAATCATTCCACCACAACACTTGGTCGCCACGGGAAACGGAACCGCCTCGGCACCCAGCCACCCGATCAGCCGATCCAAGATTCGCGGGTACTCGGCGTGATCGATGTCGTCGAACGGGCGAGTGAGCTGGCATCCACAATAGCCCGCCACTTTCAGCCCCGACAGGTCGTGCTCCACGTGCGACTTCACTCGCTCCCGGCCCACATCGTTGACCACGATGTCCAGGAAATGGCGGACGCGAACGGTGCCACGATAGTCCATGCCGCCGACCTTCAGCGCGCCACGCACCTCCTTGCTCAATTGGCGATCCTCCGACATGTACTTGTTGACCTTGCGAAGCACCACGTAGCAGGCGTTGCAGACGGTAGCCAGCTCGAGGCCTTCCTTCTCGGCGATCGCCAAATTGCGCGCCGAAAGGACAAACGAACGTTTCTCCCGAATTGGCAAGTAGGCCGTGGCCCCGCAACAGTTCCAATCTTCCAACTCTACAAGGCCAAGGCCCAGCGCTTCGGCAACGCGCCGGGTGGAAATGTCGTAAGCCCGGTTGGTGGCCGTCAGGGAACATCCGGGGAAGTACGAGTAGGCCTGAGAGGTTGCGTCGATCATTGCGTCCCGTTCTCCTCAATGGCGGCCAACATTTTGCGCAGGCCCCTCAGCCCCCTCACCCTGCGCGGAAAAAGTATTCGATATACGTTGTCCAACCTGCCCTTGAAAAAGAGCCTCGTCGCGAGGGGGATTTGCGGCAGTGCCTTGAGCGGATTGGTGCGGAGGAAATAGCGCCGCAGGAGAGTGGTCTCGACGTTGCGACCGAACTTGTCCACGGTCTCGGCGAACGCCGTGGCCATCGCCGCGCCGTTGGCGCCCTTCGAAAGACCCTTGTCGACTTCCAGCCGCTTCAGCTCGTACATCGCGTCGGTGAAGGGAATCCCGGCCGGACAACGAACCGTGCACGAATAGCACGACACGCACATCCACACCGTGTTCGCGTTGAGCACCCGGTCCAGCATGCCCGCTCGCAAGGCCGCGATGATCTCGCGGGGACTGTACTCCATCGCCGCGCTGGAAGGACACGACGCCGAACACGTGCCACACTGAATGCACTCTTTGATTTTCTCGCCCTGCGGGAGTGCATAAATCTGATTAAGAAGTTCGTCGCTCAGTGCCTTCGCTTGAGATTCCTTCATTGGTCCCTCCCTTCGCGTCAAGAAAGAGGTGCACCAACGGGCGACGTTAGTGAGGAAACTCGCCCCTCTTCGGGGAGGCGGGTACGCCTCTACGCTTAGCACACGCGTTTCCGGCTGTCAAGAGCGTGGGGCATCTTTTTGCCGCGCGCTTGGGGTCCTGGCATCAGGGAGGCCCTACCGCTTCGCCCACGCCCTCTCTTCCCCCCCGCTAGAAAACGCGGGAGCGAAGCCGACCGCCCAATACCATAGCCCACCGCGAAAAGCCGCGAGAGATCGGTGCCTTCTGCCAGCACGAATCAGGACGCGGCGAGTTGCACGCGCGCACTTTCCAATCGGTTGGAGAGAACTTCTGCAATCTTGTTGAACATCTGATAGCCCAAGCCCACGTCTTCCCGGCACATCGTTCTGAGCTTGGCGGCGTCGAAGGCAATCAACTCGCAATCACGCGTGGCAGTGGCCGTGGCGGTATAGCGGTAGGGTTCCACGAGGGCGGACCAGGCAAACAGTTCGCCATCGTTGACCGTGTCCATCACCCGCTTTTCCCCGCTTCCCAGTTCACAATAAAGGCTAATCTCGCCTTTGATCAGCAAGTAGAACCTGTTGGCTGGATCCATGTCGTCGAACACGGTGGTGCCACGGGGCACCATCCGTTCTTCCGCGATCGACGCCAGCTTCGCCCGCGCGTCCCGCGTCAAATCGGACAGCGGAGCACAACGCCCCAACAAATCGGCCGAAACGGTCTCGGTAACCATGATAGCCAACCCCCACAACTGATAACTGATAACTAAGAACCCATAACACAACCATGCCGACGTCCCGTAATCCAAGGGGTTTTGGAAGCGAGAGCTCGGTTTTGCCACGGGCTGTAAAACTAGAAACGTGGCTGTCCAAGAACCGGTGAAACCGGGTTCTCGGAGCCTTGTGGACCACCGCACTTCCCAGCCCCCACCGGCTCGGATCCAACCGCGTGAAAACTCGCCCAAAACCAAGGCTTGTCCAGCGTCCGCGCGGTCTCGCGAACCCAAATGTTCCCTCTTGGAGTCCTACGCTCCCACCACGGCATGGTATCATCTCCTGGCGGAATCACAAGTCAATTCCACGCGCCGAGTGCCCAGCGAGGCGCTTTTCCGGCTTTTTTTCAGCCGGTCTCACGGGGCCGGCCGCCGAATGACCGTTTTCATCCCCTGTGTCGTAGTTGCCAAACCTGTAAGAAGATTTGAAGACAGGAAGATTTGAAGACAGGAAGATTTGAAGACAGGAAGATTTGAAGACAGGAAGATTGCAAGACAGGAAGATTTGAAGACAGGAAGATTCGAGGACAGGAAGATTGTTGGTCACCGTTCACGGGCAACAGACCGGGATTCGCGAACGTTCGCACTTGCGTTGCACGTCTTGAAGCAGGGCTTTTCAAGGCGTACATGCCACGGGACAAGCCCACGGCATCCATTTCCGTTTGCACGTTGAGTGATATTTCAGGCGGTTGGATTTTTCCGGATGGAAAGCCGCCCGACGCAAGCCGTCCTCCCGTTGGTCGGACTCGCGGCCGAGAAAGTCATCCGCCACCAGTCTATCGCTTTACAGATCCTTACCGGCTATTCATCTTCAAGGCGAGACCGCAGCCTGGAGATTTCTTCTTTGGCGTTCCGGGCATGGGGGCTTCCTGGATAATCGGTGAGCAGTGACTGGTAAGCGCTAATGGCGCGATCGATGCGTTCGAGTGCTTCCGCGGCGGTCGCCTGGACGATCAGCAAGCGATCGGCATACGGAGATTGAGGGGAAATGGTGAGGAGATCCTCGGTGACCGCGATAGCCACGCGGGGTCGGTTTCGTTTCAGCCAGTAGCGAGCCAGTAGCGTGGAGAAGTATCCTTTGGTTTTATCCAGTGGGAAATCCCGTTGCCATTTCTCGAGTTGCTCGGCGGCCCGCACCAGATCATCGTCTTGGAGAAATGCTTCGGTGGATCGGCTGAACGCGCCGCGGCTCGCGTTTTTCCGAATGACGTTCAAATCCAGGTTTCGCGCGGCGGAGGCCTTTTTGTACGCGTCCAGCGCGGCATCGGGATCGCCATTTCGCGCATGCCAATCGCCCCAGAGACGATGCAGAGTGGCGGCTTGCTGGCTGGAGTCGTCGCGGAGGCGGTCCCGAGCAAACTCCAGAAACGGCCGCGCTTCATCGGATTCCAGCAACTCGTTCAGCGCCACGTCAGCCGCCGCCAACGCGCAGCGAATCCGGTACTCCGCATCTTGTATTGAATTCCCGGCGGCTTTCCACAGTTTCAGACTAGCTGAAGGATCGTGGAGTCGGCGCGAGGCGATGGGGCCCAGCAATTCGGCTATCTCCCATCGAGTGGAGTCGCTGCCGGACATGTCACCACCGGTCAACGCCCGCATGCCCCTATCCAATGCCGCTCGCCATTCGGATCGCGACCGGCGCAATCGGACCAATTGGAGCACGCTTTCGGCATCCAGCTTGGTCACATCGTAGGTTTCGATGATCGCCAGATAGTCATCCATCTCGTCGGCGTTCTTGACATCTTGACGTTGCTGGAACCGTGTAACATGGACCCGGTTGGTAACACGCCGAACCTTGCCGCGTTGTCGCGCGTTGAGCGTCACCGAATATTCGCCTGGATGAAGGTAGATGTGTGTCGGTTGCCACCGCTCGCTGGTTTGCCCGTCGCCAAATTCCCAGGTGCATGCGCCGCTTCGGCTGCCCCCCGGTCCGGTTCCGTCAAACTGAACCCGGACCGCCCATTGCTTGCTTCCCTCGATTGACGCTTCACCCGCAATGGTCATCTGGTAGTCGGGCAGCGGACCGTCCTTTTCATGTTCGGGTTGCTCGGCGGGAAGGCGGCTGATCCGGTTCCAGCCGAAAGCGTCGGGAGGGATCGGCGTGGGTTTCTCAGCCCCAGGTTCCCGCCACGCGGCGACGGCGCACGTTTCCTTCCCGCTCGCCGCATGCCAATAATCAAACGGATGAGCCCCCCCGCTCAGCTCGATTTCTCCCTTGGTTTTCGCTCTTCGTGCCGGGCCATGCCGGCCCGGGGCGGCAACAACCTCCTTCCCGTCAATCAACAAGAAACTGCAATCCTGGCTGGAAGTGAAGAACGCGTAGCGCCCGGGACGCGATATTCGGATTGTGCCGGTGTAATGGCTCAGGAAGGGCCCCGGCTCCACGCCGAAGGGATTGTAACGATGAAAGACGTGTTGGACGTAGTCGCTACCCAGCCTCTGGGCCGATTCAAAGGCTTGACGCACCGAATCGAGTTGGCTCAAGTCGCAGCTCTTCCAGCTGCGTGTTTCCAAAAACAGGCCGCCTGTCGCGGTCCAATCCGGCGAGGGTGTCGTCGCGGCCGCACCGCCATAATAAATGTGGTAACGGATTTCACTTTTACGCGTCTCGAACGCAACGCGAAGTAGATCCCCAGGGCCAATCTGCAACACCCGGCTGGGCACCTGCTCCCGCCGGGCATACACGGCCACCGCGGCACTGTCCGCGTCAACCGCTCCATGAGTGAAAAACCGCGTTGTTACAATGGGAGGAACCTCTTGCGCGCGGGGCTTGACGGAAACCTGACGCCGGTACGGCAGCAACTCGTCTTGCCAGGCGTGACGCTGTGCCTCCGCGAACAGTGGGGCCAAGGTCAGAATTGAAATCACAACCGCCTGCAGCTTCATGAGGGATTCTCACTTTGTGCGATACCAGAATTCGTAATACAATGGTCGGGTATGGATACCTGCCGAAACCACCCGGTTATCCGGGTGCCGCTTCCCGATCAAATGAAGTATACACCGTGGCCGATATTCTGATCAAATGCCGTTGTTTTCACAGCCCGCGACAAAACCGAGCTCTCGCTTCCAAATCCCCTTGGACTACGGGACATCCGCATGGCTTTGTTATGGGTTCTTATTCCTGAACTGTACCTCGCGCATCGGAGGCCTGCCCCATGCCATCGACGGAACAGAGCGAACTGTATTCTAGAAACGCCGAGGAGGCGGTCCGTCGCGTCGCCGATGCTCAATCCGCCCTGGTGACGGAAGTCCATCGCGTCATTGTGGGCCAGGATGAGATGATCGAGCAGATGCTGATCGCGCTATTCGCGGCGGGACACTGCTTGACGATCGGCGTGCCCGGGCTGGCCAAAACATTGACGGTCTCGACCCTGGCCCGAGTTCTGCATTTGAAGTTTAGTCGAATTCAATTCACGCCCGATCTGATGCCAAGTGATATCACGGGGACCGAGATCATCGAAGAGGATCAAGTCAGCAGGCAGCGGTCATTCAAATTCGTGCGGGGGCCCGTCTTCGCCAATATCGTTTTGGCTGACGAAATCAACCGCACGCCGCCCAAAACACAGGCCGCTCTGTTGCAAGCCATGCAAGAATACGAGGTGACGGCCGGCGGCGATACGTACAAACTGGACAGACCGTTCTTCGTGATGGCCACGCAGAATCCGATCGAGCAGGAGGGAACCTACCCTCTTCCCGAAGCGCAACTGGACCGTTTCATGCTCTCAATCAACATCGGGTATCCGTCACGGGATGAGGAGCGACGGATCGTGACCACGACAACCCAGCAACAAGCTCCCAGCGTGAGCGAGGTGTTGCGGGCACGCGATATTCTCTGGATCCAGAAGTTGGTTCGCCAAATCCCCGCCACGGACCACATCGTCGACTATGCCGTGGATTTGGCCCGAGCCACTCGTCCAAGCAACGATGACTCGCCGGAGTTCGTGCAAAAGTGGTTGGCATGGGGGGCCGGCCCCCGCGCGGCGCAAAACCTCGTGCTGTGCGGCAAGGCGCGAGCACTCCTCAAAGGCCGCTATGCCGTTCAGGCCTCGGACATCCGCGCGGTTGCCTTGCCCGTGTTACGGCACCGTATCTTTACGAATTTCGACGCGGACGCCGAAGGGGTAGACTCTGATGCCATTGTGAAACGCTTGACCAAGGAGGTCCCGGAACCGGGCTACGGCGAACCGAGCACCGTCAAACCGGAGCCGGCGGAGGCCAAACCATCCGCCCACGACAAAACCGAAGCGTCGAAACGGCAAAAGGATAAACGCCAGCCCGCCGGGCCCCCAGCCCCACCCCCCGCTCCGCCAACCGTCACCGAAGAAGGCCCGTCCAGAGGCCGACGGCGGCGGAGGCGGTGAAAAAGGGAAGGGCAAGAGAAAAGGACCGAAGGGACCCAAGGAATGAGAGATCGGGGGGTTTCTTGACGGCCCCTTGTCACGACACGCATTTTTTTCAAAGTTTTTCTTCGCGGCGTGAGGGATTCCGGCCCTTTTTCGTGATTCTCCCTATAGAGGGGCCGTTGCTGGGATGTTTCAACCGACCTTGGAACGTCTAGGCGACGAGAGCTTGGTAATCTTGATCCGCGATTTGGTTGCCGACTGGGGAACCGGGCTCCATCCGTCGCTCTATCGTCGCGCAATTGTCGATTGTCTCGGCACCGAGGCCGAACCGGAGCATATGTTGCCGATGATGTCCGGGGACCACTCCATCGGTAACCAGAGATTTCACCTGCTGGACAGCGAGACGGCCATCGGCGTCACGAGCTTTTCGGAACTGACCGCCGAAAACCTCCAGGATTTCCAGAAACTGACCGCCGCCAGTCCACTTCGCCAGCTCCATTGGCTCAATATCGCCCTCCATCAGCTTACACTTTGCACGCTAGCGAACGACAGGAAGCTTTGAAGACAGGAAGATTGGAGGACAGGAAGATGTGAAGACAGGAAGATGTGAAGACAGGAAGATGTGAAGACAGGAAGATGTGAAGACAGGAAGATTGGAGGACAGAAAGATTGGAGGACAGAAAGATTGGAGGACAGAAAGATTGGAGGACAGGACGATTGTTGTAACACTTCAGCCATCCGAAGTGATTATACCGGTCGCGGATGACTTTCTCCGCCGTGAGTCCCACCAACGGGAGGACGGCTTGCGTCGGGCAGCGTTCCACCCGGAAAAATCCAGCCGCCTGAAGTATATTTCGGAGGTGGCGTCTGCTTTTCCGAGGCGGGAGAGGGGAGGTTGTTACGGAGATGACCGTAGCCGACGAGTCTTGTTCATCCCCCAGACAAGCTCACGGGCGGGGCCTCCAGCGATTTGCGTACTGCACACGGCTCAATAGATAAGTTAACCTATCGGGACAATTCCTTTTGCTTGGAGACATTGAGTTCGGAAATGCGATTACCGGGGATCGACGTGGCCAGGCTGTGTTGGGCGAGTTGCCGGGGGCCGAGGGCTCGCCGGTTGGCGTAATAGGCTTCGGCCACGAGGGCGACGAGCACAAGGAGAAGGAAGACGCCGCCTAATTCCACGCCTTTTCTGAGCGTCTGGATGGCTTCGGAAACTCGTGAGGCATCATCACAATAGAACACTTTGCTTGGCCGCAGAAACTGTTCAAGCTCCGTCCGCTCGATACGCCTGGAAGCAAACTCATCCGGATCCGGGTTCACGGCAAACGCCGCTTTTTGGGTGTCCGGCCCTCGATGAATCCGGGCTTCGTAGACGCCCACCTGGTGGGTCTCGTCGAACCGGATACGGTTCGTTTCTGGATTGGACGTGGAGATTTGCACCACTTGGCCGTCGGGTTGCACGATTTCAACCTTTACCTCGTCGCTCACCGCCACCGGCAGGCTCCAGCTATCCCCCGCCGTCAACAGAGGCTGCGTGGCGTTGGAGCCCGCCAAATGGAACGTGAGGCGGGAAACAAACGGCAGAAAGAGCGGTTTCAGCGGAAAATTGGTCCAGTCCACGTGCAGGGAGGTGGCCAGCAAGTACAGGGACCCCGAGCCGACCGAGCGTTCGACCAGAAGCGGTTGCCCTTCATTCAAACGCGCCAGTACCCGCGCGCTGGTCCCTTTCGTGGAGGCCATTTCCACGAACTGAAAGACCTGAACGCCCTGGTGGACTGAAGCGGGTTCGACAAACGGGGCCACCACCGGATGTTCGGCGTCGAGCCATGAGATATTCCAGCCGTCGGGATGTTGATCATTGCTTTCACGAAACCGGACCAGACGAATGGGAACAAGACGCTCGTGGCACTCCTTGTTCAGCGAGTCATACGCGATCGGATCGACATTGTCGCCACAGATCCAGATCAAATTGCCCCCACTGCTGGCGTAATCCGCAAGCTGCTGGGCCACGTTCAAATCAGGCGGCGGCAGATTGACACAGAACACGATCACGAACTTGGAAAGAGACTTGTCGGGGACCACGTTCGGCGTCAGCGTCTGAACGCGGACCGCGCCCTGTTCATCCCCCAGCGACTCCAATGCCCGCTCCAGATAGTATGCCTGATCGAGATTCCGGATCTCATGATCGGCGGGTTTCACGATCGCCACGGGAATGGCCGGGTCGGTATTGGCGGCGAAATATAGCCGATCGTCGGCGGGGCACGCGTCTTCGCCTTCCAGCCGCACATCACCTCGATGGATCTTCTTGCCACTCAGCGACACTTGGAAGGTTTGTGTTTTCTTTTGCGCCGGCTCGATCCGCAGCGTGGGGCTCGAATCCTGTTTCTGATCGTTCAGGTACAACCCGATGTTTCGTTCCTGGGCCACTTGGGGATCTCCCCGCACCTCGGTGGTCACCCGCAGCGGAATGCCGGCCACCGGAGCGGTCGCCTCGATTTCAATCCGTGTCAGGGAGGTGTTCGGGCGCGGCGGGCCTCCCACGTCCACAACGACAATCGGAGGCCCTTCCTTGGCATTGTTGTTGATTTCTTGCAGCCGTTTGGCGTCGTCCCAACAACACGCCTGCATGTCTGTAACCAGGTAGATTTCCTTGTTTGGCGAGTTCGCGTTTCGCAACAGCCGACGGGCCTGGCCTAGCGCGGCCACCAAGTCCGCCCGTTCAAAACTCACGCGGCAGGAGCCAAAAGCCTGCCGCACGAGTTCATGGTTTTGAAATAGGCGCTGGGATGAGATGAGCCGGGGGCCGGTTG
>JBNJEM010000044.1:0-23205 GCA_051745935.1 Planctomycetota bacterium
GGTCGCGGATGACTTTTATGCGCCGCGAGTCCGACCAACGGGAGGACGGCTTGCGCCGGGCGGCTTTCCATCCGGAAAAATCCAACCGCCTGAAATATACCGGTCGCGGATGACTTTTATGCGCCGCGAGTCCGACCAACGGGAGGACGGCTTGCGCCGGGCGGCTTTCCATCCGGAAAAATCCAACCGCCTGAAATATATCGGTCGCGGATGACTTTTATGCGCCGCGAGTCCGACCAACGGGAGGACGGCTTGCGCCGGGCGGCTTTCCATCCGGAAAAATCCAACCGCCTGAAATATATCGCGATCGGGCAATGGTGACCCACGCTGGAAGCGGAGGCAAGCCATTACCCGCTAGCGATTCAAAACCTGCTAGCTGTTCAAATTGGATGTGCGGAACCTCACGCTCTCTCGGTTGTCGTCGCGTCTTTTCGCGATCGCGTCCGCACTGCGTGGCCGAGTCGCACGCCGTTCCCGCAACAGGCATCGTCCAGGCCGACGGTCCCACATGGAAAATATCCTATGGGTGCTGTCAATGGGGGACCGAATTGAGCAAAACCACCGAGACGCTCGTTTGGGATTGTATTTATGTGCACGACCCATACAATTTCGTTTTCGAGACAAGCCGTTCTTTATCCTATACGCGTGGTCCGCATGCCGGCTCGCCCGGGGGGCGGAAGGCCACGATGCGGTACGCGTCGCTCCCAGGCCGACAGCCATGCTGGCATGCTGGGCCGCGAACATGCTGGCCCGTCACGCTGACACGTGGGGCGAAACCAGCCGCAACCGTCCCGGAACCGCTCGCCCCTACGAATAGTACGGGGGGCCCTTGGCTGTCAAGGCGACTTCGCAATCTCAGCACTGTAGGCAGGAAGACACAAAATGTCCAACCCGCTTCGTCTATTCCGTAAGTACCAGGCTGCCCTTTTGGTGGCTTTTGGCATTGTTTTGATGTTCGCGTTCGTCATTGGTCCGGTCCTGAGCGACTATCTGCAAACTCGAGCGGGTCGCGGCGGAGGGGCCAATCGGGTCGTGGTTTCCTGGCGGGGAGGCGAGTTGCGGGAGGCGGACGTGGCTCGGCTTCGCTCCGTCCAGATACTCATTACGCGTTTCCTGCAACAACTTGTTTCTCGCGTCAGGGTCATGGAAGACGACGTGGAGGTCGAACGAAAAGGCCAAACCATCCGGTTGATTCAAGGTCGGACCTATCCTCTTCTGGGACGAAGTTCCGGAGAAGATGGGATGACGTACCAAATTGCCGTGGATGGCGAAGTGGTTACCGTGCCCGGCCAAAAGGAGGGCGATTCCAGCCCCCAGATAGAGCCCATCCGGCCCCGGGAAGGCGTGCAAATGATTACGCAGTCGCAGGGTGAGGAAGATCTGGCACGGCGACTGTTACTGGCGGAGGAAGCGAAACGCCAGGGGATGGTCGTTAGCGAGGGGGCGGTGATCGACTACCTGGACAGTTTGGGCAATGTGACGGCTGATGCCCGCCCCGATTACGTGGGGCTGCTCGAAAATTCCACCAACGGACGCTTGCGTTGGGGCCAGTTCTTGGAGCACATGTCCATGGAGCTTGCGGCGCAACGCATGTTGATCATGTCTCACAACGGTCTCATGGCCACCTCGCCCAACTTGCTCTACCACTGCTACAACAAGCTGAACCGGCGCGTGACAGCCGAGCTGCTGGCCGTGAACGTCCGTGACTTCCTCGATGAGGTCCGGGAGCCCAATGATCAACAGATCAGAGCCCTTTACGAAGAAGGGAAGGATCGCTTTCCCGATCCGGATTCCCCCGAACCTGGCTTTAAACAACGCCAGAAAATCAAATTCCAGTACGTGGCCGGCACGTTTGACGATTTTCTGCAACGCGAAATGGACCGCGTCAAGCCAGCGATTACCGACGAGGAAATCGAGCAGTACTACGCCGAACACAAAGAAAACTACAAAATAACCGAGTTGCCTGAGGAAGGCCCGGCCACGCCCACGAAAGAGCCAGCAAAAAAGGCGAAGAAGAAGACAGCTGACGATGAAACCGGGGCCGACGATGAGACCGGGGCTGACGATGAGACCGGGGCTGACGATGAGACCGGGGCTGACGATGAAACCGGGGCTGACGATGAGCCCCACGAGGAGGCGCCGGAAACCACCTCCGAGGCCGACGCCACCAGCGGTCCGGAAGCCAAGAGCGAGGCGGCCGACACCGAGCCCGAGGAGGAGACGGACGGGCCCGAAGCGGAGCCAGATCAAGCCAAAAACGAAGACGAAGCCGAAGCCGAAGCCGAAGCCGAAGCCGAAGGCGAAAACGAAGCCGAAGACGAAGCCGTCAAAAAAACGTCGGATGAAGAGGGGGCGGGAAAGAACGAACCACCGGCGAACAAGGAGTCGGATGCCTCCGAGCCGCCGCGGAAAAAGGCTGCCGAGCCGGACGATGCGAAACCGGCTCGCTCCGACAACGGCCCCGAGGCGGACGCCAAGGAGCGGTCGAGCGACGAGGCCTCCGAGGACCAGGCGTCCGTTGGCCAGCCGACGGTGAAATGGGTCAGCTATAAACAGCCGGCGGAGGCGAAGGAGACGTCTTCCCCGAAGACCGTGGGGGCTTCCCAAAAGAAAGCGGAGGGGAGTGCCCTGGCCCCACCGGTGCTTGAAAAGGCGACGGATGGCGAGTCACCAGAGAAAACCGCCGTCACCGAATCGGCGGAGGCGGGCGCCGAGGCATCACCGAAAACCGATCCGGCGGAGAAAAAGCCTCCCGTGTCGGCGGAAAAGCCGAAATCATCCGATCAAACCGCCAAACCGAAGCGTTCCGGAGAGGCGAAGGCCGACGGTCAAGAAACAGCGGAGGAACCCGCTCAATACAAGCCGCTGGATGATGAATTGCGAGCGGAAATACGGGAAGAAATCGCCCGTGATCGAGCGCGGGAGCCGGCCCAGGAGAAGCTGGAAACCGCGATCGAGACCGTCCGCGGGAAACTCCAGAAGTTCTCGCGGGACCTTGCGCTTTCCGAAGCCCTGGACGAACGGAAAGCCCCCGAACCGCTGGACATCGAAGCGATTGCCGAGGAAAACCGTCTCCGATTTCTGGAAACCCCCCGCTGGGATCGTCTTGATGTGAGGTTGATTCAAGAAAGTGAGCCGGAGGAGAGCGATCCACCTTTCTTTGAGCTGGCGCGGGCCACCGAGACGGTGTGGAGCCAGACGGGCCAAACCCAACGATCACTGCTGGACGTCGCCTTCGGCAGGGAACTCGACAAGTACATGCCACGACAATTCGTGGATGGGGTGGTGATGCCAAGCGGCTACCCGATTCCGCCTCAAAAAATGTTCTTGTATTGGCGAGTGGCCGTGGATCCGGAACGGACGCCCGAGTTGGAGGAGGTGCGGGACCGAGTGATCCATGAATGGAAGATGAAGCGGGCCTTTCCGCTGGCTCAAGCCAAGGCGCAAGAAATGGCCAAACAGGCCAATGAAGCCAATCAACCCCTGGTCGACGTTTTCGCCGATAGCGCTGAAACCGTGATTCGGACCACGCCATTCAGCTGGATGACCCGCGGTTCGATGCCCGGCCGTACGGGCGGGAGGCCCATGTTGAGCTCGATCAACGGGACGGTCAACGACGAACCGGTAAGCATCTCCGGCGTGGACAACGACTTCATGAGATCGGTGTTTGCCCTGGACGTGGATGAGGTGGGAACGGCGGCGAACGCCTCGCAAACCTTTGTCTACGTGCTCCGTGTCGACAGCGAAGACCGGTCGGACAAAGAGCGTCGCGAGGCATTCTTCGAAGCCGGGCCCACGCAAGACATCAACCGCTTGGTCCAAGAGCAGCAGTCCAGAATCGCCATGGATTGGCTGGAAGATTTGGAACAAAAGTACGATCTGCAGTGGGCCCGCGAACCGGAAACCAACTGGAATTCTCGGAGGCGGGGGGCGTGACGTTCGTTGACCGTCATCGGCCCCCCGGCGGCGGCCCGAGTTCGCCTTTGAGCTCGCGTGGAGGTTCAGCCCACCGCAGTGGAGCTGGCGGCTTGCGGTTTGAATACCAGAGCGGCCAACGGGGGCAGCTGGGTCAAGATCGAGCACGGTTGGCCGTGATGGCCGATCGGTTCGGCTTGTAAGCCGGGATAGTTCCCCACGTTCGTCCCATCGTAAAACCGTGAATCGCTGTTGAATATCTCCTGATACCAATCGGTGGTCGGGACGCCGACGCGATAATTGGTGCGCACAACCGGCGTGAAATTGCAGCAGATCACCAGGAAATCCTTGGGATCAAAGGCTTTACGCATGAAGCACAAGACGCTGTCGCTGCTGCTGTGACAGTCGATCCACTCGAACCCGCTGTCCACGAAATCCTGTTCGTAGAGTGCGGGTTCGCGACGGTACATGCCGTTCAAATCAGCAACAAGACTTTGTACTCCCTTGTGCGTATCCCACTGCAGCAGGTCCCATTGAACTTCCGTCTCGTGGCTCCATTCCTTCCACTGTGCCACGTCACTGCCCATGAACAGCAGCTTCTTGCCCGGGTGGCTCCACATGTAGGTATAGAGCAGACGCAAGTTGGCGAATTTCTGCCACAGGTCCCCAGCCATTTGTCCCAGCAGCGAGGACTTGCCATGGACGACCTCGTCGTGGGATAAGGGGAGCGCGAAATTCTCCGTGAAGGCGTAGATCAAACTGAAGGTTAAATCATTGTGGTGGTATTTGCGGTAGATCGGATCGATCCGCATATACCGCAGCGTGTCATTCATCCACCCCATGTTCCATTTCAAGCTGAAACCGAGACCGCCCGTGTAGGTGGGGCGTGACACGCCTCCCCATGCCGTTGACTCTTCCGCAATGGTGAGCACGCCCGGGAAATTGCGATGCGAGAGTTCGTTGAACTTTTTAAGCAGGTCGATCGCCGCCAGGTTTTCACGCCCTCCATACTCGTTGGGCACCCACTGCCCCTCCTCGCGGCTGTAGTCCAGATAAAGCATCGACGCCACCGCGTCGACGCGCAAACCATCGATGTGGTACTTGTCCAGCCAGAACAACGCGTTGGCCACGAGAAAATTATGGACTTCGCTCCGCCCGTAGTTGAAGACCATCGTGCCCCAGTCGGGATGCTCGCCCTGACGCGGGTCTTCGTGTTCATAGAGCGCCGTGCCGTCAAATCGCCGCAGCCCGTGACCATCTTTCGGGAAGTGGGCGGGGACCCAATCCAGAATGATGCCAATGCCGTTGCGATGGCAATGGTCCACGAAGTACATGAAATCTTCCGGGGTCCCGTAGCGGCTCGTTACCGAGAAGTAGCCCACCGTCTGATATCCCCAACTCGCGGTGAGCGGATGTTCGCTCACTGGCATCAGTTCCAAGTGGGTGTAGCCCATCTGATGACAGTAGTCGACGAGTTCGTGCGCCAATTCCCGGTAGTTTAGCCACCCGTGCTTGCGATCGTCGGCGCGGCGCCAGCTCCCCAGGTGAACCTCATAGATGGACAAGGGCTGGTTCAGGGGATCATGGTCGCGGCGCCAGTCCATCCACTTTTGGTCCTGCCATTCGTAGCGATCCAGGTCGGCGACCACTGAGGCGGTACAGGGCGGCAGCTCCGCTGAAAAACCGTAGGGGTCCGCTCGGTCACTCGTTTGGCCATCCCAACTCCGGATACGGAACTTATAGTCCTGGCCGGCGCCGACCCCCGGGACGAAAAGCTCCCAAATCCCACTGGGAATATGCTTTCGCATCAGATGCCGTCGCCCGTCCCAGCCGTTGAACCCCCCCACCACGCTCACGCTGGTCGCGTTGGGAGCCCAAACGGCGAAGTTCGTGCCGGGGACGCCGTCCACCGTTCGCGGGTGAGCGCCCATTTTCTCGAAAATCTGCTCATGGCAGCCCGCGCCAAACAAGTAAAAGTCGTAGTCCGTCAGTAAGGAATCAAATGCGTAAGGATCGTGCATCGTTGTTATTTCGCCATCGTTGTCTGCCACTCGAAACATGTACCGCTGACTGGGGTGTTCTGGAAGCGGGCATATCGCTTCGAACACTCCCGCGGGGTGAATCCGACGCATGGGATGGGAGGCCTGTTGAGCGGGATCCAGGACCCATACCCGTTTTTTCTCCGGCAAGTAAGCCCGCACTGCCAACGCCTTGCGGCCATCCTGTTCGACCGGATGAGGCCCCAGCAACTGGAATGGGTCCTCGTGGACGCCTTCAACCAACGCGCCCATACCCTCTAATGTAACTTGCGTCCGCACGGATTTCTCCCCCCCTCTGTCCGTCCCCGCACGTGAGCGAAAATCGCGTGCCGTGCAGCGGATCATTCGTGGTGTCAGTGGATGTCACGCATCACCCGTTCGTCTGCTTATGCGAAGAACGTCGTTCATTTTGAGTCAAGTTCTAGCGACCAACGGGAGCGGGCTAGCACGGTTCGAGCGGTAGCTCGCATTGGTTCGAGGTCCTACCTCGTTCGTCTGCTTATGCGAAGAACGTCGTTCATTTTGAGTCAAGTTCTAGCGACCAACGGGAGCGGGCTAGCACGGTTCGAGCGGTAGCTCGCATTGGTTCGAGGTCCTACCTCGTTAGGGATCCATGGTAAACGGGTGATCAGCTTCGCCTCGCCGTCCAGATTTCGCCAGCCCGCAAGGCTTCCGAAAAGCTCATGCCGCTATCATCGGCAAATCACCGCGTCACAATTACTCGACCCGAAGGGGATCGGCATAGCCCGCATCAGCTGAACAAGCCCGTTCCAGCTAAACGCCCCTCGAGCTATTCGCCACGCGCGGGCCACTTGGGCAGCCACTGAAATGGCCCGCCTCCCCCGAGAGCCCGCCGCCGGGCAGGCGCCGACAGCCGGCGATACTGGCCGTTGGTGGGGCCCGGCAAGGGCCCGTGATTTCGGCACGGGGCACCTCAAATCGTCGGCCGGCGGGTCGAATCGGAGCACGCGACAGTGAACGTCGTGAAAGGCCAGGGCCCGGTCGATCCGCCGCCAAAGGTCGGCGTTTTTGATCGGCGTCATCTGACCAAATCGCTCCCACTGCCAGCCATTTTCACGCCACAGCTCCAGTCCAAACCGCAAACCTCGCTGGATTGAACGGCTGGAGGTCACGAGCGTGACTCGAGACGGTTGATCGAGCGCTTCCAGCCCCCGGACCACCGCTAATAATTCCAAACGTGACGCGGACACCCCCTCTTCCTGGTCGGCTACGTCCAGTTGCGTCCGGCCGTCGGACGAACGCAGCACGAAGTGCCAGAATTGGGGGCTGAAACGGCGACTCGCATCTTGGATCGGCCTGGAACGCGACCCCGGAGGTTCACCAGAGACCGGCAGGCTGGTGGCTTCGGAAAACAGCAGCACATGAGGTCCGTTGATAGTCATATACCTCGCCCAATTGGCTATGCGGGACAACTCTAATTGCCTTATCGGCGAAGGCCTCGCAAACAGTCCAGTCTATCTATTTTTTCCAGACTCGACGGCTGCGGCGCGGGGCCTCACACGGACGCCACGCGGGCCGCAATCGTAACCTCCCATCCACCCGCCCCACTGGACTGGTGACCGGCAGAGGGCGGGTTCGACCCATTGTCGCGCCTTGCGTCCTTGCCCGCGTCGAATCAAGGACCTCAGGGACTGAAAGGACCAAAGGGAACACGGCGGACCGGGCTCACGCGTGAAAAACGCCGCGAGGCATCGTCCGTTTCTTCATTCCTGGGTCCGTACTGCCATCCGTGGGCCTATCATGGCCCCTGAAGCACCACCGATGATCGTCACGGCGTGGAATGGGGAAAGGTCCAGGGTTTGAAACGAAGACGCGCAACAAATCCTGTAAGCCTACTCCCGCTCGTTTACCCAGTTTCCGGGGTTTTGGCCAGCCCAACCCGGCCATGGAGAAAGCGGTCCCGCTGTCGCTTGATCTTGTCCCAGGAAAGCGAGCCGCTGTCGCGACGCCCACGTCTTTGGCGGGCGCCGCGGCCGGTGATCAGGGTTTCCTTGCCGCCTTACTCGGGGCCAACGGCCGGTTACGCAACCATTCGCAATACCGCCGCGGTCTGACGCATGCCCTCGACGAACTCTTCAAAGATGCGTTGATCCAAGGCGGAAGCGGAATCGGCTTCTGGGTGAAACTGGGTCCCGACGGCGAACCAATCATCCGATTGACTTTCGATCGCTTCGACCACGCCATCCGGGCAGTGCGCCGTGGCGGCAAAACCAGGGGCGACCTCGTCCACGGCCATGTGGTGCATGCTATTGACACGGATTTCCCCGTCGCCATACACCCGTTCCATTAAGGAACCAGGCTGCACTCTCAAGCCATGACGATGGTTCGGGTCCTGCAGGTCTTTGTGTGGCAAAGCGTCGGGGAAATCCTCGGGAATGTGCAAAAACAGGTTGCCACCCTGCTCGGTATTAAGCAATTGCATGCCGACACCGATGCCAAGCACCGGGAGGCGTCGTTCAGCGATCAACGCCATGAGCCGTCGATCGGCCAGTTCACGGCGGGCGTCCAAGGGGCGGACGGTTGGGTGCAGCATGAAACCGTCTCGCCGTGGGTCAAGATCATGACCACCGACCAGTACGAATCCTTCCACTGAATCCAGCACGCGCGCGACATCCTCTTCACAATCCAGCGGCGGCACCACGACGGGAATCCCTCCCGCTCGTAGAATGCAATCGAAATACCCGGCGGCGAGGTACGCATAGGCAGGTGTCTCATTACGGGCGGAACGGTAGTCGGTGTTGAGCCCAATCAACGGCTTTCCGTACGGCATACCAATACTCCCTTACGCTATACAAGAAATGATAAAACAGGTTCCGACGTCCCTAGCGGAACGAAAAACAAAAGAAAGGATGGCTGGCTTGAAGAGCCAAACCAGCGAAGAGATGTAGCTCGGAAACGGCCAGCCAAACCAAACACCGCGCGAACCGCCAGTATCAAAAAGCGAGCGATTTTGGAATGGACCGCGTGACCACGCGCGACAGCTCGCCACGCATCGTGTCACGATCAGCAGAATACCTGCCCCAAACCCTTCCAAGGCAATCCAGGCAGGCCGACCGTCGGCTCCAACCGCCGTTGCGACAGTCCCCGTCGGCTCAACGCCGGAGCGACATCCCTATCGTTACAGCCGCAAACATGTCCTTATGTTGTTGCCTGTGTTTAGTGATGAACAACGAGTTGCAAGATGCAGTGAACATACCAGCGCCGTGGCTCGCCAACAAGAAAGACGGCTGATTTTGGGCGGGACGACGCTTTATGCACAATGGCTTGTGCAAGCATGTTTGTGCTAGCTTTGGTCTCTTGAAAACTTCGCGCGGCTTCCGCCACCGTCCGAATGCACGCGGAAGACGCGAAATCAACGCCCGTGACACGGCGAGTACACGCCAAATGGAAAGGAGGTAACACTTTAGCCATCTGAAGTAGAATCCGAGCTTCGTGATCACAAATCCCTTATGACGTAACCGGTTTAACCGCAAGGCCAGAGTTCGCTCGCCCGCGCGTTGGACCGGCAAGGATCCATGACGGCGGACGGCGGCCTGCGCGCTCCACAGGACCGTTGTCCAACCCTCACTGCCTGGAAAAGCCTTACTTCAGTTCGCTAAAAAGTTACGAAAAGACTTGTTCCAAAAGAATCCCCCGGTTCTTTTCCCGCCGCGGACGGTGAGCAGCAGCCTTGTTCCATTTAATTGTGCTAGCGTTCAAACTTCCAGGTTTCGCGCCTCGGCAACGCGGAAAACCTTGATCAACCCCGATCAACAATGACAACCACCCGTCGCTATCCACGACATGACACTCGCCTTGCGGTTCAATGAGTGGCTAAACGACCCGGCTAAACCCGGCCACGCGGGTGTGGCATCCGGCCAGAGCGAATCCGCCCCGACCGGGTAGTACTGATCGGGCAATGCCCGTCGCCGCGCGCCCGCCCGGATGCCGCATAAAGGGGGCCGTTGCTGTTCAAACGTCCATCCACGCGGAGCGAGTGCATGGCTGGGTCGGCGTGCGGCCTGGTAGCAGGCTAAGGCGACGGATTGTACAATTCGGATAACATTTTAGCCATCTGAAGTAGGATGCTGCAACCCCTCGTCTGTTACTCCGCCACGGGCGCCCGTGTAGACGCGACAATCGAGCATTTCCAGTATTTACCCAGACGATTCCCGACTATTCATGACGAACGGCTTATGCGTTATCAAAATGTTTGCATTGAGGCACTCGGATATACGTTACCGGGCGAGGTGGTCCGAAGCGACGAGATCGAGCACGCGCTGGAACCGCTATACAAGCGATTGCGGCTCCATGAAGGACGCTTGGAACTGATGACCGGAATTTCCGAACGCCGGTTTTGGGCGGCGGGCACGTTGCCGAGCGACAAGAGCGTGGAAAGCGCGGAGAAGGCGATCGCGGCCGCCGGAATCGATCGGCGGCGGATTGGCGTTTTGATTCACGCGAGTGTTTGCCGGGATCATCTCGAGCCAGCCACGGCGTGCCGCGTGCATCATTGTTTGCGATTATCCCCGCACTGCATGATTTATGACGTGTCCAATGCGTGCCTCGGCCTCGTGAACGGGATGGCGCAGATTGCCAATATGATTGAATTGGGGCAGACCCGCGCGGGGATTGTCGTGGGAACGGAGAGCGGTCGGCACCTCGTGGAACATACGATCGAATCCCTGAATGCGTCCACAAGCCTGACCCGCCGACAGCTGAAAACGGCGGTCGCGTCGCTGACCATTGGTTCGGGGAGTTGCGCGGTTCTGCTGGTCGATCGGGAACTGAGCCGCACGGGAAATCGGCTGGTGGCCGGGACGGTGCGAGCGCATACGGAGAATCATCAACTCTGTCATAGCGGCCGGGATGAAGCGGTTTCGGGCGGAATGACGCCCCTGATGGACACCGATTCAGAACAGCTGATGCACGAGGGGATTCGCACTGGCGCTGAAACGTTTGCCGACTTTCTGGCGGAAACGGGGTGGACCCGGGAACAGATCGATCGCTCGTTCTGTCATCAGGTGGGGACAACGCATCGGAAGCTCATGTTGGAAGCGTTCGGCTTGGATGAACGGATCGATTTCGCCACGGTCAATTGGCTGGGCAATACCGGTTCCGTGGCGCTGCCGGTCACCATGGCCATTGCTTTGGAACAGGGCCTGGTGAAACGGGGCGAGCGTGTCGGAATGCTGGGAATAGGATCGGGCATCAACTGTCTGATGCTGGGCGCGGAGTGGCAAGTGTCGCTTGTGAATGGTTCATCGCCGCCGGACGCCGTGGTATCGACCGGACAACACGGCCCGCGCGAGAGCGGTGCGACGGAATTCCGGACCGCTTGATAACGGCCGAACAATAAGGCGCGAAAACCATGCTTAGACCGGCCTTGGCTGGGGTAGTTGCTCACGTGTCGGCCGATCGATTATTCTAAAAGGGGCAAGAAACGCGAATAAAACCGCTCAGATTTCCTCTCGCCCAGCGATCTTTGGGAGCGGGAACCAAGTTTTGCGACGGGCTGTAAAAAGCGGGAGGGCTGGCGGCGTGCTCTCGCCTCCCGCCAAGGTGGCAATGGCGGAGTTCGTACCACCCACCCGGAAATTGAGCCGTGACAAAGCACGAGCGGCATTTGAAGCGGCATTTGAAAAGGACAACGCACGTGGTTGAACTGATCCAACAGTATCTTGAGGCCTTGCGTAAAACCCGGCAGGAGCCGGGCGCGGAAAGTGAACTCGAGCGGATTTACATGGAAGTGTTGCGAGTGGATCCGAATCACCGATTGGCGAAGCTTCACGAGCTGATGGCCGAAGGCGTCAGCTTCAACATTACCGAACAGGTCCGCGCCCTGTTGGCCGAGGAAATTGCCTCACTTAAGCAAACATCAAATGACCAAAATGCAAAATGATGAAAAAAAACTGGGCGTTGCCATTCACGGCGCGGGGAAGGTTGCCTATGCGCACGCCGCCAGTTGGATTAAGAATCCGCACGTCGAGATTGTATCGATCAGCAGCCGCAACACCAACAGCGCGCGGCGCCTGGCCGATGAGTTCAACCTGACTCGCTGTTCCATCCCCGAACGATTCGAGGACATCCTGGATAACGAGCGGGTTGACATCGTCAACATCAGCGGGCCGAACCACGTCCATGCGCAACAAGCCATCGCCGCCGCCAGGTCGGGACGACATATTCTGGTTGAGAAACCGATGGTTATGTCCATGCAAGACAATCACGCCCTGCGAGCCGCCGTCCAAGAAGCCGGTGTCCGCAGCATCGTGAGCTTCGTTTTGCGATGGAATCCCATGTTCGAAAGCATCAAGTCACTCCTGAACCACGATGCCGTCGGGGACCTGTTCTACGCGGAAGTGGATTATTGGCACGGCTTGGGACCTTCTTCATACCACGGATGGCCTTGGGCGTCCAAAACGGCCACGGGGGGGAGCGCAAATCTCTTGGGAGGCTGCCACGCGGTCGACGCGCTTCGTTGGTTCGTGGACGATGACGTTGTCGAAGTCACCGCCATGTCCAATAACAAGAAAGCACTCTATGAATACGATGCCAACGTGGTGGCGATCCTCAAATTCCAAAACGGGTTGATTGGTAAGACGTCGGTACTTCTCGACGCGGATCTTCCCTATACCTTCAATGTCGACCTGATCGGTACCGAGGGCGCGCTGCGGGATAATCGCCTCTGGGCCCCCAAACTGATGACCGGGCAGACGGGTTGGAGCACCTTTCCCACGATCACGCCCGATTCAGGGGATGTCCACCATCATCCGTTTGACGCTCAGATCAACCACTTCGTCCATTGCATTCGAAACCAAGTGGAATCGCATTGCAACGTGGCCGACGCATTCAAGACCCACGAGCTTTGCCTGGCGATCGACCAATCCCTGGCCCAGGGCGGGCAACCGGTCAGCCTGCCGCTTTGAGTGGCTGCCGTGACGGGTATTCCGCAATTCGGAATTTGCAAGGGGACGGGCAGGGTCGAAACGCAAAGTGCCCAGCCGCGACTTTCCCACCGTTCCCTTTGAAGCAACCGGCAAGTAACCTTGCGGATTCCGTTCACCGGTCACTGCGGAAGTTCATGGGCCTCTTGACTGAGCCACCGATCCAAGCCCTTCTCCTTCGCCCGCTGTTCCAGGAGTTTCGCCACATCCTCGTAGGTGCACCGCCCTTCGGCTGCGTGTTCCATCTCGAGCACAATGGTGTGAAACAGGTCCGCCAGGTGGAAGACGACCTTGTTCTTCTCTTCGTGCCCTTGAGAGCGGATTTCCAGCAGGGCGCGAAATAGAAGCCTGTGGACGGTTTCCGCCGCTGAGGTTTGATTCACTTGCATGGTTAATCCAGATCCGGAAACATGGACATGTCAGGGGTGTATTCCCACACGGGCACCGTCATGTCCGGAGTAATGTTGCTGTTGGGGTCCGCGGCGCGGCGTCGTAGCTCATGGGCGCGACCATTGCCGTCATGGAGATATCCAGTCCGCGTATTGACCGTGAGATAGTCCCTGTTCTTCGGGGTTCTGACTGCGGCGAGCAAATCGTCATCGGAGAGCCTCCGCAACCTCGGGCGAGGGACGCTGTGGGCGGGCGTTTGCAGCGGCCTCAGATCGCGAATTTCTACTTGCTTCATGGGATTGGCATTCGGGATCGTTTCCACTTGTCTCGACGATCCGGCCGACAATGAATACAATCACACCATCCAAGAACGCTTCTGGCACCGCAGCCAAAGCCGTTACTTATACACGCGTCCCTCCACCTGGACTAGCCCACGTCCGGTGAATCGTCGCCCGCGGTTGCGTATGCAACTTGGTGTTCGGTACCCACGCAGACGTCTCGACCGGAGTATTGCGGCTGAAGTTTCGTAAACGTGGCAATCATGTCTTGCCGCGCGTCTTCGATGAAGCGGCCTAGCGAATCGGCAGCCCCATGAGGCGGAATGCAGTATCTTCGGCCAGATGTATCAGTCGCTTCGGTGCCTACGCCGGCGCATAGCTATTAATTCTCGAGCGCGCCCGACGTGGCGATTTGGAGGCAACTCACAAAGCAACGCGCGCCCACCGCAGCCGAGTTTATCACGAAAAGCTCGGCACGGCAAGCATTTAGGTGGGAAAAGATGGATGCGTCGTGGTGCGTTACCTTGCGTTGTCAACGCAAAACAACATCAGAACGACCTGCGCGTTGTTTTGCAATTCGACTTCTCGCGCCGGAATTTGCACTTCCTGACATGTGTCGCGCACCAGCGACAAGTGGAGCCAAGTCGCCTCTGCCGATAGAACTGGGCGTGCCGCAGGTGCCGGTTTGGTCCGCGTAGGCGTCGCCACCGTGTTGCGTTGTTCCTCTCCACCGAATGGCCTCCTGAACCAACTCATGGCCTCGCTCCTTTCTGGCTGTCTTTGCTGCCGCACCCGCGTCCGCTGGATGCGTTTTCGGGCTCTTCCCGGCTGCTTTCTCGGGCTTCTGGAACTTACTGTTCGAGCCAATCCAGGTTGACGCGGACCAGAGTGATTTTCTCGTATAGTTTCTCCCACCAAGTGAGTGTTTGGAACGGAAATCTCGCTCGGTTTCCGACTGTACAACCTTACGGCGGCGGGTCGACTTCTTCCCCCGGTCATACCAGATGACCTGAGCGGCTCGCAAAAAGCGGCCGCGGCGATGGGCTCGACAGCCCCGCCTGCTTCGGGACCCCACGGCTTCAACCGCTTCATGGTACCCTGATTTCAGAACGTCTCATTACCGTGGCCACCCCGTTGGATTCCCTCAATGTCGGAGTCGGTGGCTACCATACCGGTGATTCGACACGCCGTGTAGAATGCCAGAATGATTCGTTCCATTCGAGCAACTACGTTTCGAGGCTTGCTTGGGAGATACAAACGATGCCCCGATCGATTCTAACCGCTTTTGTCTATCTTGGCTGTTGCCTGTGCCCCGCGTTGTCCGCTTCCGGCGCCAAACCGGTGGGCGAGGCGATGGTATATAAAACCGTGGATGACCGGGACTTGACACTTTATGTCACCAAGCCGGGGGATTGGAAAGCGACGGATACGCGTCCCGCGATTGTTTTCTATCATGGGGGGGGATGGGTAGGCGGGGCGCCGGGCCAGTTCACCGAGCACGCCAAATACCTGGCGTCGCGGGGGATGGTGGCGATACAGGTGCAGTATCGCTTGTTGGATCGCGACAGTGATGATCCACCCACGATTTGCGTCCAGGACGCGAAGTCAGCGATGCGGTGGGTTCGCGGTCGTGCCTCGGCGCTCGGGATTGACGCGGACCGCGTCGCCTCGGCGGGCGGGTCGGCCGGTGGGCACTTGGCTGCCTTCGTGGGCATGGTCGACGGGCTCGACGATCCGAAAGATGACACCACCGTATCGGCCAAATCGAATGCCATGGTCTTGTTCAACCCGGTCTTTAATAACGGTCCGGGTGAATGGGGACATCAGCGTGTGGGAAGCCGCTACAAGGAATTCTCGCCGGCCCACAATGTTTCGCCGGATGATCCCCCCGCAATCGTATTCCTTGGATCCGAGGATGCCCTGGTGCCCGTTGGCACCGCGGAGACGTTCAAGCGAAAGATGGGGCAAGCCGGAGTGCGATGTGAACTGAAGGTTTTCCCGGGTAAGCCACACGGTTTCTTTAATCATGGCAGGGACGGGAACGAGCCGTATTACAAAACGGTGGTGGCCATGGACCAATTCTTGGCCTCCTTAGGCTGGCTGGAGGGGCCCCCGACACTGGAACGTTGAAAACAAAAGGAGAGGCTTCGTTTTTCGCGGCACGGCCTCGATTTCTGGAAGAGACATCATGGAAATGGAAGAACAATTGTACATGCTCGGCCATGTCGTCCTGGCTTCCGTATTGGCCGGGTTGATTGGATTCGAGCGGGAAAGACTGGATAAGCCGGCTGGCATTCGAACCCATATGATCGTTGCCGGCTCCGTGACTTTATTTGTGTTCCTGGGCGAAGTAATCGTCACGCATTTCGTGCAGGCAGGGCTTGGAGATCATATCCAGGCCGATCCGACCAGGATCATCCAAGCCATCGTGGTTGGGATTAGTTTTATTGGCGCCGGAACCGTGTTGCAGGTGGCCAAAGAACATCGAATCCGATACCTTACCACGGCCGCGACGATACTCATGTCAACCGGCATTGGAATCGCAGTGGCATTGAAGCAGTACTACTTGACGGTCGGGGTTACCGCGTTCGTGATCTTGATCAATTATCTGATTCGTGTTTGTTTTTTGAAAATGGAAAGAAAGAAGGAACAATAGAGGTAACACTTTAGCCGGTTGACGCGGATTCCCGCCGTGTCTCGCCAGATTCACGGCTCTCGGGCTCGAAAGCTTGACGTACGCCAATCGGCTAAACCGTTACGGTTCATGGAGGCTTGTATGGCTCGACTACGGAAACTGATCCGCGCGGAGATTCGAAAACGGGCAAAGAATCCGAAGCCACGGGCTCAACCGATTGAAAAATTGACGGTGCGGCCCGGTCAGCAAAACGAAGCCCCTTGGCACAGTCTTTCCCTGGAAGAGACCTACGACCGCACCTCGTCGGGCGAAAAGGGCCTCGGTCTCGACGAGATTTCGCGCCGCCTGGAGCAACATGGCCCGAATGCCATCCGCGCCGAGAGCGGCGCGAGCGTGGTTGGGGTATTGGCGCGTCAGATCCACAATCCGCTGATTTATCTGCTACTCGCCGCGGCGGGCATCTCGCTGTTGGGTGGGCACGTGATCGACGCGATTGTCATCGGGGTCGTGGTGGCCCTGAACACGCTTATCGGGGCCGCCCAGGAGTGGAAGGCGGACAAGGCACTCGACGCCTTGCGCCAGATGGCCGCTCCCCGAGCGCGGGTGTTGCGCGGCGGGAAGGAGACCGAGGTGGACGCCGGGCGCATCGTCCCGGGCGATGTGCTTGTTTTGGAAACGGGCGACCGCGTCGCGGCCGACGCGCGGGTGGTTGAGAGCACGGAACTTCACACCGACGAATCAGCTCTGACGGGCGAAAGCGAACCGGTGCACAAGGCGCCGGCCGTTCTCTCGGAATCGGCGCCGCTGGCTGACCGGCCCAACATGGTCTGGACGTCGACGGCGGTCACGGCCGGACGCGGCCGGGCGGTCGTGGTCGCCACCGGCATGGATACCGTCCTCGGCCGGATCGCCGGCGACGTGCGGGAAACCGAACGCGAACAGACGCCCCTGCAGAGGCGTTTGGCGCGGCTCGGAACGATGCTCGGTTTCGTCGGCATTGGGCTGGCGGGCGTGGTTTTCGTGTTAGGCCTGCTGCGCGGGTACGAATGGATCGAGATGATCCTTTTCTCCGTCGCGGTCGCGGTTTCGGCCATTCCCGAAGGCATGCCCGCCGTGATCAGCGTCACCCTCGCCCTCGGCGTGCAGCGCATGGCGAAGCGGCACGCCATCATACGCCGGCTTCCCGCCGTCGAAACGCTCGGATCCACCACGGTCGTCTGCTCCGACAAGACCGGAACCATCACCCGCAACGAGATGACCGCCACTCGCCTCTGGACGCTCAACGCCGCCTACGAGATCAGCGGATCGGGCTTCGCGCCCGAGGGGGAAATCCTACGCCAGAGCGGGGGCGAGGGCCTCTGTCCGGAGGCGCGGACGCTCCTGCGTCTGGGCGCGCTGGCCAATAACGCCGCGCTCGCCGAAGAGGACGGGAATTGGATGCTGCGAGGAACCCCGACCGACGGGGCCATCCTGGTCGCCGCCCGCAAGGCTGGCTTCTCCCCGAGAGCCCTTGCGGCGGAGCACGCGCGCCTGCACGAGATCCCCTTCTCCAGCGAGAATAAGTACATGGCCACGCTGCATCCCGACCCGGAGAGCGGCGGTCGCGTCCTCTACGTCAAGGGCGGCGCGGATCGCGTGCTCTCGTGCTGCAGCCACGCCATGGTGGACGGCAAGGTGGTGGAACTGACCGACGAGCTTCGCGGAAAGATCGAGGAGGCCAACGCCGCCTTCGGCGACGACGCCCTCCGGGTGTTGGCCGGGGCCCTGCGCCGCATGCCCGCCTCGACGGACACGGTGACGAACGACGACGCGGAGCGGGAACTGGTCTTCGTCGGCCTGTGGGGGCTCGTGGATCCCGCGCGGCCCGAAGCCATTAAAGCCATCGCCCAGGCGGGGCAAGCGGGTATTCGCGTGGTGATGATCACCGGCGACCACGCCGCGACGGCCGCCGCCATCGCGGCTAAAGTCGGGATCACGCGGGGCGACAACCCCCGCGCCGTGACCGGAATCGAACTCGATGAGATGGACGACAAGCAACTGGGCCGGACGGTCGCCGAGGTCAACGTCTACGCGCGCGTTTCGCCCAGCCACAAGCTTCGCATTCTCCGAGCGCTCAAGGCGCAAGACCAGATCGTCGCCATGACGGGCGACGGCGTCAACGACGCCCCCGCGCTCAAGGGCGCCGACATCGGCGTGGCCATGGGCGCGGCCGGCACCGAGGTCGCCAAGGAAGCGGCCGACATGGTGTTGACCGACGACAACTTCGCCACCATCGTCCATGCGGTCGAGGAAGGCCGGGCGATCTTCTCGAACCTGAGGCGAGTGGTCTTCTTCCTGATCACCACCAACCTCGGCGAGATTCTGACGCTCGTCGCCGCCCTGCTGATCGGATTGCCGCTGCCCCTGACGGCGGTGATGATTCTGTGGATCAACCTGGTGACCGACGGGGCGTGCACCATACCCCTGGGCATCGAGCCGAGGCACGGGGACGTGCTCAAACAGCCCCCGCGCGCCCCCGGCAGTGGCGTGCTCAATTGGACACTGTTGCGACGGATGATGATTCTCGCGCCGGTGATGGCGCTCGGTACCCTGGGCCTATTCGTGTATAACCTGCAGACCGGCACCGAGGCGCGCGCGATGACCGCGGCGTTCACCACGCTCGCGGCCTTCCAATGGTTCCACGCGCTCAATGCCCGCACGTCGCGAAGCTCGGTCTTCTCCGTCGGCCTTTTCGGCAATCCCTGGATCTGGCTCGGAATCGGCGTCGCGGCCGTACTGCAGGTGCTCACGGTGCATACCACATTCGGCCAGTCCGTCTTCAAAACCGTTCCCCTCACCGTTCTCGACTGGGTCACGATCCTCGCCGTCTCCGCCTCGATTCTCCTGCTCGACGAGATCCTGAAGCGATTCGGCGTGCACGGACGCGATCCCGCCAGCGCGTAACCACATGGCGGCCGGGCGGAGCGAGGCTGAGCTAGCTTGGCTTGGTCATGAGGACAGTTCCTGGATTTGAATGCCAAGCATCCGAACCCCCGCCGCGGAGCGCATTGAAATGGAAGCCGGAGGGGTTATCAGGCACTTGCCCTGGCCCAACGCGAAGTCCTGGTCATCCACCTTGATGTTCGCCTCTCCGTGAAGGACCAGGAAAACCACGTGAGATGCCATCTGGCACCCGGGTATCTCTCCGCCCGCCCCCAGCTCGATAATCCTCGCCTTGAACGCCTCGTCGGCATGGAAAACATTCCGGTCTCGCTCCTCGTAGCCACGCGCGTCCATCGCCAATCACCAGGTCGGCACGTTGCTTCGTCAGGCCGCGTGCCTCGATCATTCCTCTTCGGAAACTTGCTCGTCTTCCGAATCGCCCACGCAGGGATGCTCGGTCACGTCGCCGTGGCAGTGACGAATCTGCTCCGGAGAACACTCCTCCGGCTTGCCTTCCAATTCTTCCGGTTTCTGGCAGCAGTTTTGGCATTCGTTCATGGTTCTTCCCTCTTCTCGAAAGTCTTCAACCCAGATGAATCGGTCCCGTTCTCCGGAACCTCCAGCAGGTCCTCGAGGAGGACCCGGCACCTCGCCACGACGGCGCCGTTCAATCGGTAGTGCACGAAGTAACCCCGCTTTTCGGCCGTTACCCAGCCGGCGTCGCGGAGTATCCGGAGATGCTGGGACACCGCCCCTTGCGTGACGTCCAACCGAGCCGCCAAGGCATTGACGCACAGCGAGCGCCCCTTGAGCAGCTGAATGATCCGCACGCGCGTCCCCACCGATAGGACCTTCAGGATTCTCGCCAAGTCTTCAGGATCTGTCATCGCATGGGCTACCCGTCACCGCGGAAAGTGGCTTAGTATCTACTAATATACTAATTCGTCGCGGTTTGTCAAGTGCTAGACCAGGATACAGGGAAATGGGAAATGGGGGGCGCGCTCAAAAGCCGAGACATGCTCCAGGCTGGCGTGGTGAGGAAAAACGCCAAGTCAGTGCGATTTATTCTGTCGCGCCCCGCGCGCTCCGCGGA
Organism: Planctomycetota bacterium; assembly: GCA_051745935.1. Taxonomy (GTDB): domain Bacteria; phylum Planctomycetota; class Planctomycetia; order Pirellulales; family Pirellulaceae; genus JBNJEM01. The sequence continues at coordinate 20,217 of JBNJEM010000044.1, forward strand.
GCCGTCTTCCAACCCTCACTGCTTGGAAGAGCCTTACTTCGGTTCGCCAAGAAGTCACAAAACATTTCATCCATTCCCTGCCGGAATTTCGCGGATGTATGGTCCCAGCACCATTTCGGCATAGGACGTTCCGGGACGCACGACCGGATAGAGAACCTCTTCGGTATCCGTCATTACTTCCAGAAGGCACGGGCCCCTGCCCTGCATGAACTCGCCGAGAGCACCGGGCAATTCCGTTCGACAAGTTACTCGTTTGGCCAATTGGAAGTGGCAGTGCTTCGCCATTTCGGCGAAGTTGACGTCGCGCGTTCTCACCGTGGCCGAGTGCCTGCCGCCGTACGCCACGTCCTCCAGGTTCTTTACCATCCCGTCGCTCAGGTTATTGAGCAGGAGAATCTTGATGGGCAAGTTCCGCGTGCCGATGGTATACATTTCGCCCATGTTCATTCTGAAACTTCCGTCGCCGTCGACCACCACGATTCGCGAGCGCGGATTCGCGTAGTGGGCGCCCACTGCGGTCGGCATCCCGAATCCCATGGTGCCAAAACTGCCCGACGTCAAGAACGACTTCGGCCTTGTCATTCTCAGGTGCTGGGCCGCCAGGAGTTGGTGGTTTCCGACGCCGGTGGTAATGATCGTGTCGTCTCTGACGTACGTGTTGAGCAGATCGAGCACTTCCGCTTGCTGAACGCGCTCGCCGTCACGCCGATAATCGAGCGGCCAGGAGCGTTTCAATCTGGTGGCGTATTCGATCCACTCGTCGATGGCGATTGCGAGCTGGTTCCGTTGGGCGTAGCTCGTCAAATCGTCGAGAGCCGTAGCGGCGTCGCCGATAAACGAAAATTCCGGCTTGCGTTCCGTGCGGATCTGGTACACCTTCTCGGGATTGACGTCGATGTAGGCAATTCGGGCGTCGATGGCGAACCCGACCTTTTCCGCAACCCGGTCGTCCCAGCGTACGCCGATGGCGAAAAAGAAGTCGTTCTCCTGGATGATTTTGTTGGCGTACGGAGTACCGAACATCCCCAGGAGCCCGAGGGACGTGGGAGCGTTTTCGTCCACGACTCCTTTGGCCATCAACGTGTTTACGGAGGGGATATGGAACAGTGCATTGAACCGGCGAATTGCCCGGCTCCCGGCCCAGGAGTTGAGTCCCCCGCCCAAATACAACAAAGGGCGTTTCGCCGCCGCCAGCAATCGGAAGAAATGGTCGCATTGCTCGTCCGACAGGTGGCATTCGTCGCGGTAGGTGGTCCCAAAGCGGGCCAGATTGTCGCCAGCGTACCGGTTGACGTTCTGCTGCAGGTTGATGGGCATGTCGATGACCACGGGGCCGGGCTTTCCTGACCGCGCGCGGAAGTAGGCGTCCTTGATCACCGCCTCGATGTCCCGGATGCTGGTGACGGAAACCACATGCTTCGCCGTTTGGCCGAACACGGCGGCCACGTCGATGTGCTGGAAGGAGTCGGTGCCGATTTTGTGTTCCGGGACCTGTCCCGCGATGACGAGCAACGGGATACTGTCGGCGAACGAGTCGGCCACCGCCGTCAGCGTGTTGGTAATCGCCGGCCCGGAAGTGACCATCGCGATGCCCACCCTATCGGTTGCGCGCGAATAGCCGGCCGCACTAAAGGCGGCCGATTGCTCGTTGGAGTTCACGATAATCTCGACGGCGCTTTGTCCCAACTCGTCGATGACCGGCAGAATCGCCGACCCGGTATAGCCAAATACGTGTTTCACGCCAAGATCTTCGAGGCTCTTGACGACGATGGTTGCGCCTTTCATTGTTTACCCTGACCTGCTCTCGCTGTGTATTCGAGACTCTCGCGGTTCTTGTATCCTCATTCATCACCGGCTCTCGGCCCACCTTGAGCACATCACTTAGCGAACGCGATGGCTACGAAGCCCGCGCCCTCAACAATGCCTTTCCGTGGGCGGCCTTCAACGGCTGGAAAGCCCGCGGGGGCGAAGAGGCAAGAGGAAGCTGCTTCCAGCTCAAATCCTTCACGCCTTGCCCAACTTAGCGATTCATCACACGTATGGAAAGTCGCCGCCGAATAGATCGGATGCCCCTTCGCGGCCTTTCGGGCGTAGTCCCGCCCCCACGCACTATCCGCCGGGATCATACCGACCACCAGACGGCCCCGGTCTTTCAGGACGCGATGACATTCCTTGAGCGATTTTTCCGGATCGGCAAGGAAGCACAGAGTCGTCGTCATTAGGACACCGTGGAAGTTCTTGTCCGGGCATGGCAGGCACTCGCCCACGCCGTCGGCCGTTCGAATCCCCCGCCGATCGGCGAGCGCGCGCATCGACGCCGAGGGGTCTACTCCCTCTGCCACCCCCAGTGCGGCGGCGAACCGCCCCGTCCCCACGCCGACCTCCAACCATCGGCCAGGCGTCGACGCCATCAGGCTTCGCAAGCAATCGACTTCCCGTTCAAAGATGGTCCGCCCCTTTTCGGAATCGAACCATGCGTCGTAGTGCGCGGCTACTTCATCGAATGGCTTGTGGCTCTGTTTCACGTCCCGTGTGCCTCGCAACGTCAGCACCTGCTCACGCCCGCACACTCACCGCGAGGCGGCGGTTACAGGTGCACTGTCCGGCAATTGTCAGTGCGTAAATTCGATAATCCGGATTTCGGAGCCGACCGCTTTCGCTACGGCATCCCGCATGTTGGCATAATGCGGGCAGGGATAGCCAATCGGGTTCCCCTTCGAGATGCAAGAGGCGAAGACGATGGCCTTCGCGCTCCGTTGAACCATCATCTTCGCTCGCGCGATGGCCCGTTTTCCCGGGCACCCGCCGCAACTGACAAATCCGACAATCTCGACGGGGCCGGTGTCTTCGAAGGCGAGCTTTCCCCGCGACGCGACCTTGAAATCCGGTGACACTTTAGCCGTCTGAAGTAGAATCCTAGCTTCGTGATCACAAATCCCTTATGACGTACCCTGTTTAACCGCAAGGCCAGAGTCCGCTCGCCCGCGTG
>JBNJEM010000045.1:0-23143 GCA_051745935.1 Planctomycetota bacterium
CGCGCCGACGGCCTCGGCCAACACGGTGACGACGAACGAGGACGAGGCGTATGTGTTCTCCGCGTCGGACTTCAATTTCAGTGACGTGGACGAGGGTGATACCCTGGCGGCGGTACGCATCACGTCGCTCCCGACGCCAGGCAGCTTGGACTTCGACGGCGCGGGTGTGAGCGAGGACCAGGAGATTTCCAGAGACGACATCGAGGCGGGCGAGTTGACGTTCACGCCGGATCCTGATGAAAACGGCACGGATTACGCGACGTTCCGGTTCAAAGTGAGCGATGGTACGGACTTTTCCGTCGATGACCATCCCATGACGATCGATGTGACGCCCGTGAACGATGCGCCGATTCCGAGCACGGAGGACTTTGTAGCCATCGAGCGGTTGGAAACGGATGATCCTCCTTCCGAACTGTTCGTGCTGGAGGGCGCGAAGCCGGGTCCGCCGGATGAAACCGAGGAGATCTGGATTAATGAGATCGTCGATCCGCCGCCAGAGTTTGGCACGCTGGAGATCGGTCCGGATAAAAAGGTCTTGATCTACACGCCGGACGTGGGGGAGGTTGGCGAGACGGACACGTTCCAATACACGATCATCGATGAGTTCGACGCGGTATCCGACGTGGCAACCGGTTCCGTGTTCATTGAACCGCTTGTTCGCCCATATGCTCGCGACGACAGCGTGGAGGTGAATGAAGATGAGGACATCGTGATCGATGTGCAGGCGAATGACCTGTTCAACGAGGGGGACGGCATCGAGCGGGAGTTCCATCTGGTCGAGAGCATTGACGGAGACGACATCACAACAACCGACGGGTGGTTGGCGACCGAGCACGGAGCCGTGGAAATCGTGGACGGCGAGGTTGAATACACGCCTAATCCCGACTACTTTGGTCCGGACACGTTCCAGTACGTGATTGACGATGACGTCCAGGATAGCGAACCGAGTATTGGCACGGTTCGGATAGACGTGTTGCCGGTCAACGATCCTCCAACGGCCCAGGATGTGGAGTTCGAGGGCATTCAAGAAGATTCGGAGGATAACCTGCTGGACGTCATGTCCAATGATCTTGTGGGCAACCCCGATGATCCTGTCGGCGAGGAGAATGCCGATCCGCCGGATGATATTACGCTGGTGGAGGGCGGCCTTGGCACGCCGGATCAGGGTGGTACCGTGGCCATTGAGGGGGACGAAATCAGCTACACGCCGGCGCCCGACTTCTTTGGGACCGAGACGTTCGAGTACACCATTGAAGACGTTCATGGGGAGACGGATACGGCCACGGTCACCGTCGAGGTCGAGAACGTCAACGACCCTCCGACGGCCCGCGACGTGGAGTTCGAGGGCATTCAAGAAGATTCGGAGGATAACCTGTTGGACGTCATGTCCAATGATCTTGTGGGCAACGTCGGGGATCCTGTGGGCGAGGAGAATGCCGATCCGTCGGATGATATTACGCTGGTGGAGGACGCCCTTGGCACGCCGAGCCAGGATGGTACCGTGGCCATTGTGGAGGGCAAGATCAGCTACACGCCGGCGCCCGACTTCTTTGGGACCGAGACGTTCGAGTACACCATTGAAGACGCTCATGGGGAGACGGATACGGCCACGGTCACCGTCACGGTCGACAACGTGAACGATCCTCCAACGGCCCGGGATGTGGAGTTCGAGGGCATACAAGAGGATTCGGAGGATAACCGGCTGGACGTCATGTCCAATGATCTTGTGGGCAACGTCGGGGATCCTGTGGGCGAGGAGAATGCCGGTCCGCCGGATGATATTACGCTGGTGGAAGACAGTCTTGGCACGCCGGATCAGGGAGGTACCGTGGCCATTGTGGGGAGAGAGATCGGCTACACGCCGGCGCCCGACTTCTTTGGGACCGAGACGTTCGAGTACACGATCGTCGACTCTCATGGGGAGACGGATACGGCCACGGTCACCGTCGAGGTTGAGAACGTCAATGATCCGCCGATTCCTGCTGACACGACGTGGACGGCGACCGAGCGGCGGGACGAGGAGGATCCAAGTACGATACTGGATGTGCTCGACGGCGCTCGGCCCGGACCACCGAACGAAAGCGACCAAAGTGTGTCCTTGGAGGGGATCGTTGAGGAACCCGAGCACGGCACCCTGGTACAAGACGGAAACAAGCTCATCTATACACCGGATTTGGGGGTGCTAGCGGGCACGACGGACACGTTCCGGTACGAGATTAGCGATGGTGACAAGACAACGGAGGCAACCGCCACCGTGGAGATTGTACCGTTCGATCGCCCCTATGCCCGTGACGATGATTTTTCGGTGGAAGAAGACGACGTTCTAGAGATCCTGGTCGCGGACGACCTTCTGAGCAACGACCTCGCCAACGAGGGGTTCGACTTACAGTTCGAGCTGCTCGGGGGCGCGGAGAACGGCGTGGTGACGCACGAGGATGGCGTGGTTACGTACACACCGGAGGCCGACTACTTCGGCGAGGACTCGTTCCAGTACGAAATTGACGACGAGTTCGTGGATGAGGATGATAACCCCAGCGAACCGAGTATTGGGACGGTGTGGATAGACGTGTTGCCGGTCAACGATCCTCCGACGGCCCGCGACGTGGAGTTCGAGGGCATTCAAGAAGATTCGGAGGATAACCGGCTGGACGTCATGTCCAATGATCTTCTGGGCAACGTCGGGGATCCTGTCGGCGAGGAGAATGCCGATCCGCCGGATGATATTACGCTGGTGGAGGACGCCCTTGGCACGCCGGATCAGGGTGGTACCGTGGCCATTGTGGGGGACGAAATCAGCTACACGCCGGCTCCCGACTTCTTTGGGACCGAGACGTTCGAGTACACCATTGAAGATTCTCATGGGGAGACGGATACGGCCACGGTCACCGTGACGGTTGAAAACGTCAACGACCCCCCCACGGCCATTGACACGATTTTCCCGAATATTCAGGAGGACTCGGTTGACAATTCCCTGAATGTCATGCTGGATGATTTTGTCGGCAGACCCAATGCCGAGGACGGTCCGGAGGATTTCATTGAGTTGGTGAGCGTGGAAGGTCCCAGCGAAGGTGGAACGGCAACCATCGATGGCGATGTGGTCCTTTACACGCCGGCTTCCGATTTCTTTGGGACCGAAACATTCGAGTACACCATTCAAGATTCTTACGAGGAAACGGATACGGCGACGATCACGGTCTTCGTCAACAATGTGAATGATCCGCCGCCGGCCATAAACGAAGATGGGGTGGATGATGATCGCTTGATGGCCCTGAAGGATTTCGGGGATCAGGAGCTGGATGTCCTGGCCAACGAGCGGGAGGCTGACAATCCCGATGGGGACGAAATTCTAACGCTGAAGGAACTCATCGGTCAGGACGCGGACGGAAACGAAGTGCGTGGCACCACCGTGCCAACCAAGCACGGGACCGTTTCCATCTCCGCGGATGACATGAAGGTGATCTACACGCCGGACGCCGGGTTTGAGACCGAGGAAGGCGAGTTTGATTCGTTTGGGTACGTGGTGCGGGACGACAGCGGCGCCGAGAATGACTCCGCGGAAGCGTGGGCTGAGATCGATGTGATCGACGCGGTGCCCAGTGATATTTCCGGGGTGATCTATATCGATGCCAACGGCGACGGTATTCAACAATCGGACGAGCTGACGTTGTCTGGGGTCGAGGTGACGTTGACGGGGACGAACATTCGCGACTCGGCGGTTGATTTGACGGTCAAGACCGATGCGAATGGCGAGTTTGTGTTCTCCGGTGTCCTGCCCACGGCCGAGAACAGCGAGACCGGCTACTCGCTTACGGCGGAGCAGCCGAGCTTTTTGGAGGATGGGGGGGAAACGATCATCGACTCCGCCGTCGACGACGATTACGATCCCGGTCAAGTTCACGACGATCACTTTTCGAACATCACGCTTGGGGTTTGGGGAGCCAATGGCCGAGCGTCCGAAAACTATACGTTTGGCGAGAGCGGCTTGAAAGCCGAGTATATCAAGCTGACGCAATTCCTCAGTTCCTCTGATCCGACCATGATGCTCGCCACCGACGGGGAAGGCGATACGTTCTGGTTCTCGATCGTCAAGAACTGGGAGGGCGTCAAATCGGCCAGTTTCGAGTTCGACGACATCGCCACGTCCGAAGGATTGGCCACGGGCCAGTTGACGATCACCGACACGAATGATGTGGAGCATACGCGGTCGCTGTCATACTATGAGCACTACGACTTCTCGGGGGACCCCCAGGACGGCGGAGTGGTCGTGTTCTTGAAAGGATCAGCGGCTGATCTCGGGTTTGATCTTTCGGCACACGATCCGTCGGCGCAAGCGGAAGGCGAAATGCTGGTCGAAGACGACGATCTTGAACTGCTGGCCACTAGTGACTCGGCAGGGTACCAGGAAGCGGTGGATGCCGTGTTCAGCGAAGGCAATTGGGCGTAGCTGGGCCACCCCGGGCATGGATGCCACGGTCTTGTGCCGTGCTGGTTCACGCTCGCCGCTACAAACCGGCCAGACACCCCCCTGCTCGTTGTCGGTAGCGTGGAACGTAACGGACCCCGGGACCAGCCCGTGGCATCTGCACTTTGAAAAGTGTTTTTTCAAGATGTGCAAGGGAAGTGCGAACGTTCACGGATATCCGTTTTTTGCCCGTGAACGGTTGCGTTTGAGGTGGGGCGTGGTGCAAGTCCAATCAGAAGGTCAGTGTGGCCCCGAGATTCAGGCCGTGCAACCAGTACTCGGTGCTATGGAGCTCGAATGCCGGCCGGGCCGGGCCAACAAGAGTTCCCCCACTGAACTGCGATGAGTTGACGCCGCGGTCGATCTGGTCACCGGAGAAGACCACATCCGAAATCCAAACCCCACTGTAGCCGATGGTTAGTCGCAGCCACTCGCGAACCTCGTAGGCCGCGCTGACGCCGAACTCGGGGATCCAGACGGTCTTGTCGCGTGTGTAGGTGCCCATGTTCGTGGGCTGGGCGAGAATGCCGCCGGGGTCCGTGGTCTCCGAACCGCCACTCGTGGTTGTGTGCGTGGATCCGTCGATCCGAACGGATTGGCGCATGTTGCCGACACTGAATTTGGCCAGCCCGGTCATGGTCCAGCAGCCGTGTCGAATCTCGCTGGTCAGACCCACCGCGCCCCCGTGAAATTCGTTACGGGCGTCGAATGAGTCGAGCACGTCCAATTCCGGGCCTGCGAACGGACCACTGACAACAGTCGAAACGCTGTGGATATTGAGGTCATCATCCAAGCGCAGGAAGCTATAGCCACCCGTCAGGTCGAGGTTGTAGCCACGTCCCGCCAACATGCTGGTCCGCAGATACGCTTCCGTTGCCAGCACGCTGCTGGAGGTGGTGATATCGAGGGTTCCGGTCAGGGGATTGTTTCCCCCCGGGCGTGACACGGGGAATGCCTCCTCCGAGCCCGGGGCCTGCACCTCGTAAAACGGCCGGAACATGAGCGGTTGATCGTCCGTATTGGCCGAGAAACTGGTACTGTCGCCGTCCAGGCCCCAGAATCTCGCCCCCATGCCGAGCAGTTCACACTGGTCGAACCAGAATCCGAAATCGGTGCGAGCCCCGGCGGCCATGGCCGTTCCGACATCCCCGCCGCCGAAGAGAATCTCGGCGTCCGGTAGAACGCCGTCCGGGCCACCCGATGCCAATACTGGAACGGATCGGCCTTTGCCCCACCACATCAACGCATCGAAACTGGCCCACCTCGGACGCGGGTTACAGAGAAGACAACGACAGTTGGGATGGTGTGTTCGTCCAAATAGGGCCTTGCAGACCCATTCGTTACAACTGTCCAGCCCATTCCATCCCTGCTCGGTGCGACGGTCACCTACTGTGTTGCCACGGCCCGCGTCGGTACACGTCGCGCGTTGGGCGGCGCGTGGCCCGCGGGGATGGGCAAAACCGGTTGGCGCCACCCGATAACGGGGGCCTGCTTGAGCCGAAGCGACATTGGGCAGCAGCATGCAGGCGAAAACGGTAATCACGATGATCGGGATACGTGCAGTCATGTTCAATGCTCGCCGGCGTTCTATTGGTAAGTTGGGGCGGTATGCCTATCCTTCAGGCGGTCGGATTTGTCCGGATGGTAAGCTGCTCGACGCAAGCCGTCCTCTCGTTGGTCGGACTCGCGGCGGACCAAGTCATCCGCGAGCGGTGCATATGTATCAGATCGGTCGACAGAGGCCGGGAAACCAAAACGACCGGCACGGGCCGCAAAGTCTAGCCAGTCGTCCCGGTTTGGCCGCTCGCCGCAAATTCAGGCGTTTTGTCACCGGGAAAAGGCAAGCTGCCCCGCGCGCCGTTGTATACTCTTTTTGTAAGATCTTTTCGGCAGTTGACTGAAGTAGGGGTTAATCAAATATTGTGGTGTGTGACAATTGGTCCGGGTGCGCCGCAAGTTCGTGCGCCCAGGAGGCCCACTCGTGGGCTTCCACGTTAAACCGGGGGATGGGGCACGAACCAAGTGTCACGCTTTGCGGCCAGCTCGATGGAGGGGAAAGAGGGGCGGAACGGGAGCCAGAAGAGTGCCCCGGGGCAAGTTTGCCCAAAGGATGATAAAATGGCATATCTTGATAGGCTTCACCCGCTTGGAAAGAACAAGCCAGAGATGGCCTTGTGGTATGTGACCGGTGGAGCTCGGCGCGCTGATACTCGCAGGGATCCAATGAAGCGATTGAGTGGATGAAAAATGGGTGCTTTTACTATGGCTGGACCATCTTCGGCGGCCAACGTCCCGTTAGACGCATTTCGGTATCGTCCGCCCCGTGGGTGGTGGAAACGGGTACGGGAGATTGGCCAGCAAGAGAAAGCGTTCAAGTCGTTGGATGATCGAGCGCTGCGAAAGCACAGTCTTTCGCTTCGCTTTCGCGCCAAAAGCGGTGAACCGCTGGCGAAATTATTGCCGGAAGCGTTTGCGCTGGTGCGGGAAGCGGCGGGCCGGACAATTGGCTTGCGGCACTTTGACGTTCAGGTTTTAGGGGGTATTGCTCTGTTCCACGGCCGGGTCGCGGAGATGGACACGGGGGAAGGGAAGACGCTGACGGCCACGCTTCCCCTCTACTTGCGTGCCTTGTCTGGCAAAGGGGCTCATCTGGCCACGGTCAACGATTATCTCGCGGCGCGAGACGCGAAGGATTTGGCTCCCGTTTACGAGCTGTTGGGTTTGACGGTGGGGGTCATCCAAACGCCGGATGCTCAGAGCAAGCGGCGGAAAGCGTATGCCTGCGACATTACATATGGCACGGCCAAGGAATTTGGATTCGATTTCTTGCGCGATCGTCTGCTGCTCCGCCGCATGGGCCGTACGCAAGATGACTTCCTGGGCGATGGGAGCAGTCAGCGGTGGGATGACGGGGGTGAGCAACCGGTCCAGCGGCGGGCGCACTTCGTATTGGTGGACGAAGCAGACAGCATTTTGATCGATGAGGCGCGAACGCCCTTGATTATCGGCTCATTGGGGGAAAAGGCACGCGAGCAGGTCGTGGCGACGTATCAATGGGCGGCGGAGCACGCGCCGCGATACGTGGAGGACGAGGATTACGAGTACGAACACGACACTCGCAAGGTGGAACTGACGGGGAAAGGTCGCCAGTTGATGCGAGCGTTGCCCACGCCGGACATCCTGCGAGGCGTGGGGCTGATTGACCTGTACCAATACACGGAACGGGCCATTAAGGTGTATCGCGATTTCCACTTGGATCGCCAATACGTCGTCCGAAACGGCGAAATCGTGATTGTCGACGAGTTCACCGGGCGATTGGCTGAAGGACGGAAATGGCGAGACGGGATCCACCAAGCCATCGAGGCGAAGGAAAACGTGGAAGTCACGGTGCCCACCGGCCAAGCCGCTCGCATTACCATCCAGGACCTGTTTCTTCGCTATCGCTACCTGGCTGGCATGACGGGCACGGCATGCACCTCGGCTCGCGAGTTTCGCAAGATCTACAGAACGCCGGTGGTCCGCATCCCCACCAACCGGCCCATCCGCCGCCAGAAATTGCCGGTTCGCGTGCATGGCACCAGCCAACGGAAATGGGAAGCGATCGTCGAGGAAGTGAAACAGTTGCACGCCGAGGGGCGACCGGTCTTGATTGGCACCAGGTCGATCGACAAGTCGGAAACCTTGTCCGAGTTGCTTTCGGCGGAAAACATCCCTCACCGGGTGTTGAATGCCAACGAGATTGCCAAGGAGGCGGACATCGTGGCTTTGGCGGGACACCGAGCCAAAGTCACCGTGGCCACCAATATGGCCGGCCGGGGAACGGACATCAAGCTGGAATCCGGCGTGGCCGAGCTGGGCGGACTCCAGGTGATCGGCACGGAAATGCACGATGCGGCCCGGATCGACCGGCAGCTCTATGGCCGCTGTGGTCGGCAGGGAGATCCGGGGACGTACCGCCAGTATCTGGCGCTGGATGATGAAATCATTCGCACCGGCATGGGCGCCAAACAGGCAGCCAAGATCAAGGCGATTGGCCAAAACGGGAATGGCTCGTTTGACCAATATCGTCGCATTTTTCGCCGGTCTCAGAAAAAGGTCGAACGGAAACACCTTCGTGATCGTAAAATGCTGCTTCACCACGAGAAAGAACGCAAAAAGATGCAGCGCGAAATGGGACAGGATCCCTTCTTGGACACGGCCGACTAAGCCCCCATAACAAAACCCTTCAGACTCCCCCCCCAGCCCTCGTCCAGGGGGGGCTGTAAGCGAGCGGTCGGTTTTGTCGCGGGCTGTAAATGGGACGCGGACCCCGGCTTGTTAGCAGCCGTGAAAAGCCTGGAAACCGTTAGCCGCTTGACGGATGCCGGGATTTCCAATCTGAAAACCGTGGATTTGGCGAGAGCCGAAAAACTCTCTGTCAACGGCTCTCAGGGGGGGAAAGCCTCACGCACCTGGCTGCCAATCCGCCAAAGTGTCGGAAAATCCTGGGAATTCGAGTCAGATTGAGAAACCTTGCCCCATATCTATCTAATAGGAACGGGAGGTCCGGCGGCGTCGGCCCCTTGATGGCCGCTTGCATGTCATGGCCAGCGTGAATCAACTCCCTGATCGAGAGCTGATCCAACTGATTCGTGAAGATCCCGAGCAAGGATTCACGGTTCTGCTGCGGCAGTACGGTGGGCGGGTTCGTGGCGATCTATGCCGGCGTTTTCCGTCACTCGAAGAGGGCGAGCTTGAGGATGCGGTGACGGATGCGATGTTGCGTTTGGGCGAGACGTTCGATGGGGACCGCGGCGCGTTGCCGGCTTGGTTCCTGTTGCTGGCTCATCAGCAAGCGATCCGGCTACTCCGTGGCCGGAATTCGGATCACGTGACCGCCTTGTCGCGTGAGGATCTGGAGGGGGTGGCGGCGAGCGACGATCCGTTGGCTTCGCTGGAAACCGTGGAGCGTCTTCAGGAGGTTCACCAGGCGGTCGCCTCGTTGCCGGGATTGGAGCGGGCGGTGCTGGAGGCGGACCTCGCCGCCGGGCGCGGAGCGGCCGCGGAGGGGCTCGCGAAACAGTTGGGGACGACTGAAGCATCGGTATATGCGGCGCGTCGTCGAGGGCGGCGGAAAGTGATCGGCAGATGTCGCTGGGTACAAGACTGGTTGCGAAGTGGCAAGAGCGATGAAACGGGATCTGAATGACGATGGTCGATCGGACGACCAGTGGGATCCGGTGGCGGATTGGCTGCGGCAGGCGCGAACCGAGCTGGATCGAATGCTGCGGGAGGCATCGCGACGCATGGCCACGGCGCCCGACGCTCCCTTTTCGGCCCGCGCCATGGAAAACATGGTGATCGCGGCCGCGTCGCGTGAAAGGAACGCCCGGCACGACGTCCCGTTTGTTGCCTTGCAGTCATTCACGGTCTCCTCCGGCACGCATGCGAGTTTCGGCGATGGATCGTGGAGAGGATCCGGCGACCAGGTGTGCGGTATTCCGAGAGGGGGACCGGGAATGCCACGCGAACTCGTTACGGATATCACGTCCGACGCCGTGGATACACGGATTCTGGGCCAAGCATGTTGGCCACCGGCGATAGAGGGGGGTATCAGGCCTGACCCGTTGGTCGTGGATGTGTGGACACGGTTCATGCCGTTGCCCAGTGCATGCGAGACAGGCCAGGAGCTGCCGTATGTCATCACGTCCAGGTGGGTGGCAACCGACATGCGTGGCCACATCGGTATCGTGACGGATCGGGGCAAGGACGACGAACTGGGCCAGCCGCGGAACTGGCAGGCAGCGGAAGGTACGCTTCAGTGGGACGCGTGTCTGGGCACGGCACGGTCGGAACGGTTGAAAGATGCCGTGGCTCAGGCGACAAGTTTTGATTTTCCCGATTGGTAACTTATAGCCGTCCGAAGGGGGACTGGTCTCGGGGGCAGTGGCAGGGGGCCCGCGGGAACTTGTCGGGATGATCCGACGCGGCAGCGCGAAAAACAAGGTCTGCCGGTTTTGGCTTGAATGTGGCGTGCGCATGGGGCACACTTTGGGGAGGCTTTGGTAGGCGGTTGGTCGGATGCTGAGTCGCGGGGGCGCGGCCGGGAAGCTCCGGCGAACCGTGCTCCGACGCGAAGGTTGGGGCTGATTAGCCGATGAAGGGGTGCGATTGGGGGGGGCTTACCCCCCCCGACCGGCCGCTCGCGTGGGGTTTCGTCACCGGCCCATTGGATTTACGGAATATTCCTGCAATTCTGGATTTTACGTCCATGTCATCAGATCATGCTTCGATGAATTCGCAGACGGTTGAACAGACCAAACAGCAGATTCGCAGTCTCGTCGGTGAAATTGCTCAGTTGTCGAAGAGCGACGTGGATGCTGAAGAGTATTATGCGGCGTTCATGCAACGGATTGTTTCGGCCCTGGCGGCGGTGGGGGGCGCGGTCTGGCTGTTGGGCGAGGGGAACCGGCCGGAGCTGGCCTATCAGATCAACATCAGCGAATCGCTGTTACGTTCGGGGTCGGATGAGTCGACTCGGCATCTGCGGTTATTGAATCATGTGGCTCGGTCGGGCGAACCTCAATTGGTGCCGCCGATGTCGGGGACCGAGAGTGAAGAGGCGGGGGGGAATCCGACCAGCTATCTGTTGGTGCTGGCTCCACTGACTGGTGACAATAGCGTCGAGGGGGTCATCGAGGTTTTTCAGCGGCCCGATTCTCAACCGGCGACGCAGCGTGGGTACTTGCGATTCTTGATCCAGATGTGCGAGTTGGCCAGTGAGTGGTTGAAGTCGCGCAAACTGAGGCATTTCAGCACTCGTCATTCGTTGTGGGCCCAGGCGGACCAGTTCGCGCGGATGGTGCACGAGAATCTCGATGTGCGCGAAACGGCCTATACGATTGCCAATGAAGGACGACGGCTCATTGGATGCGATCGGGTGAGCGTGGCGATCAAGCGTGGGCGAATCTGCAAGGTGGAGGCGATTAGTGGTCAGGACACGATCGAGACGCGATCGAACTTGGTCACGTCCTTGGGGAAAGTGGCCACGCGAGTGGTCGCCACGGGGGACTCCTTGTGGTACGAGGGGAACACGGAGGATTTTCCACCGCAAGTGGAGGAAGCGATAGACGAGTATGTCGACGAGTCGTATTCCAAGAATGTGATTGTGTTGCCGTTGCGTAAGCCGGGCGACGCGGAGGCCATGGCCGCGGGGGCTCACAATCCCGAAATGGTCGGCGAAGTGCAGGTGGATCGGGAGATTGTTGGCGCCTTAATCGTGGAACAGATTGAGACTGACCTGCCTCGTGAAATCTTGGAACCTCGCGTTGATCTCGTCTATGAGCACAGCACCCGGGCCCTTTCCAATGCCATCAGCGTGAGCAATGTCTTTCTGATGCCGGTATGGCGTGCCATCGGCAAATCGAGTTTGTTGGTCAAGGGCAAGAACTTGCCCAAAACGGCGGTTGTCGGTGGGGTGATACTGGGGGTCATCCTGGCTTTGTGCCTGATTCCGACGGATTTCGACTTGAAGGGAGACGGCGTGTTGCAGCCGGTGGAGCGGCGCGATGTCTTCTTTGACGTGGACGGCCGGATCACGGAGATCACGGTGGACGACGGCGAAACCGTTGAAGAGGACGAGCCGCTCGTGAAACTGGAAAACCACGAACTGTCCCAGGAACACCAGAAGATCGTGGGACAAATGAGCGAGACGTCCGAGCGGCTGGATAGCCTGCGGCGCGCGAAACGAAATCCCACGCTGGACCCCTCTCAGGAGGCACAGTTTTCCAGTGAATACTTGCAATTGCAGCAGCGGCAGAAGAATCTCCAGTTGCAATTGGAACTTATTGCGCGCAAACGGGAGAACTTGATCGTTCGAAGCCCGATGGCCGGACAGGTGCTGCTGCCGTGGGACGCGGAACAGTCCCTGTTGCGTCGTCCCGTGGTTGCTGGGCAACGCGTGATGACCATTGCCAAGGCGGATCCCGAGGATCTGCGAAGTGAATGGGAAATCAAACTGGCGATGCCCGAGCGGCGGATGGGGCACATCCGGAGGGCGAGGGCTGAACTAGGTCCGGAGTTGGATGTCAGTTATGTGACCGCGGCCGATCCTCGTTCATCCAAGAAAGGGACGTTGAAGCGGGTCGCTCGCATGACGGAAGTCAAAGGCGAGGACGGACCAACCGTGGAACTCATCGTCGAGATTGATCGGGAGGATTTGTATGAGCCGAGCCCGGGGACGACGGTGACGGCCAAGGTGAAGTGCGGTCGGTGCTCGCTCGGGTACAGCTGGTTTCATGAAGCGATTGAGTGGGTGCAAAAGCATATTATCTTCTGACAGTGCTCGCGCCAGCCGTCTTCTGGTCCGCGCGCGATGTTAGCGAAGCTTGATCAGGCGTGGTGGCGTGGGGTTCCAAGAGAACGACCGTTCATTGGGACACAGGGAAAGAAACAGTCAAAACCATACATGAGGTTGGAGCGCGCGAGAGCCATGAATACGACCGCAACGCTTTTTGCGTCATTACTGCTGGTGGCCGGACAATTGGAGGCGGGAACGGAGGGGGCTCCTCGGCGGCTGGGCAACTTCGTCGTGGCCCCAATCCACGAGATACAAGTGCCCGCCCGTGAAAAGGGTGCCTTGGTCGAATTGGCGGCTGAGAGGGGGAATGTGGTGGAAGAGGACCAGCTCCTGGGCCGCGTCGACGATTCGGACGCGCAAATCCGGAAGCGGATCGCGGAGAACGAGTTCAAGGCGGCGCGGACACAAGCGCAAAGCGATGCGGAATTGCAGGCGGCCCTCGCCACGATTGGTGTCGCCAAGGCTGAGTATGAAGGCTCGAAAGAAACCAGGGAACTCGTCAAGAACGCGGTGAGCGAGGCGGATTTGCGGCGCAAGAAATTGACCTATGAGCGGTCGCAGTATCAAGCCGATACCGCTCGGGTCGAGTACGAAGTCGGCCAGATTACCGAGAGCATGCGGGAAGCTCAGCTCAGCGCGGTCGAAAATGAGATCGAGCGGCGGAAAATCGTGGCGCCGCTTTCCGGCGTGATCACCAAGCGGCACCACGGTGTTGGAGAATGGGCTCAAGCCGGCGAGCCCGTCTACCGGCTCGTGCACATGGATCGATTGTGCGTGGAGGGGACGTTGAAGGCCTCGGACCTGGCGCCTCAAGAGATTGATCAGTATCCGTCGCTGACAATCTACGTCAAAACACCGAAGACGCCGGACAATCCGCGGGGTGAAGTCAAAATCGACGCCTCCATTGATTATATCAGCCAGGAGGTGGATCACAGTGGCGAATTCGTCATATCGGCTCGGTTTGACAATCCGCGTCTGGAAACGAACCAGGGAGCCGTCCAGTGGCTCGCGCGCCCGGGCCTGGACGCGGAAGTCAGACTTCACGATGAACTCATGAAGCGTCTGTACGAACGGCGCGCGGAACGTTGAACGGGAGGGACGGAAATCACGTGTTGTTACGGGGTGTAAAACTCGGCCGGCGGCCGATCCGAAGAAGTGGTGTTCATGGCTTCCCTTGCTGACAGTTTGGTAAGCAGCGCGTCCCGCCCTTTGACGCTGCGCATGCGCCCCGATTTGACGGCCCGCCGGCAGCGTTATCACGGGCAGTCATACTGGGTCGTGAAAGAGCCGGTTGGCTTGAACTATTACCGCTTTCACGAGGAGGAATACGCCATTCTTTGCATGCTCGATGGCCGCAGCAGCCTGGAGAGCATCAAAGAGCGGTTCGAGCAGGAATTCACGCCTCAGAAGATCACCTATCAAGACCTGCAGCAGTTTGTCGGCATGCTGCATCGCAGCGGCCTGGTTGTCGCCAACGCCATTGGCCAAGGGCACCAACTGCGAAAAAGGCGAGATGAGAAAAAACGCCGCGAACGGTTGGGAAAGTTCACCAACATCTTCGCGATCCGTTGGCGGGGAATTGATCCGGAACGAATTCTCTCCAAGATCTATCCCTATACCGGCTGGTTCTTCAGCATGCCGATGGTCATCTTCAACGTCCTGGTGGCCATAACGGCGCTGATGTTGATCATCGTGCAATTCGATGTCTTTCGCTCGCGGCTTCCGAGTTTCCACCAGTTTTTTGGGAATTGGCAGAACTGGTTGGTCATGGCCCTTGTCATGGCGGGAGCCAAGGTCTTGCACGAATTCGGTCATGGGATTTCCTGCAAACGGTTTGGTGGCGAATGCCATGAAATGGGGTTCATGCTTCTCGTTTTCACTCCGGTGCTGTACTGCAACGTTTCCGATTCCTGGATGCTGCCCAGTAAATGGCGGCGCGCGTTTATTGGTGCCGCTGGAATGTACGTGGAAATGGTATTGGCCTCGCTCGCCACCTTGACGTGGTGGTTCACCGATCGCGCCACGTTGCTCAACCAGGTCTGTCTTAGTTTGATGTTCATCTGTTCGGTCAGTACCTTGCTGTTCAACGGTAATCCGTTGCTCCGGTTTGACGGCTACTACATCCTGATGGACTTGACGGAAATACCCAACTTGCGGCAAAAGGCCACGGAAGTCTTGAAGCGGTTCATGGTGAATCTTTGCATGGGGATCGAACAGCCGGAGAATCCGTTCTTGCCCCGGGGGAACCGATTCTTCTTCGGTTTCTATACCGTGGCCGCCGTCTGTTACCGTTGGGTGGTCGTGTTGTCGATTTTGCTGTTTTTGAACAAGGTGCTGGAGCCTTACGGGTTGAAAATCGTTGGCCGCCTGATTGGTATGCTGGGGTTCTTTGGTTTGGTGGTCCAGCCACTGTGGCAATTGGGCAAGTTTTTCTACATGCCGGGAAGGATGCATAAAGTGAAGCGAGTTCGAATGGTGGCGTCGTTGGCCGTGGTGGCCGTGTTGATCGCTGTCTTTTTCTTCGTTCCCCTGCCCTTCCATGTTGGTTGTGAATTCGATGTGAAGCCGCGGAATGCCACGACCGTTTACGCCGCCGTGGCCGGCCAGCTCATCCGCGTGACGGACGCATTGGACGCCGGCGTGAGAGTACAGGCGGGCACGGTCCTGGCCGAACTGGAAAATGTCGATTTGGAGTTGAGTGTTTCGAGGCTGGAAGGGAAGCTCCGGGAATTAGAGGCTGAATTGCATGTTCTGAAAAAACAGCAACGATTCGATCAAGACGCCGGTTTGAGAGTCAACGAAATCGAAAAACAACGTGAGTCGCTTTTGGAGTTGCTGGCCGAACAGCAGTCGGAGCTAGACCGATTAACCGTGCGGGCTCCGGTCCATGGCGTCGTCATGCCGGTGGCCCACCGGCCTGATCGTGATCCGCCCAAGGGGGAGCTGCCGCGGTGGACGGGTAGCATAATGGATGAGAATAATCGCCAGGCGTACCTGTCACCCAGTGACAAGATCTGCCAAATCGGTGACCCGGAAAAACTCGTGGCCGAACTGATTATTGACCAGGCGGACGTTGAATTGGTCCGGACGGCCATGGCTCAACGTCGGAGGAATGACCAGCCCCCCGTGCCGATCGACTTGATGCTGGATTCACTGCCCGGAGAGGTGTTCCACAGTGAACTCGAGCGAATCGCCCTGGCGGAGTTGACCAAAACCCCATTGGGATTGTCCACGCACGCTGGCGGTGATGTCGATTCAAAAGTCGATCAGGAGTCGGGGATGCCAGAGCCCCTCAGTACGTCGTATCCGGCAATCGCCAAATTGCCAGAAGAAGACGTCGGGAACGTGCAATTGGGCATGCGGGGCAAAGCCAAGCTTTATACCGGCTGGCAGCCCTTGGCGCCCCGGGTGTACCGTTTCCTAACCCGCACGTTCCATTTTGAACTTTAACCGCCAGGAACAAAACCTGTTGTCCCGTTGTCCGCTTTCAAGACTTCTTGGGCGATAGGCAACCGGAGTGGTTTCGTGAGGGCTCTTAAGTGAAGTCAGGATTGTGAGATTGCACAACGCCCCAGTCGCTCGACGAGGAGAATTCGAGACGCCTCGCGGCTTGTGCGGCTCGTAGCGTTTACGTTCGTACCGTTTCTGTTTCAATGTGCTGAATATCAGCAACAAGGAGATGTTTAGATGGCTAATACCGACAAACCGGAACAAGACGTCCAGCCCGCCGCCGACCGGGCTCCTCAACAAAATCAGCAGCAGCAGCAGCAGCAGCAACAACGGCAGCAGCAGCAGCAGCAAGCCTCCCAGCAGGTTCAATTGAATGATGCCAATGCGATTGCGTGCTACGCGAACTTTTGTCGCGTGACGGGGTCCCCCGAAGAACTCATTATCGACTTCGGCCTCAACCCGCAGCCGGTGGGGGTTCCCAAGGATCCGATTGAGGTCAAGCAAAGAATCATTGTCAATTTCTACACCGCCAAGCGATTGCTGGCGGCGTTGCAGATGTCCGTCCAACGCCATGAATCGGCTTTCGGCGTGTTGGAAACGGACATTCAAAGACGGCTGCGGCCTCAAGCCCAAGCGGCCCAGGCCCAAGCTCGGCAGCAACAGCAACAAGCTGGAAACCAATAGCCTGCCGGCCTTTTTCCGCGGGCGCCGCGGCGTTTCCGCCGCGGTGGCCCCCCGGGGGGCGATACAGCGCGAGCTACCTCTCTCGATCAGCGAAATGAGCGCGCGACATGACGTTACCCGTGACTATCGACACCGGTGTCCAGGAGCTTGCCGTCGGCGTGATTGAGGCGAAAGAGGCGACCATTGGCCCGTCGCCGGAGGCATTGGTTGATCACTGTCGGACGGCCGTGGAAAACCTGCCGCCACAAGGGGCGGAAGGTGGCGAAACGCGTCGCCTGGCCGTGCGACGTCTGTTGCGGCATGGGGGATTCAAAGCGTCCGGACGCAACAAACCGGCTCAGGAGTATCCGTGGCGCGTGGCTGCCGGCCCGGATGGAAACATGCCGGCGATCCTTAACGCGGTGGACCTCCTCAACGTGGTATCACTCCAGAGCGGGTTGCCCATTTCCCTGCTCGCGCTCGACCGCCTACGGCCCCCATTGCTGATCCGTTACGGGCATCGCGACGAGTCCTATGTTTTTAACTCAAAGTGTAAACGTTTCACGTCCTTCGAACGGCCCAGACGCTGGAAAAGCCCTGGTTTCAGGTCGTGTCCAGGTGGATCGAATTGGAACCCGTGACGGGTGCCGTCCTGGCCGCGAAGGCCCCGAAAGCCGGGCTTTACCAGCTAGTCGAGACATGAAGCTTACAGTTTGAGTTTTTAACGAAGCGGGACAAAGACTCAAACTAGAGGGGTTGATTTGCCTCTGCCATGCCACCGACGCCGGAACCCAGCCCGTGGGCTCCCCGGTAAAGGATTCCCAACAAGCCAAGGTCACCGCTGACGACCATCATGTGATGGCCTGTATTTACGCGCCCCGGGTTTCAGTTTCGAACAACCGGATTCAATACTGGGCCGATCAGTTAGCGAGCGGGCTGCGCCAGTGGTGCCGGACCGACCACGTCGAGTCGTGGGTGGTCTCGTAGTGCTTTGTCGCAGCATTAGCATCGGCCAGCCGGAGTGAACGTCCGCCCCGGACTACTTCACATCCTCCCATTCTCCTTGCACGTCTTCGGCCAGGATATCGAGCAGCGATTCCCAGGATTCCTCGGCCACCGCGGCCGGTTCCGCCGGCGCCTCGGCTTCATCGGAATCCTCCTCCTCGCCCCGCAGTTTCCAGTCGTCGCTGGCCGGGGCCATGCTGGGAGTGGGGGCTGTCGCGTCTTGGGAGGGGTCCTGGTCTGAACTCTCGGATTCGTCCAGCGTGGTGGTCAGCACGGTGGCCGGACTGGCCGCCAGCAGATCGTCCTCGGCATCGCCGTTGCTGTCCGTTTGAATGAGCGGCGCCTGTTCTCCTTCCGCTTCCCCCTCGGCTTCGCTCTGATTGCCGTTGAGATGGGAGATGACGAGCAACGCGTCGATGGACGAGACGAATGAATCGTGGTTCACGTCCAGCCGCGGGTTGACCTCGCCCGACGAGGTGCTCGAGAGGGTGGTATCGCCGTTATTGAGATGGTTGATCACAACCAGTGCGTCCAGCGGGGTCACGAAGCCGTCCGCGTTGACGTCCTCGGATTCCAGGCTGGTCGTGCTGCTGCTTTCCCCTTCAGGGCCGATTGTGAGAGGGGCCACGTCATAGTTGATGTCCGTCAACGGTGCCACGAGCGGCGGTTGGGCGAAGAGGATGTCACGCAGCGGACTGGCATCGGCCGGATCGCCCCGGAACTCGGCGGTGCCCATGGCGTTCGCCGTAAAGCTCACGCGGAACACTTCCAGCATCTCGTCCCCCAAGGGGTCGAACTCATCAGTAAATGATCCCACTTCATTCAAGAGGCCGGGAATATCCGCGTCCCCCTCTTGATCGATGAGGGCGTTGTTATAGTCTTCGGAGTACGCGATGTCAACGCCGACCGGGTTTTCCGGATCCAGCACGGGCGAGACCAAGTCGCGATCGTAAAGCACGTCAAGGAACACGGCGAACATGCCCATGTCCTCCGGCGACATGCCTTCGCGAATGTCCTGAACCGACACGATCATCTGAAATTCATCATTGACGTCGATTTCATCGACCGGGGTTCCAAATGAATCCTCGAAGTGAATGTCAAGGTCGACGGTTAGGTCGGCGGGAGCGGGATCTTCGAACACCGTTACCGTCGCGGTACTGATGCCGTTCGCGTTGCTGATCGTGTACTCGAACTGGTCGGCCCGATCAAACGTGCCGTCCGGGGTGTAAACGATCACATCATCCAACGGATCCTCCGGGGTTCCATTGTCGTCAATGGCCGCGGTGCCCGATCCCGGCGGCGTCACGGAAACCAACTGCATGGTGCCCAAGATGCCTGGTAGGTCGTTGGACAGCACCTCCAAGCTGTTGGGCCCGGAGACAGGGTTCACGTGGAAAGCGTCGTCCACGGCGACGGGGGCCTCGCGTTCGGGGGTAATGACCACGGTGACCGTGGCCGTGTCCGTTTGGCCCGTGCCGTCGCCGATGGTGTAGGTGAACACATCGTTGGGCGGGCTGAAGACTCCAAAGTCTGGCGTATACACGAGCGTATCATCACCGGGCCCGATGAAGACGTTCCCCCGCTCGGGTTCGGTGACGCCGACGATGGTGAGTTCACCGGTGGAACTGGGAAAGTCCTCGCCGCCGGGGTTGTTGATTACGTCCAGCGTATTGTTGATCGAATCCTGCTCGACTTCAAAGACGTCATCGTTCGCCACCGGTTCGTCCGACAGGATTCGCACCATGTAGTCTTCGACTTCGCCCACGGTGGCCTTCCCGGTTGGTCCCACGTCGGAGTCCATGGCATAACGGAACCTGGCGAATGTGTTGCCCAAGACAACATCCGGCCCGGTGGGGACGTCAAACGAGATCGTGTGGGTTCCCTCACCCAGCCAAAGGTTCTTGGCCACTTGCTCGCCGGAATCGTTCCAGTCCCCGTCGCCGTTGAAATCGATCCAGCCCTGAAAGTAGCCGCGTGGATGGCCGGAGGTTTGCACCGTGACCTCCATCGTGGCCCTCGTGCTCTGAAAGAGAGTATCCGGGAGCTCGACGCCATCCTCGTCGTTCAGGTTGTCGAAATTGTCCCCCAGGGCCTCCGGGTGCGGCAGCCCATCGGGCTCGCTGTCGATCAGCTCGCCCAATTGGTAACCCGCCGTCACGCCGTGACGGGCGCCGTCATCGACAAGCAGCGTCGAATAGCCGAGACTCTCGGGCGCACTTCCGAAATCAAGGCTGGCGAAATTCCCAAAGTCAACGTCCGTCACGGTCGAGTTCGCTTCCACGTCGATGAGGTGATAGCCTTCCTCCGGATACGTGGCTTCCCAGCCGAGCGCCATGCCTTCGCGAATCACCGTCCGACCGGCCGGGATGCCGCGGAGCGTATAGCTGCCGTCGGCCGCCGTCTTGGTGGCGGGTTCCAGTAATCCCATCCGCCCGTCATCGTTCAAGTCCGCGTAAATCCAGACATCCGCCTGGCCGGGTTCGTCAGGGTCCCGAACCCCATCACCGTCAATATCATGCCACTTGACGCCGCTGACCCTGCCCGGTTCCCCCTGGTTGCCGAAATCGATTCCGGTGATCGTGTCACCGCGACTGCTGATCGTTATCGTGTGCGTGCCACCCGCCGGGAATGTCCGTTCCCAATTCGGCGGGAGAACCTGGGCGACCGTATAGGTGCCCGGAGCCTGAAAGGAGGCAAGTGAGTAGGTCCCGTCGGCGCCCGTCACGGCCGAAGGCTCGTCAGCGTCGAGCGAGTTGTTATTGTTCAAATCGAGATACACGGTCCAGTTCGCGATGCCGGGCTCGCCTGAATCCCGCGTCCCATCGGCGTCCATGTCATTCCAAACCGTCCCCTCAATCCCGGACGCGGAAAGCCGCCCCAGTGCATTGGCCGCATTCAACCGGCCGCCCGAGGCGATCGTGGTCTGCAGCCAGTCGAACTGATCCACACTCTCCAAAAGGATCTCCTTGGTCTCCAACACACTCAAGTCCGGGGCCAAACCGCGAAGCAGTGCGGCGACACCGGCAACGTGCGGGGCCGCCATCGAGGTTCCCTCGATCGAATTGTATTCGGTAAAGGGATCCACGTCGGGTGGCCAGGTACTCAAAATCCCGCCTTGTGGACCAAATAGACCATCTTCCCCCATACTGCTGTCGCCACCCGGCGCGGCAATGTCCACCGACGCTCGACCGAAGTTCGAGTACGGGGCCAGCTGGTCGGTCCAGCCGGTGGCCGCGACCGAAACAATGCCCTCCAGATCATAACTGGCGGGGTAAGCCGGGGCCAGATCGTTGCTGGTGCCGTCATTACCCGCCGCGGCCACGAAGAGAATGCCGGAATCGATATGCTCTTCAATGGCATCTTCAAGAAGAACGGATGGGGTCGCACCCCCCCAACTGTTGTTGCTGGCCACGATATTGATGCCATATTCCTCACGCATCATCGTGGCGTACGAGATGCCGGCGGCGAGGGCCGCTTCCGTCCCCCCGAAGTCCCCTTCCATGCCATTGATGGCCATCAATTGGACGTCCCAGTTGACGCCGGTAACGCCCTCTTCGTTGTTGCCCTCGGCTCCGATGGTACCGGCCACGTGGGTGCCGTGACCGTTAGCGTCCGTCGGATCGGTTTCGATGGCGCCAACCGCCGGGGCAATGCCGTAAATGTCATCCACGTAACCGTTGCCATCGTCGTCTTCACCATTGAGCGTTTCGCCCGGGTTGCGCCACATGTTGTCGTCCAGGTCCCGGTGCAGATAGTCGATGCCCGTGTCAATTACCGCCACCACCGCGCCGCGAGTTCCCGTGAAGGTGTCCCACGCCTCCACCGCGTCAATGTCGGCGTCCGCAAGACTGTCCTCCATCAGACCCGTGTTATGCAGACCCCACTGGGACGCGAAATACGAGTCATCCGGAATGACCTGGGGCTCATAGAGATACCGGTTCGGCGAGGCATAGGTGATCTCCGGATGGGATTCCCACCGAGTCACCTCGGCGTCCATGTCCGTGTTGCTCACCTGGTCCCCCGCTCCCACGTCGCCCGGTAAATCGATTAACGCGTAGTCGAGGCCGTAAAACTTGTGCAGTACGCTTGCCTCGTTCTGTTGGACCACATGATCCCGCGCTTGCTGGCTGGCCCCCGCCGCGAACTCCACAATGAGTTGCCCTTGTACGAAATCAGGCTGCTCCCCTGCTTCCCCCTCCGGACCGTCGTCGACCGGCCCCATCTCGCTGCCTGGGTGCAGGCTCGTCAGCAGGCGGCGGCTTTCCAGCGTCTCCAGACGCAAACCCCGGGATTGGGAGTCGCGCGAGGTTAGGCGGCTTCGGTTCCTGCGACTTTTACGCAAACGTCTCGATACTCTTGACTTCACGGTCATAACCCCACTTGCAGCTGGATGAATGATCGGATGATTTCCGCAACGGCCTGTCCGATCCGTGACTTTCCGGCTAGCCTATCCGCTAATCACATGGGACGCCACATTTTGGCGCCCCACCTCGTATTTCCGCCTCACAGGCCTCACTAATACCACAAACGCCCGCGCGTCAAATGTTAATTTGCGTAATTTAGGGGACCTTTGGAAGGGCCAGATAATTTGATCGTAATTGCCAGAAATTCTGTGTCAACCAAATCGTCCAAATCGTTGCCCCCAAGCGTTTCCCCGGCGGGAGTTTTGGAGAAATAGCCCGAGAGCCAGGCGGACAACCACTTATTTCGGGTGGGAAGGGGCGCCAGGTCATCCACGGCGCGGATCATGACCATAAGACAGACGCGGGGCGAGTCCGAATGGCCGGATGGCCAACGTGATGCCGGGGACCTCGCGCGGCTTTGCGGCTTCGCGGCTTTCCTTTAGGTCGTAGCGGGGCTGAACGGCTCGCGTTCTGGGCCTGCCCGCGCCACCGGCCGACTCCGCGGCCAGTTGGGTTCGGGAAAGAGAGGAAAGCGCTGCGGATTCTGGAGCAGAAAGAGGGGAGGTTTCGAATCGTTGTCGGGTTGAAGTTGTTTGGACAACTCGCTCCCTAGACGCGAGAGGTCATCCCGATGAAGGTTAAGAGAGAATAATCGAGCGGTTTGTGCATCAAGAACGTGAACTTGAATTCCAGTAAGATTTTAGCCGTCTGAAGTCTATTTCAGGCGGTTGGATTTGTCCGGGTGGAAAGCTGCCCGGCGCAAGCCGTCCTCCCGTTGGTCGGACTCGCGGCGGAGAAAGTCATCCGCGACCGGTCTATACC
>JBNJEM010000046.1:0-22971 GCA_051745935.1 Planctomycetota bacterium
ACCCGATTTCAGGACAGGAAGATTTCAAGACAGGAAGATTTCAGGACAGGAAGATTTCAAGACAGGAAGATTTGGGGACAGGAAGATTTGGGGACAGGAAGATTTGGGGACAGGAAGATTTGGGGACAGGAAGATTTGGGGACAGGGAGATTTGGGGACAGGGAGATTTGAGGACCGGAAGATTTTCGTGGCACTTCAGCCGTCTGAAGTGACGTTTTCGGAAGTGGCCCCTTCTTTTGGCGAGGGGCGGAGACGGAGGTTGTTATCGAGTTACGGGTGAGATTTTGCGAAAAATGGGAAGAGCTTGGCTGCTTGCGGGAAAAAAATTTCCCGGCGCCCCAATCGCGGAAAAAGGGGCCAGCGAGCGTTTGAATGAAGGCCGGAAAAGGGCTGTCGGCCCGCGGCTCATTGGGCTGCCATCGGTTTTGTTACGGGCTGTAAAGTCTTACCTTTAACGACTTCTTTGGACGGTTTCTTGTGATTCGTGCCATGCCGATGTGTAGAATGACGAGTCGCATCCCGTGACAAGAATCCTGTCTTGGCGAAGGGGACAGTGGTACGATAAGGTAACCGAGACGGAGTTGATGGGCCAGGGGAGAAGTAGCAATTTCTGAGACCTGCTTGACCGTGCCGGACGCGATGCCTTCGCCGGGGCGGCCAAACGGCGAACAGTATCAGAGGCAGGGCAACTGGAACCAACGAGCCCTGGTTCGCCATGGCTGGTTCGGGGTTTAAGGAAGGGCTCAAAACTAACTTCCGCATTTTCTTTCGGAGGGTGGCACTGGCTGAGCGAGCGGCGAGACGCGTTGCTTCCACGGAAAATACGGATCGCGAGCGGAGCCAGTGTGCCGGACGACTTGGAGTCGCGTTAAATTGCGGAAGTTGTTTTTGAGTGGTTTCTAAATACGTACGTAGAATAAGGCGATCCTTCAAGCCGGTCATGCACCAGTGGTCGCGAGCGCGCGATTGGAAAGGCAAGGAGAGGGTGAGGAGTCGATAATGAGTGGGATGATGAATGGGATGAAGCATTGCGTGGGTCGACGGGGCGGTATGCGGCGAATGTTCTTGTTGCTTCTCGTGGTTTTGCTGGCACCGACGCGTGTCGGAGGGCAAGAAGAGAAGAAGTCGGCGGACGAGCCCAAGTCTTCACAGGCCGCGCTGACTGCCTATTCGGATGCCGCCACCTACCAGAACAAAATGGCTTATGAATTGGCGGCCGACGAATGGGCGCGATTTTTGGAACGATTCGGGGATGATCCATTGGCCGCCAAGGCCCGGCACTATCGCGGTGTCTGTCTGATTCAGCTGAAGGAATACGCCGAGGCGGCGAAGATTCTGGGGGCCGTGGTATCGGAGTACCCGGACTTCGAACTGTTGGAGGAGACGTACCTGAACTTGGGCTGGAGCCAGTATTGTTTGGGGGAAAACGGCGACGAGCAGGCGTATGCCGAAGCGGCGGAGACGTTTGGCAAACTGGAGGCGGCGTTGCCCACGGGCAAATACGCGGATCAGGCGTTGTTTTTTCGGGCCGAGTCCTTGTATGCCTTGGACGAGAAAAAGGACGCGGCGATGGCCTATGGCAAACTCGTCACGGGGCACGAAGACTCAAAGCTGCGGCCGGACGCCTTGTACGCGTTGGGCGTCACGTTGGAGGAGCTCGGCGAGTGGAAGAAGGCCAAAAAGTCCTATGACATGTACATGGAAGACTACGCCGAGGAGGAGTTAGCCACGGAGGTCCGGTTGCGGCTGGCGGAGTCCATTCTCCAGGATGGCGATCCGGAGGCGGCCGCGAAGCTGTTTGGTGAGTTGGCGGAGATCACCGACTTTGCCGCGGCGGATCACGCGTTGATGCGGCACGCCTATTGCAAGGCCCAACAGGGGCACGACGCGGAGGCGGCGAAACGGTACGAGGCTCTACTGGATCGATTTCCCGAGTCGGAGCACGTGGCCGAGGCGAAAATGTCAGCCGCTCGCTGCTACTACCGAGCCCAACAGTATGCGAAAGCCGCTCGGTGGTTTGACGACGTTCTCTCCAGTGGCGGCGGACCGGGCAAGATTGAAGCGGCTCACTGGCGGTGTCGCATTCATTTGACCCAGGAGCAACCCGAACAGGCGTTGAAGCTGGCCGAGCAGACATTGGAGGGTGCCGGAGATGATGCGTTTGTTCCCAAATTGCGATTGGACAAAGCGGATGCTTTGTACGAACTGGCCGATCGCAAGCCGGAGGCTTTCAAGGAATACGTGGCGATTACCGAAGCCTATCCCAAACATGAGATTGTCCCCGTCGCGCTGTACAACGCCGCTTTCGCGGCCTTGGAACTGGAAGACTACAACCAAGCGACCGAATTAGCCGGACAGTTCCTGGCCTCGCATCCCGAACACCCGCTCAACCCGGATACGCGATACATCATCGCGGAGTGCAAGGTTCAAGAGAACGCGTATGAGGAAGCGGAAGCGATTTATCGCCGAATCATTGAATCGGCGGAGGACCACCCGGAGCGGTCGGCGTGGCGGGTGCGGTTGGGTCTGGTCCTGTATCTGCGCGATAAATGGCAAGAGGTGATTGATCTGTTGGCCCCCTTGACCGACAAGATGCAACCGCCGGTCGCTAAAGCGGAGGCCTTGTACTTGATTGGACTGAGCCAGTTCCGGTTGGAAGACCACGAAGCGGCGGTGAAGTCGTTTCGAGACTCGGTATTGGCCGACGCGCGGTGGCGGAACGCGGACGAAGCGCTCCTCTATTTGGCTCGGGCTCAACGGCGGCAGGACCAACTCTCCGACGCGATTGCCTCCCTCGAGGATTTGTTGAAAACGTTCCCCGACAGCACCTTGCGTGACCAAGCGCACTACCGGCTGGGCGAAACCTACTACGCGGCAAAGCAGTATGCGGATGCGGTTACGGCCTACGATAAAGTGCTCACTGAGTTCAAGAACTCATCGTATAGACCCGCGGCACTTTACGGCAAAGGGTGGTCGCGGATGAAGGCCGGCCAATTCGAGCCGGCTGCCACCACGTTTACGACATTCATGGAGGAGTATCCCGACCATGAACTGGCCAGCGAGGCGCTGTTGGCACGCGGGATCTGTTATCGCCAAGCCAAGAAGTATGAAGAATCGATTGCCGATCTCACGAAGTACTTGGACCAGAAAGACGGTTCCTCCCAGCCGGCTGACGCGCTGTACGAACTGGGGTTGTCGCAATCACTGGCCGAACAATTCGAGAAGGCGGCGAACACGTTTTCCGAGTTGCTCGCGCAGCACCCGGACTACGGCGACGCCGACAAGGTTTACTATGAGTTGGCCTGGGCCCACAAATCACTATCGAACGAAAAAGCGGCCGCGGAGGCTTTTGCGACGCTGGCCGAGTCGCATGGCGACAGTCCGTTGGCCATGGAAGCTCGTTTTCACATGGGCGAAAAGGCCTATGCCGATGAAAAGTATCAACAGGCCATCGAAGCCTACCAGCAAGCAATCGACGCGAATGATTCAACTCTGCGGGAAAAAGCCCTGTACAAGCTGGGATGGAGTCACTACCAACTGGAGCAGTACGAGAAGGCACTGGCACGGTTCGAAGACGTGTTGGAGTCGCATGGTGACAGTGAACTGGCCGCCGACGCTTGGTTCATGAAGGGCGAGTGCTTGTTCAAATCAAAGGATTTTGAATCGGCTTTGACGGCTTACGAAAACGCCATGCGGCAAGACGCCTCATCCCCGCAAATTGACGTGTTGCGGCAGCTGCATGCCGCGCAGGCGGCCGGGCAATTGGAGCAATGGAAGGAAAGCATTGGATTTCTCGATCCGCTGATTTCCAATCACGGCGACAATTATTACGTGGCGGAAGCCCATTTCGAGCGAGGCCAGGCCAGATTGAAGCTAAAACAGCCGGAAGATGCCATCGAGGACTTCCGCCTGGCGGCCGAAAAATCGCGCGGGTTGGTGGGGATTCGGGCACTGTTCATGGCCGGTGAGGTAGAGTTTCAAGAGGAACGGCATAAAGATGCCATTAAGGATTTCCAGCGAGCCATGTTTCGCGGCGCCCCCGAGGATGCGTCCGATGCGTGGCGAAACTGGCAAGCCAAGGCGGGATATGAGGCGGGACGCTGTTCGGAAGTCCAGCTTTCCGATGCCGAATCATCCGCCGACCGAGAAAAACACCTGGCGGATGCGAAAAAGTTCTACCAATATGTCCTCCAGTCGCATCCGGAACATGAGTTGGCGGCGGAAGCCAAAAAACGCCTGGCGGACCTGGCTGAATTGACGCCTTGATTATGATAAAGACAAGGGGAATACTTGTTCCACGGCACGTTATTGCTCGGCCGTGACCACGAGTGGGTCGCGAAACCTCATATAGTCGGTCGCGGGTGACTTTGTCCGCCGCGAGTCCGACCAACGGGAGGACGGCTTGCGTCGGGCAGCTTTCCATCCGGACAAATCCGAGCGCCTGAAGTATACAGAAGTATACAACGGGCCTCCGAGGTTGTCGGCGGGCGCCAGCGACGGCCTCGACGGGCCATCGTACGCGAGGAACTCGGACCTTGGTTTCGCGACCGATGCCGATTGATCGGCACATGCTGGCTACGGCGCCCGGAACCGGTCAGCCGGCTGGTTCCGCAGTTTTGCCAAGAGGCTTTTGGAGATTTGTTCATGCTTGATCCACGGTCCGAACGCCGTCAGTGGGTGATTTACGCGCTGCTGGGGGGGCTTTTTCTGTCGGTTGCCTGGACTATTCCCAAGTGGTCCATCACCCCGGCGCGGGCTCAGGAAGCCAAGCCCTCGGCGGATGCCAAGATGGAAGCCGACCCCGACGCCGATGCGGTCCGGGGCCCCGAAGCCCAACCGGCTGGCGATCCCAGTTCCAGTGGGGCGGCCGAGGACGCCGTGGAAGACGCGGTGCGGCGAAACGAAGAGCAAGGGATCAATTTCTTCGCGCTTTTGGTCCGTGGCGGCTGGTTCATGATCCCAATCTCGCTGCTCAGTTTGCTGGTGGCCACTGTCGCGATCGAGCGAGCGCTGAGTTTGCGCCGAGGACGCGTGCTGCCCGGGGCGCTCGTCAATCAACTCGGGGAGATGGCCGGGAGACAAAACGCGTTTGATCCGCGCGAAGCGTACCGGGTTTGTCAACGATATCCCTCGGCGGCGGCCAACGTGGTCAGAGCCATGTTGCTTAAAGTGGGACGCCCGCATAGTGAAGTGGAGCATACCGTGGCGGAGTCGAGTGAGCGGGAAGCGGAGCGGCTGTATGCCAACGTGCGATGGTTGAATCTGGCGGCCGGCGTCGCCCCGTTGCTCGGGTTGCTGGGAACCGTATGGGGGATGATCGACGCCTTTCACCGGACCACCATATTGGGTCCGGGACAGAACAAGGCCGAGGAACTGGCCACGGGGATCTATGTCGCCCTGGTGACCACCTTCGGTGGTCTGATGATTGCCATTCCCGCCGCGATTTTCGCGCACCTGTTCGAAGGCCGAATCCAGAAACTCTTCCATCAAATTGATGAAATGTTGTTTAACCTGATGCCACAAATCGAACGTTTCGAGGGACGCATGCGGTTCGGCCAGCCATCCGAGGACGGCCCAAAATCGGCCGGGCCCCCGGAACCGCCGAAAGTCGTGGGGGCATCTCGGCGTCCGTAGCATCCTTGGGTTGGAAGAGCTTGGTTTTGTCAAGGCTTTTGAGGTGAATGCCATGGCCGTGAAAATCGACAAGGGCAACGCGCTCTCCTCGTTGAGCTTGACGCCGTTGATCGACGTGGTGTTCCTGTTGCTCATCTTCTTCCTCGTGACCACTCGCTTCGCCCAGGAGGACTACGAGTTGGCCGTCGTGTTGCCCGCTGCCAGCGAAGCCCAACCCCTGACCGTGGAACCGAAGGAGCTGTTTGTGAATATCGATCAGCAGGGAGAATACGTGGTGGATGGACGCGCGATGACGCGGCGGGAAATCGAAGATGTGCTGCGACAGGCCGTGGCGAACAACCCCGTGAACCAGTCGGTCGTGATTCGCGCCGACAAACGAGTCCAGTTCGACAAGGTGGTCGCGGTCATGAACCTTTGCAATCGCACCGGGGTGCGCGACTATTCGGTCACCACGCTTCATGAATAACGGCATGCCCAACGAATGTATTTCAGGCGGTTGGATTTTTTCGGGTGGAAAATTGCCCGACGCAAGGCGTCCTCCCGTTGGTCGGACTCGCGGCGGGGAACCGTTCACGGGCAAAAAACCGATATCCGCGGGCGTTCGCACGCCCGTTGCATAGATTGGGGAAAGGGTTTTCGAGGTGTAGATGCCACGGGACAAGCCCGTGGCATCCATGCGGGCCGTGCGTGTCCAAGCCGTGTACCGGCACCCGTGAACGGCTGCCGCGGCGGAGAAAGTCATCCGCGACCGGTATAAAGGCTCCTCGGCAGCGCCATTTGCCTTTCATACTCGGACGAAAAAACACGGGTTTGCACACGACCCCACAAACCACAAGGAACAAAGAACGAAGCACAAGGAACAAAGAACAAAGCACCAGCAACCAAGCACCAGGAACAAAGCACCAAGCACCAAGCACCAGCAACCAAGCACAAGGAACAAAGAACAAAGCACAAGGAACAACGCACCGCTCGCCGGATTTGTTGGAACTTGGCGAGCCGAAACGTTCGTACTTGTACGATTATGCATTGAACATTTTCTAGCACGATTTACGCATGGCCAATACACGTCGCACAATCCGAAAGACCCGCCCGGCCTTGGGGCGAGAGCCTGATGGCCAGCTGTGGCCATTGGTCATCGCTTTTTGTGTCTTGGGTGGATTCCTCGCGGGAACGGTGCTCGCTTATTTGCGTCTTGACGACCCTCGCTGGTACGCCAATGCCTGGACGTATTTGATTGCCATCCCGCTGGTGGTTTTGTCATCCTTGATCGCCTTGGCGGTGACTGGCAATCGATTCCTGAAGCGAACGATGCAGCTGGCACTGGTCCTTGGTCTGACTTGGCACTTGGGACTGTTTATCGCGGCTCTTGAGACGGACGTGTTTCACCGGGTGTGGACGGAGGTCCTGGCGTCAACGAAACGGCCGCCGATGGAAGACGCGGAGAAAGTTCCGCACTTCACGGCATGGCAATACAATTCGCGACAAGAAATGCAGCGTGAATTTGCCAAGCCGGTGGAAACGGAAGTGCCCGATCCGGTCGTCGAGTCTCTTTCTCGCAAGGCCTTGCCAAAGGAGCCTGCTGGGGTGGACATGGAGCCGCGAGCCACGCCCGAATCCCAATCGGCGTTGCGTCCCAACGTGGTCAGGCGGAAAGAGACGAACCAGTCGATACCGCGTCGGCGCGAAGAAGGGTCGAAGCTGAGCCGCCGCGAAGCCACCGTGTCGCCCCAGCCGGTTCAGGCGGTGTCCACGCCCGATCAAACGCCCCGGCCACCACGCCGACCCGAGGTGGTGGAGCCGCATGACTTGAGTATGCGGAAGGTACGGCATCCGCTTGAATCTTCCGGGCCAGTGGGAGCGGTTCCCACGCCCGTCCCCGAGGAGGCGAGTACGCCCCAAGTGGCGCGGAAAAGCACGTCCGCGGATGCTCCACGGCAGCCTGCTTCAGCCGCCGCGTTGCCGCGCGGTGACGGCCGGGAGGGGGTGACGCCACGCTCGGATGTTCAGGTGGCCGACAAACCGGCGATTGCCAAGCGGAACCAGCCCTCGGCCGTGGAGCCGAACAACCCCGCCGCTCGCAAAAAGCAGTCGCGGTCCGTGACTCGGCGAGAACGCGTTTCCCTGCCGATGGAAACAAGAGTGACAGAAGCAACGACGCGGCGTCGCGCCCCCGAACAACCGGCCCCCTCCCGGCCCGAATTGGCACGAACGCCCCGGGCCGTTGAGACTCGTCGGCAGCCTCGTCTGACCACTCGCCCCCAGCTGACCTCACAAGCCGAAGGCCCCCCGGACAGAGCGTTGAACGAGACCGGCGGCGATGAGTCGGGAGGGGCGGAGCGGCGGCCCGCGGCTCAAGACGTCGTCGGCGAGCGAACGGCTTTGGCGGCAAACGGCGAAACGCCCGCTGAACGTGGCCCGACCGGTGACGACACTCCACGACCGTCCGTGAGGCCCCGCGAAGGGCGGCGAGCGGTGGCGGAGTCGGTACCATCGGAAAATGGTTCGGTTCGGGCGACGCTTTCGGGGCGTGAACGGGCACAAGCAAAAGCCTTGGGGCCGGTGGGGCAACGCGTCAGTGAGGTGGCGAAGACACAAACGGCGGAGGCTCCAGCCGAGCCCGCTCCGCGCGCCGTGGCGACCACTCGAACTCCGGCTTCGAAAGCAGCGGCGGGGAACACCGCGGAGAAACGCTCGTTTCCTTCGGTGGACGCGGTGGGCGCGGCGAGCGAACGGCAGGTGGCTCGGCAACAAACGCGGCGCGACGCCTCGACAAGTCGCCCGTCGGTCACTGCCGTGGCGAGTGCCGAGTCGTTGCCGCGACGAGCGAAACGGAGCGCCGACCGCCCATCTTCTCCCACCTCGGCGGAGAATCCCGTGCGACGCGCTTCAGCGGCCAGCACCAAGCCGTCGACAGCGCCCTCCCCGATGGCGTTGAGCAAAGCAGACGTCGGCACGGCGGGTCGGGGCGCGGCGCCAAACCTCGCCAGCGGCAATCCGGCAGGGGAGAGTCCGGCCAGGGTGGCCTCTGGTTCGGCCCAACGGGCCAAAGCCACTCAAACGCTGGATTCTGGACCGTCGCTCGCCCCCCGGGCTCCCGCTTTGGTGCGTCACGGCCGGGCCGGCCAGGCGCGGCCCAGCGCGGTGTTGAAGGCCACTCCGCTGACGCCCGCCACGCGGGCGGGGCGCCGGCGCCCGGACGCGGTGAATGCAAGTGCCAGCGCCGCATTGACCGAGGCAGCGTCCGATGCCGCGCGAGAGGAGATCACGGCGTCCAAAGGCCGCTTGGACGTTGACGTGGGACCGACCACGCGAGTCGCCCGGTCGGGGACCGCGCGAGCGGCGGGGGGGGGACAGCCAAACCGCTCACCCGGCGTCGAAGTGGCCGCGTTGCCACGCGCCGCACAGGGGAAGCCGCCGACCCCGTCGCTCTCCGCGGACGCCGTCAACCCGGAGGTGGCCGCTCCGGCGACCGACGGGGGTGGAGAGCCGAGTTTGGCGGACTTGGACAGTAACGCCAAGGCTTCCATTCACGCGCGAGAAGCGTCCGGCCAGCCCACACTCGGCGGACCAGCCGCCGCGGAAGGAGGCGAGCTGGCGGCGCCCACGCCGTCGCTTGCCATGTCCAAACGCCGGCTGCCCCGTGCCGCCGATGGACCACAGCTGGCGAAACCCTCCGCTGAAACGCCCCCCGAGGCACGCGAAGCGAACCGCGATCGGCAGCTCGAGCAAGACCCCGGGGTGGCCGATGTGAGCCCGGGCACGGGGGAGGAGCGGGAGGAGCGGCGGCAGCCCGCCGCCCGCTTGGCGGCCCAAGCCACTGCCGCCCCTGGCAAACGGGCCCCTGGCGAGGCGGAAGAGGTGGCGGCTCAAAAGACCGAGGTTCCCGACGGCGAGACGGGGAAGCCAACTCGCGGTGACGGGGTTTTGGCCGCTCGCGCCGAAGCCGTCGAGGCCGCCGAAGGGCCGCCGCGGACCGGGGGGGGGACGAATTCGCCGCCCCGCTCCACACTCGGCCCCGAACTGGCCACGAATACTCAAGCGGAACTGCCAGAAGCCGCTGGAGCCCCCAGTTCATCCGGTCGCGAGACCGCGGAGCCGCAAAGCACGCAAGGCCGGCTCATTACACGGTTGGCCGCCGGCGTGGATGCACCGCGCGGCGATCGGCCCGTGGGGGCGCGGCCATCGGAGTTGACCGTGGATGCCACGGCAGGGAAAGTAGTCGGAGCGGGACCGGCACGTCGAGCATCCTCCCCCTCCGACGCCGACGGCCCGGCCGTCGAGTCTGACGTGACGGCCAGCCCGCTGTCCAAACGGCCCTCAAATGCCGTATCCGTCTCGCCCTCCGCCATGGATGTCGCCACCAACGAACCGCCAAAAGACACGTCCGGCGAGGAGAACCCAGATCTCGAGCCGGGACCGGTCGCTGATTCTCCTCGGCGAGGCGAGGCCAGTCCATTGGCGGGCGACCCCCTGCCGGTGGCCATTGACGCGGACCCGGGGCCCGGCGGCCTGAAACGCCAGGCCACGCTGGAGGTGGGCGTGCCGGATCGTCGCGCCTCGGAGGTCAGTGACCAGATACAACTCGAACCGGCACGGTTTGATCGCCAACAGGTGGGAGGCAGGCCCGAGCTGAATCCAGTGGCGGTGGTGGCAGCCGAGCCGTTTCAGCGCCGGGCTCGCCGCGAACAGGAAACGGACGGCGCCGGGGGAGGCACGGGACCGGAAACGGAAGAGGCGATTGAGTTGGGGTTGGCATACCTGAGCCGCACGCAGACGCCGGATGGGCGTTGGACACTCGATGGCACCGCGGAACGCGACGGCTTGCCACAACTGGCCAGCGACACGGCCGCCACCGGCCTGGCCCTGCTCGCCTTTCAAGGCGCCGGTTACAACCATCGCGAACATCGGTATGCCGGGGCGGTGCGGGAAGGCATCGAGTTTTTGGTCCAAAGCCAGCAACCCAACGGCGACCTCTATCTGCCGATGGATCAGGAATCGAACCGCGTGGTGGCATATTACAGTCACAGCATTGCCGCGCTGGCGCTGTGCGAGGCGTACGGGATGACCCAGGATTCCTCGCTGCGCGAGCCCGCCCAAGCGGCGCTTGATTTCATCGTGGAAACGCAACATCCCCAGCGCGGCGGTTGGCGGTACTCGCGACATATCGGGTCGGACACGTCGGTGACCGGCTGGATGATGATGGCTCTCAAGAGCGGTGATTTGGCTGATCTGGACGTGCCGGAAGACACCTACACGGAGATCCGCCAATGGCTCGATCGCGCGCAGGCCTCCTCGTCCCAGCCCCATCTCTATTGTTATAACCCCTATGCGCCGGATACCCCCAAGCAGCGCGGTGGCCGCCAGTCCACGCCGTC
Organism: Planctomycetota bacterium; assembly: GCA_051745935.1. Taxonomy (GTDB): domain Bacteria; phylum Planctomycetota; class Planctomycetia; order Pirellulales; family Pirellulaceae; genus JBNJEM01. The sequence continues at coordinate 11,010 of JBNJEM010000046.1, forward strand.
CATGACGTCAGTCGGACTGCTCATGCGGCTCTATTCCGGTTGGCGACGAGATCATCCCAATATGGTTCGAGGGGCGGAGTATTTGCTGGAAAGGCCACCCGCGATTGGCACCACCTCCAATCCGCTCCGCGATACCTACTATTGGTACTACGCCACGCAAGTCATGTTTCACATGGGTGGGCAGTATTGGAACGCGTGGAATCAGAGACTCCATCCGCTCCTGATTGGTTCGCAGGTTCGCGAAGGGGAGATGGCGGGCAGTTGGGATCCGCGGCGCCCCGTTCCCGACCGGTGGGCCCCCTTCGCCGGACGCCTGTACGTGACCACGATGAATCTTTTGTCATTGGAAGTCACCTACCGCTACTTGCCCCTCTACGAAGATACGGCACGCTAAGGAACGGCTCAGAAATATATTTCAGGCGGTTGGATTTTTCCGGGTGGAAAACTGCCCGGCGCAAGCCGTCCTCCCGTTGGTCGGACTCGCGGCGGAGAAAGTCATCCGCGACCGGTATAACTGCGGCGTTTTTCGGAGGGTGGCACTTTCCTGAGCGAGCGGCAAGACGCGTTCCCTCTCCAAAAAACGGGGATCGCGAGCGGAGCCAGTGTGCCGGACGATTCGGAGGCACGTTGAATTGCGACGTTATTCTTAAGCGACCCCTAACGGAGGCGGGAGAAAGGAACAGGAGGCCGCGCTTCGCCCCATGCTCGCAAAAAGGAATGCGTAGGACGGGTCTCCAGGCCCGTCTATCACAGTGGAAAATGGTCATCTTGCGGATGTTTGCAGACTTCACGTTTCGTGAACTTCGCAGACAGTGAATCAAAGTCGGTTTCGCACGCCAACAGACGGGCCTGGAGACCCGTCCTACTTCAATCGTTATGCAACTGCAGGGGCGATTCAACCTGAGGACGACATTGATAGAGTTTTTTGAAACCCAAAGTCCGCAATGACGCGTTCCACGCTTCGGATACTGATGGACAATCGATACGGACGTCTCGATGCGGCGCTCCGATGATTCGGGGTGTTTGGGTTTCTTCCATCCTCCGTGGGGCCGTTCCGCAATCTCTGGGCCTATTCCCGCAACTGGAACCGCGTTGAAGAAGCGGTAAAGCCGCTCGCGAAAGCCCCAGCGGCCGGACGCGCCGGGCTACCGAAGCGAAATGGTCCGCCGTCGTTTCGACTCTTTCAGATCGACTTTCCCTTCCCGGGCCAGCCACCCGACGGCCTGCATGACCCGGTCGCGAGGGGCGTCGATGTCCTTGGCCAGTTTCGTCAACGTCTTGGGGCCGTCATCGTCCAAGGCGTGCCAGATGACGCCCGCCAGTTCGCCAATTTCTGCCGTGCACGAAACACTCTCTACCACGGTGACCTCCCTCCTTTTGAGTTAAACACGCCCGTTTAACTCTACCGACTATACCGAATTCCACAGTGCGGCGTCAGGCACCTTTGACGCGATTTCATTCATCCCAATGCCATCCATCTTGCCTTTGCCGGGACGTTCCCCACGATTCCATCCCCGACTCCAGGGCTCGTCCGTCTCCGCGGTTGGCCCCGTCCCCGCGGGCCCGGCGACGCCGCTTGACCCCGGCACGGCCATGTTTGTAGCATGGTGAAGGTATCCGGTGCTTTGTCACGGGGTCCTCTTAGCGTTGCGTGGCACGGGCGGCGTCCGTTTGCGTTCTGTTTCTGTATTGGCTTGAAACAATGGATACGAGTACTACGATTGCTCACCAAAGCCAGGAAATCTCGCCATTTCCGGTACGGCGATTTTCGGTGGAAGAGTACCGTCGTTTGGGTGAAGTTGGCGTGTTGGCCGAGGACGATCGCGTGGAACTCCTGGCCGGATGGATTGTTCCCAAAATGAACCTGAATCCACCGCATAGTGTTTCCGTGCAACTGGCCAACGACGCCATTCGCAAGATCTTGCCCGAGGGGTGGGGTATGAGGATCCAAGATGCCGTGTCAACTAGCGACAGCGAACCGGAACCGGATGTCGCCGTGGTGCGAGGTAACATTAGAGACTACGTGCGGCGGCATCCAGCGCCAGGTGAGATCGGGCTCATTGTGGAAGTCGCCGACACGAGTGTCGCGCGAGATCGCTACAAATGCGGTTTGTACGGGAAAGCTGAAATCCCAAGCTATTGGATCGTGAATCTGATGGATCGGCGGATCGAAATGTACACCGATCCAACGGGACCGGATCCAAATCCCGGGTATCGACGACGCCAGGACCACGAGCCCAGCGCCGCCGTGCCGTTTGTGATCGATGGCCGCGAAATCGCGAGAATCAACGTGAGTGATTTATTGCCCTGACACCGCTAGGCTGGGGTGAGGAAAAACCCCAAAGGTCAGTGCGATCTGTTTTGTTGCGGCTTACCCCCCTGCTGGGTGCGCGTTGAACCGAGGACCAAAGGGGCCGAAAGTACCGAGCGGACGACGTGGGCCACCGGCACGGACGCAATTGAAGGTGATAACGGGCAAGCAGCGGGAGAACGACCGGGATCACGGGGCGGGGAGTTGATTGACCATTTCGCACATGCGTGTTCCCGCTCCCGTGCATCTCCTGGTTCGTCGGACGGTTCTCGTCATGATCACAAGATCATTGTCCGCATGAAGACCGTGATTTGTAATGATGTGGTGCCGCCTGCGAGCGAGCATCACGAAAAAAGGAGTCGACGATGGTTCAAATTGTTGTTACGGCAGAGCAAGCCAAGCAGCTCGGCAAATCGCGTGAGTCCATCGAAATCTTGGACCAGGAAGGAAATCGGATCGGCTACTATACCCGGCCGTTTACGAATGCGGAAATTGCCGAGGCGAAACGTCGATCTGAATCGGAAACACTTGCACCGTCGTAGCGGGCGCTTGGTGCGGCGAACGCGAAATATCCGCTTGCCCCTTTCCTCATCCGTGGGTCCGTCTTGCCATCCGTGGGCCTACCGTGGCATCTGGAACAGCAATTGGCTCGCGCCGCTTGGTGATCGCAGCGCGGGGAACGCGCTCCGGGCCTGATCCCAAAACGGGATACCGGGGCTCGCATCAGACCTCCTGATCCCTGGCTCTTGGCCACCATCGGGCTATTCGATGGATCCGCTAATGGGATCGTGCCCCACGGTCCTACCCTACCATCGCGGTTGGCCGGTGGCGGCCAACACACCGGTCCACAGCATATCGTCGCGATCGAGATACTTTTTCTTTCCGATCACGGTGCGGATTGGAAGATAGACGAAGTGAGAGTCCCATGAACCGACCAGTGTATCGGTTTTCCCCGCCATGGCGGCATGGACGGCATGGCGAGCCAGCTGGTCGCTCAGGAACATGTCCCAGGCGTTGGCGGGGATGGCGCGGATCAAGTAGCTGGGGTCCAGGTACTTGAGCGTGATGGGGATTTCCCGTTCGGAAAAATGTTTTTTGATGCGGTGTTGCAGCAAGGCGCCGATATCTTCGTTCAACACGTTTCCTGACGCATCGCGGCGTTCGTCTTTGTGCTCGAACAGGTGTTGGCCAGCGCCTTCAGCGGCCACGATGAGTGCGTGTTTGCGTTCGAGGATTCGCCTTTCCAACGCGGCGAGGAATCCCTCCTCGCCCTCCAAGGGAAATGATACTTCCGGAACCAGCACGAAATTGGCTTCCTGGCTGACCAAAGCCGCGCCAGCCGCGATGAACCCCGCGTCGCGGCCCATGAGTTTGACCAATCCGATGCCGTTGGGCGCGTTTCTCGCTTCGGTATGCGCGGCTCGTAAGACCGTTTCAGATTGGGCCAACGCCGTGGCGTAGCCAAATGTCGTGCTTACGTACGCGATGTCGTTGTCGATGGTTTTGGGAATCCCGAGGATCGATTTACAGAGATTTCGCCGCAGCACTTCACGGTAAATCGCCTGAGCCCCACGCTGCGTGCCATCCCCGCCGACGCAGAGCAAAACGTCAATCTTTTCTCGTTCCAAAAAATCCACCATGACTTCGACGGGATGCGGGCCGCGGGAACTACCCAACACCGTACCACCTAGATAATGGATCCGCTCGATAAAATCAGGCGTTAATTCGACCGGCGGTTGACCAACCCGAGGATTCAAACCCTGGTAACCATGGCGAATTCCCAGCACCCGTTTGACGCCATAGTTGAAAATCAACTCCAAGCTGGCGGAGCGGATGACGTTGTTAAGTCCCGGGCACAGACCGCCGCACGTGACAATGGCCGCCGTGGTTTCCTCCGGACGAAAGAACAGCTTTTTGCGCGGTCCCGCCTTTTCGAACGAGATGGACGCATCCAGGGGCTTTTCGTCACTGGTCTCGCTTTGCTGAAGAATTCGTGTGGATTCAGAGACGAAGCCTCCGTCACGCGTTGGATGAAGCGGTGAATCGTACTGGCACGATCCCAGGGTGGTGACTTCGACATCGTCTTTCGAGAGCATTTTCGGGCTCCTGCATGGGCTTTCTGGCCAAGATTGCGGCCCTCCGTCCGCACGCGCGTCGGAATCAGACCGCCATCGAGCACCAGCCTGTCCACATGCCGGCATTTTAGCGATAACTCCTAGCCAAGCCCAAGGGGGCGAGGACGGGCCGGGTAAAAAAGATGGGACATCGGGATGTATTCAGCCCCCGCATGACAACCCAGCTTCTGTATTCGCCCATGCGATATTGCCCCGATGCCCAGGTTTGGTCGCCCCGAGGGTTTGCACGGCAACTGCCGCCCGGAGATCGTGTTTTTACCGGTCGCGGATGACTTTGTCCGCCGCGAGTCCGACCAACGGGAGGAGAACTTGCGTCGGGCAGCTTTCCACCCAAACAAATCCGATCGCCTGAAGTATACTCCCGGTTTCTGCCTCGTTCTCCCTTGCATTTTTTCTGGGAAAAATGGACAGCTCATCTCTTGCATCGGGAAATGCCGTGAGGGATACTACGGGCGCTGGATTATAATGATACCGTGAATGGTTTGGCTGGGGACGGCGTTTTTGGGGGCGTAAGCGATTGCAGCACGGCAGCCGGTGTAACGCCTTAAGAGCCTGCGGGGAACACAACTGAGTGGAAGCGAAGTCCGGTTTCAGTAACGATCGGCTCGGGTTTTGATCGATCCTGCGTTTTGTAGGATAACTGCCGTAATGGCGATCCTTTTCAGTTTCAGTTTCAGTTTCAGTTACTGTCTCGTTTTGGTTTACTTGTCTTTTTTGGGAAAAGGTAGGCTCATGTCTTGCATGCAAGCGATTGGTGGAAGGGGGAGCCGTGTTCGGCGGCGCGGCTTTACCCTGGTGGAGCTTTTGGTGGTCATCGCGATTATTGGTATCCTCGTGGCACTTCTGTTGCCGGCCGTTCAAGCGGCTCGCGAAGCTGCTCGTCGGATGCAGTGTTCGAACAATTTCAAACAGATCGGAATTGCGCTGCATAACTATCACGACACGCATAAGACGTTTCCATTGGGATCCTTTAACCTACGCGAGGCCTGGCCATCGAACGGATCAAATTGGCGAGCGCTAATCCTGCCGTTCATTGAACAGCAGACGGTATATGATGAGTTGTCCTTTTCCGAAAGCTCTTATTTCATGTCCGGGGGCGCGGCCGGAGGGAATGCTTTGCAAGGCAATGAGGTGTTACGAGGGCTGGTGATCGACGTTTATGCCTGCCCGTCCGCGGGATATAAGCCGATCTCCAATAGTCACCAGAACCCCAAGGTCGTTCAGAATATCCACTACGCGGGTATTCAGGGGGCGGCGAGGCCGGTGCCCGGGTCGGATCCGAACGTGGGCACTCGAGACTGCGGGCACGGTTGGTCCTGTAACAACGGCATGCTGGCGGCGAACGAGTGTTTTGACATGGGGGACTGCCAAGACGGCACGTCGAATACGATGATTGTCGCCGAGCAATCGGGACTGGTCACCGACGGGGCGAATTGCGATAGCTATTATCAAGGTAACCGGTCCGCGAATTACTACGGCGGCTGGTATGGCACGCGCCACCCCCGACCCGTTGACGATCCAGGCGGCTGCGGGGACTTGTGGCAGGCTGGCACGACCTGTGTCCGCTTCCCTCCCAACTCGCAAATCTGCCAGGTCGGCGCGACGCGACGTCAGTTTCGCAACAACACAATCATCAATTCGATGCATCCGAGTGGAATCCAAGCCTTGTTGACCGATGGTAGCGTCCAGTTCATTTCGGATAGCATTAACTTCGTGGATTTGAAACGGCTTGCCTGCCGGCTTGATGGGCAACCGATCCAAGACATGCCGTAATAGCGGCTCCTCCAAAGTGGCAAAAGCCCATGGTGAGGACAGTTCCGAGCGTTCGCGGAATGGCCGATTGAGCAGCTTTTCTCCGTGTTGCGGCTGTTAGAGCCTTAGGGCGTAACATGCGCGCACGGCGCGCGCATCCTTGACGTGAGCGACCAACGGGAGCTCGCCATCCCTGTGCGGGTTTCCTATTTGGTTGGCGGCCCTGCCGCCTTAGAAGCGGACAGAAAACCTGTAAACGTCACCGCAAACCCTTGTAATGTGAACGATTTAGCAACGCTTGCCGGAGTTTTCTGTCCGCCTCTTAGGTACATTCCGTGAATGCTCGCTGGAATGAGTAGAATCGAGTAGAGTCGGATACCCAACGTAGACGCTTGAGATGACAAAGAAAGGATCGTGCCCAATGGGCAAGGTATTGAATTTCGAACGTGCAATTTCGCAATCCGTTTTGTTGCTGCTGGTGCTCGTGCTGGCGGGTTGTGGTGAGTCGACGCCCACCGGGACCGTCAAGGGAGAAGTCACTTTGGACGGCGAGCCGTATTCGAACGCGGCGGTGGTGCTCATGAGTATGGAAACGGGACAAGGCGGGTCGGTGGATATCCAGCCCGACGGGACATTCGCCCTTCAGGACCCGATTCCCGTGGGAACGTATACCGTCTATTTGGCCCCCAAAGCGGCCGACAACGAAACGGAAGAAGCGGCGCCCGTGAAGATCGACACGGCCGTTCCAGACAAGTACTGGAGCGAGATGAGTGATATCCAGATCGAGGTCAACGAAGGGAAGAACGACGTAACCGTGCCGCTCGAGAGCTAAAGCGTCTGTCCCCGAATTGGACCACGGCCCCACTTCAGCACCTACAATAGCCCTCCGAGGCCGGCAAGGGTGTGTTGGGGCCTTTGTGCGGCGGTCTGGCGGACCATTGGCGCGGAACTTGTGGGACACGCTTCCAGCGTGCGATGGGTCTGCCGTTGCGGGGTTGGGGGCGTCCGGTGTCCTGGGGTTTCACCCCAGGCTAAGGTGTGTCTGGCCTCCGGCCAGAGGAGGAGGATTGGTATCGACCGGTTCGCCGCGTGCGCGCGTTTTCGATACGCCCGGTTTGAATACCGGCCCGATTCGGACCCCATGACCGGGATACCATTCAGCGCACACACCGCCCGCCAACGGCGCTGATTGACGCATCCGCCTCCATTCGCCACGCATGTAATACCGGCACACGCACATCCCACCCGCCCACCGACAATAATTCACGTCTGCGTGCCCATTGTCCCGTGGGTCCGTGACACCGTGGAACCCCCACGCCGTACCCGTTGCCCCGTGGGTACAAATCACCACCGGACGCCGCCGCCGCCCGCTGAAGGCGGGCCACATCTTAGCATGGGGCGGAGCGCAGCTCTAGGCTCTCTTTCCTCTCCTATTTCCCCCAACCTGATTGACCCGGCCGTTTGTTCAGTGATCCGGTGGTGACCTCCCGAGTCTCCTTCACGGCGTGCAAGCCAACTGCCGAACAGACATTGAAGACGCGGGGTCATCGGCCGCCCGTTGTTAGAATTCCATAGTTTTCCCCCAACCAGACTAGCCCGAAAAGCCCTCACAAAACATATACTTCAGGCGGTCGGATTCGCCCGGGTGGAAAGCGGCCCGACGCAAGCCGTCCTCCCGTTGGTCGGACTCGCGTCGGGCAAAGTTATCCGCGACCAGTATATTTCAGGCGGTCGGATTCGCCCGGGTGGAAAGCGGCCCGGCGCAAGCCGTCCTCCCGTTGGTCGGACTCGCGTCGGGCAAAGTTATCCGCGACCAGTATATATGGATCACAAAAGGAAGGCTTCGCCACGAGGAACCACGCCCCCATGGCCCACGCAAACCACGTCGTCGGCATCATCAGACTGGATGCCACCTCCAAACAAAACGCACCTTTCGAGGCGGATATCGGTCAGACTCTGCATCGGTTGCGCGCCGGCCCTCCGGTTCTTTCCGATATGGATTTCAATGCGAACTCACCTAGAATTTGCTCTCGCCGCCGGATCGGAAACAGAATCAGCGGCACGTGGGACGACGCCACCGTGGTGCTTACCGCCGACCTGCGCCAATTAGCCCGTGATCTCGAAGCCGAGTGGACAAAGTATCAGCAACCGGCCACCTGCCACGGATGGAGCGACGTCAACGAATTCGAAATGTGAGCCTTTCATACCTAGCGATCATTGGCAGCCGGGGGCACCGCCCGTTTAACCGTCGGGGGAGAAGTCCGCGCGGCTCGCCCCGAATCTCCCCTGGCGTGGCCCCGTGCCGACGGCTAAAGTGTTACCCGGTTAATATGCCGGTCGCGAATGACGTTGTGTGCCGCGAGTCCGACCAACGGGAGGACGGCTTGCGTGGGGCAGCGTTCCATCCCGGACAAATCCGACCGCCTGAAAAATATTTCACCCGCTTTGTTCAACGCGACACGATCATGAATGACATTTGCGGGCGTTCGCGAGTCCGTTGCACATTTTGAGGAAAGGCTTTTCTAGGTGCAAATGCCACGGGCTTGTCCCGTGGTTCGTTACGTTCCACGCTACCGAGGGGCAACAGTGGTGTGTCTGGCCGGTGTGTAGCGGCGAGCGTGAACCACCACGGGACAAGCCCGTGGCATCCATGCGGGTTTTGCGTGTCCAGGCCGTGTAGCGGTACCCGTGAACGGCTACCTGTTGGCTATGCCGGGCCGGCGGCGAACCCTGGGGCATGCCAGCAGCTCTGGTGGAACGATCCTATGCATTGGCGATGGGGACAAGCTACGACTGTATTGGCGGTTTCGATCCCTTTGCTGTGGAGTTTCGGATCGATCGTTACGGGGACGCGTATTTGCGCGTACCGGGATACCGCGCATTTCTACTATCCGCTCTATGCGTGGATATCCCGTTGCTGGTCGCGGGGCGAAATTCCGTTCTGGAATCCGCAGGACAACATTGGCATGCCGGTGGTGGCCGAGGCGACCTCAGCCGTGTTTTACCCGGGAAAACTGCTGTTCGCGCTGCCGCTGCCGTATCCGCTCGAATTCAACCTCTATCTCGTCGCCCATGTCGTGTTGGCGGCCGCCGGCGCGTACGCGCTCGCGCGACAGCTGTTAGCCCATCAGCGCGTGTCGCGAAACGGCGTACGCTCGCGGGACGGCACGCGCCGTGGGTCTACCGCGGCGACGAACCGGGCCGCGGCCTCGCCAGGGGATGACGGGCACCTACGGCACTTGGCGGCTGGATTGTGCGCCGTGGCATACGCCTTTAGCGGAACGGTCCTGTTCCAGTATTGCAACGTGGTGTTTCTCGTGGGGGCGGCCTGGTTGCCGTGGGCTCTGCTGGCCACCGATCGCATGCTCACGCAACGCCGGCTGGCGTGGGCGCTGGTACTTGGAATCTGTCTGGCCCTCATGGTCCTGGGGGGCGATCCCCAGATGGCCTACCACACCGGCATACTGGCCGCGTTGCTGGCCTGGCTGCGCCGCGGACGGCCCGGAGTGGAACCCGCCTCCGAGCCCGTGACGCCGCCCGTGGGACGGGCCTCCGAGCCCGTCGACAACGCCCGCCCGCCCGTTCGACGGCACGCGTTGTTCTTGTTACTCACCGCCGCCCTGGCGGGAATCCTGTTGTCGGCCGTGCAGATCGTCCCCGCCGTTTCTTGGACGCAAGTCAGTGATCGAGTAGCAAGCCAGGATTCGGATAGCCTTTGGCAGGACGTTTTCGGCACGCCTCGTCCCGGAACGCACCGAAAGCAACGTTACCATTTCAGCGTCGCGCCTTGGCGAGTCCTGGAATGCCTGTGGCCGAACGTGTCCGGGCACATGTTCCCCGTGAACCGTCGTTGGCTGTCGGCTTTGGGAGCGGAAGATCGGATCTGGACCCCGACACTTTACATCGGCCTCATGCCCCTGTTGATCGCTCTCTCGGTATGGCGGGTTCGCACGCGAGATCGCCATGTTCAATGGTTGTCGCTGGTGGCTATCGGCTCGGTGGTTGCCAGTTTCGGTTGGTACGGGCTGGGCTGGATCGCGGGGGAAGTACAAAGCGTTTTCGCCGGTGGGCGATCGAACCTGCTTCTGGGCGAACCGACGGGAGGACTCTACTGGCTGATGGTCAAGCTGCTGCCTGGCTACGGCTATTTTCGTTATCCGGCAAAACTGTGGGTCGTTACATCCCTGGCGGTCTCACTTTTGGCGGGGTTGGGGCTGGAGCGGTCGCTGACGGCCGATCGCGGTCGAATTCGCCGGGTGCTCGGCGCGGTGGGAACTGCCAGCCTGGTTGCCGGCGTGGTTTTCGCGATTCTGGGCGTTTGGTGGTCCAAGTGGTTCGCGGAGGTCGCGCCCGATGACCTGTTCGGCCCACTCGACTCACGGGGGGCGTGGCGTGGTTGTCTGCTGGCGTGCGCACGGACTGTCTCGCTGTGCGCCCTATTCTGGTGGCTGCTCCGGAAAACAACCTGGGCTCCCCTTTCGCTTGCCCAACTGATCTTGTTGGTCACCGCCATGGAGATGGCCTGGGCCAACGGCTCGCACGTGGCCACCGCCCAGGCCGAAGCGATCCAGACGCCGAGCATGCTAAGCCGATCCGGGCTGGAATCAGTCCCCCAATCTCCTGCGAGGGCCCTCCGTGTGGACGGCGGGCGCTCCACCGCGCGGGATTCGCGTCTGGGCCGGGAAGACACGAACACGAACCAGCGTTTAACCGCAACGCCCCCGGTCCACATCGAACGCATCTATCGCCCACCGCGTCGACGCTGGGTCCCGGAGGAGTGGTTGAAAACCGCGTCCCGGACGCGGTGCGAGGCGACCGTGCGGTGGGATCGAGCCACGCTGTTTCCCAAGTTCCATCTGCTCGGTGAATTGGGCTCCATCCACACATTCAGCACCATGCGCCCCCGCGACCATATCGCTTTGATGCGGTTCGGAGACAAGCGTCATCCCGATCCAATGGTTTTAGACCTGTTGGGCGTTCGCTATCTGGTGTTGCCAGCCGACGCCCGCTGGCCGGATGGCGTTCCCTTGGCGTCCAACTCGCCCGAGGTGGCCAATGTCAGGGTTTGGGAGAACCCGAACGCCATGCCGCGCGCCTGGATCGTGCACCACGTAGAGGCGTGGACGGCGGATGAATCGGTAGAGCCAGTAGAGCGAGGGGAAGTGGACGAATCCTTCCCGGTGAATTCGAGCAACGGGCACGCGGTCCAGGCCAAATCTCACCGAAACCTTCCGGGCCCTGAGCGAATTTCACCAGGGACAGCGGGAATTGAACAGCGGCTGCGCCGCCTGCTATCTCCCGAGGACGGACCGCGCGATTTTGGTCAGGAGGCGGTGGTGGAATCGCGAAAGACAATTCCGGCTGTCTCTGGAACCGGTGTATCGGACACATGCCGGATCCTGCAGGAAGGGGCCAACCGACTCGAGGTTGAGGCGTCGCTCGCAAGCCCCGGGTTGTTGGTGGTCGGCAACCGATACGATCCCGGCTGGTCCGTCGACGTCACCTCCGAAGGTTGCAGCTTCCGACCTCGGATCGTTCGCGCCAACGTGGTGATGCAAGGCGTATTCTTGCCGGCCGGAACCCACCGGCTCCTGTTTCGCTATGCCCCTCGCGGGTTCCACGCCGCCGCGGTCGCCACCGTTCTCGGTTGGCTGTTGTGTCTGCCCTATTGTTGCATAAAGACGGCGTAGGACGGGTCTCCAGGCCCGTCTTTTACAGCGCATGAATGTCTTTTTGCGGTTGTTTGAAGATCTCACATTTCGTG
>JBNJEM010000047.1:0-22785 GCA_051745935.1 Planctomycetota bacterium
CGGTTTCCGTTCTGCATCTACTACAGCGTAAATGCAGATACGGTCACCGTCGTGGCGGTTCTCGATGCTAGGCGTGATCCGCTGTGGATACGGCGACGACTCGAATAGCCGAAGAGCCAGAACTAGCCGCTGGACCGGAGCCGCCGATCCGGTGGGCATCAAGTGGAACGCTGATTGGCGACGGCCCGGTCAGTTTTGGCGTTAGCCTACAACGACCACCTGCTCAAAAAATCGTGAACCTCAACGCAATCGGCCGTGTCCGCGTATGTACGTGCAACGAGCACAAATCAATGGCAATCCCAAAGCTGATAACGGAGGTGCATCATGTAATCTCTCGTCCATCGCTCACCCGTTGTCGTTCCTCGCACAATTCGATCGTCTCGATCGGAATTCTTGCGACATCACCTGCGTAAACTCCACCACAAGGAGAGAATCATGGGTATCGAAGGAACCCAACCTCTCGGCGACTGGGGCAAAAAGATCCCAGTCAATGACAATGTGCATATCACGCAGACCAACGCAACCTCACGCGATGGACTGGGTGTGCATATCACGACGAACATTCCGGGCGAACAGGTCAAAGTTCACGACCGGTTCGATGCCAAAGGCAACTATCTCGGATCAAACTTCGGCCAAAGGTAGCTCGGGATTACGCGTATTGAAATCAGCCGCGTCCATCGGCACTGTCGATGGACGCGGCTTCTTCGTGCGCGGACAAAGAAAAGCAGGCTAACCATGCGGTGAACGGGAGCCGTCGATCATCGCGCCGCCCAAGACCACTTCGGGGCCAGCGTGTTTTGGATGCGCCGGATGGCGGCGATCGGTGGCGAACAGGCAGCGATCGAAGATTAGCGAATCAAACGTGATGGCACTGAGCGTGGCATCGTCGAAATCACGGCGGAAAGATCATGATTGCAAACGACCAAGAATTAAACGTCACTCTTGACCGTATCGCGAAATTCCAACGGCAGGTCTCGCATCTGCGCAACGTGGAGACGAACCCCGAGAATTATCACGGATCCGCGTCGGGTTTTCTCGCAGAAATTGACCGTATGCAGTTGGAAGTCCGGGAATACCTCAGCCTGCATCCAGCAGAAGTCGCGAAAAGCGATGCAGAAATCGGGTAAGGGAGCCGGTTGCCGGGCACCCTCCCCACACCACCTAGCAGGCGGATCCGCGCTAGGCGGTTCCGCGAAGAGGATTTGGCGACCGCTTTGAATGAAGGTAGAATCGGGGGCGCCGCGCTGGATGTCCTTTCCGTCGAACCGCCGTCCGCGGACAATCCATTGTTGCAGGCAAATATACCGGTCGCGGATGACTTTCTCCGCCGCGAGTCCGACCAACGGGAGGACGGCTTGCGTCGGGCAGCCTTCCACCCGGAAAAATCCAACCGCCTGAAATATACTCCACATATCGCCTGGGCCACGCTGGAGGCCAGACGGCGGTTGATGGCAATCACCGTGGAGAACGTGCGGGCGTTTTTGCGGGGAACACCTCGTAACGTGGTCAACGCGGCGCCGTAGCCGTTGTGGCGGCACGTGTCGGGGCGGAGCTGGTGGTGGTCGCAAGGGAGTTGCATCGAAGGCCATTTCCGGTCAGAATTGCTGTCACGAAAAGTGAATCCCCCGGACGTTGGTGCAAGAGGGAGGTCGGGACGTGGCAAAGGCAGGGGAAAGTGGGAAGGGAGTGATCCGCCGGGGGCCCTATCCGGAGTTGACCTGGACGGCCGTGCTGGTCGGCTACGCGCTGGGGATTCTCATTACCATCAGCATGGGCTATGCCTGTCTCATTCTTGGCTTCTCTCACGAAGGGTCGGAACTGGCCGCCATCCTCGGCTTCGGCATTCTCCGGGGTCTGCTGGGCCGCAGCAGTATCATTGAAAACAACATCAGCCAGACGGTTGCCAGCAGTGTCAACGGCGCCTCGGCCGGCATCATGTTTTCCGTTCCAGCCTTGTTTATCTTGGGCCACACGGACTTTAATCCGTACCTCATGATATTTGGCGCCATAGCCGGTGGCTTTCTTGGCATCGCCTTCATCATTCCGCTGCGCAAGCAAATGATCGACTTTGAGCGGCTGACGTATCCGGGCGGGGTTGCCGTCGCCACCGTGCTCAAATCACCCGGCGCGGGCGTCCACAAGGCGATGCTGCTGGTGGTCGGGATCTTCCTTAGTGGCGCCGTGAGCATCGTAAGCCACGTGACGGAGTTCGACAATTGGGCACTGGGCCAGCAATTGGGCATGCCCGATTACATGAACGGCGTCTGGTTCGTCTCGCTGCTGACCATCGGCATTGCCTTCATCGCCGGCAAGGGGGGCTTGTGTTTCGTCATCGGCGGATATGCGTGCTACTGGGTGCTGGCTCCGATCCTGGCGCAGACGGATCTGTTTCTATTTCCTTCTGCGGCAGAGTTGCAGGATCTATATCCGAAAACGTCGGAGTATATGCGGATGCCGAAGTATCTGCGTGTCATGCTGTTTCGGCCCGTCGGGATTGGCATGCTCGTCGGTGGCGCACTGACGGGCATTGTTCTAGCTCTGCCACTGATTGTCAGCGCCGTCAAGAGCATGCAATCGGCTGCCAAGAGCGGCGCCTCGCAGTCAAAGGACGAGATGCCCATCAAGCTGCTTTATGTGGGGATTGTCGGCGCGGTCATTGTCCTGGGGTTCGTGGCGGTGATGTCGGTGGAGGAAATGGGGTTGGTCCGTGGTATCATCATGGCGGTGCTCGGCACCCTGTGGATCTGGATGGCCGGCGTGATCTTGTCCGAGTGTATCGGTCGCACGAATTGGTCGCCCATGAGCGGCATGACACTGATCGCCGTGACCATTCTGATTGTAATCACCCGAGGGCTTGGTGATACGGCAGCCATCGTTTCATCGGTCATGGTGGGAGCGGCGACGTGCATGGCCATGGCGCAAGCGACGGATCTCATGCTTGACCTCAAGACCGGTTATTTGGTTGGTGCCATTCCAAAGAAACAACAGACGGGACAATTCCTCGCCACCTGGCTGGGCCCCGTGCTCATGATTGGGTTGCTGTTCGTCCTTCATCGCGCTTATGGGTTGGGAAGCACCAGACTGCCCGCCCCACAGGGAACGGTACTCGCCAGCATGATCGAAGGGATCCTCGAGGGCAACGTGCCGGTTCACAAGTACCTGGCCGGCGCGGGCCTGGGAGCCCTTCTCAGCACCACGGGCATCGGTGGACTTGGAATCCAAGTCGGGCTTGGGTTCTATCTGCCGTTCAGCATCGTTCTAACGTACACGATCGGCACGATTACGCGCATCGTGAGCGATCGGAGCATGGGGCGACACTTTAGTGAAGAGGTCGGTGTCCCCATCGCGGCGGGACTGGTCATTGGCGAGGGCGTGGTGGGGGTCGGCTTCGCGGTCCATTCGGTGGTTCTGGGAATGATCGGAGGATAGGGACTCGCCATGAAATCATTCGGTTTTCTTTTGGTAACGGTCGGCTTCATTGGCGGCGCGCTGGCATCGGTGATTAGTGAGTCGCTCGTGCATTGGGCCTGGTACGTTCCAGCCCTGGCCGTGGGCGTGGCCGGCGTCGTTGTCATCCGTACCCATGAGGCTCGGCACCGGACGACCACCCATCGCGTGGCGGCCAACATCGAGGCCGTACAAGATAGTTTGGAGCGGATTGCATCCAACTTGAAAGAACTCAATGGCAACAAGAACTCGATCGACACCTACGAGATGCGTCACCGCGTCGACGAGCTGTTCATGGACGATCTGGAAAGGTTCGTGGACGCGCGCGAGAGCATCGCGGATCGGCATGGTCTCGCCGCGTACGGAGACATCATGAGCAGTTTCGCTGCCGGCGAACGCTACCTCAACCGCGTTTGGTCCGCCTCGGCCGACGGCTACATCGACGAAGTTAACGAGTACCTTGAGAAAGCGGAAAGCCAATTCGCCGAAAGTCTCGACCTGGTCCGCCAACTGTCCGATGCGCCCGCGGCATAGAGATGGCAAATACGTTGATGGCGTCATGGCGATGCAACGGAAAAGGAAAATGCCATGACCTGTCATATCTTACCGATCGCTTGTACGATTCCGTTGGTTTTCACCATGCAAGCCCGGGCTCTGGAGCCAGCCGATCCGGACTCCAGACGGGGGCATTTCAGCTTTTGCGCTGTTTGTCACCGGGCGTTTCCTTGGGTTTAGGGGGTTTGGGGCGGCGAGTGAAGGGGCAGCCGGGGCGGTTGCGGATGTGGCGTGCGAGTCGATCGTCATCGCATAGAGCAGCCGCGGGGACTTGTACGATCGCTTCGCCGCCGTCAGGGTCGTTCCAGAACATTTCGGTCCCTTTCGCGCGGTGGTTCATTTCCTTCACGAGGGATTCCATCCAGGCCGTTGTGATCGGCAGGCCGGCTTGGCGGTAGGCCGGATAATTCATCCGTTCCCGATTGTTGCTCAGGTACATGATCACACTCTAAAACATGCAAATCCATTCTCCAACCATCCACGACCGACGCAGCTTACCAAATAGCCGCAATTTCTCCTATTGACGTTTTCCGCCGGTGACAAACAGCGCAAAAGCTGAGATGCCCCCCCCGTGCTGGCAGCGATACGTTTCACATTGCCACGAATCGCGGCGCGGGTTACAATTCGTTTCCCGATGGGTAACCGTTCACGGGCAAGAGACTGATATCCGCGGAGGTTCGCCCTCCAGTTGCACATTTTGAAGGAAGACTTTTCAACGTGCAAATGCTCGTGGCGTCCCCATGCGGGCTGCCGTGTCCAGGCCGTGTAGCGGAGCCCGCGACTGGCTAGCCCGATGATTCAGCGGGTAGCAGACGGGGATTTCGCTTCCAAAACGCCCTGGATGACCGGAAGCGTGCAAGGTCTGTTCGACAGTTTTTACAGCCGGTAATAAAACGGGGATTTCGCTTCCAAAACGCCCTGGATGACCGGAAGCGTGCAAGGTCTGTTCGACAGTTTTTACAGCCGGTAACAAAACGGGGATTTCGCTTCCAAAACGCCCTGGACCACGGGAAGCGTGCAGGTTTGTTCGAGAGTTTTGGGTGCATGAGTGTCCGGTTTCTTTATCGCGGGATGTATGTCCAGGAAGGCGTGAACATGAGCACGGAAGCTCCGCGTCAAGTGCCTGAGTTTTCTCCATTGGAGCAGTTGCAATTCGCGCGGGAAGTATTGCGTGGCGAAGGGGACGCGATCCTCGCTTTGGCGGAGCGACTTGGGGAGGAGTTTTTGCAAGCCGTGGGATTATTGGCGGGATGCCGGGGCAATGTAATTGTCACGGGCATGGGAAAGGCGGGGCTGGTAGGCCGGAAGATCGCGGCCACATTGGCATCGACGGGAACGAGCAGTCACTTTCTGCATCCAAGCGAGGCGGTACACGGCGATTTGGGCCGCATACACGCTCTGGATCTGGTGCTGGCACTTTCCTTTAGCGGCGAGACGGCGGAGTTAACGCGTCTGTTGACGTCGCTCGCGGAGCTGGACACATCAGTGGTCGCTGTCACTGGGAACGCGTGCAGCACACTCGGACGGAAAGCCGGTATCACGCTGGAGCTCGGCGCGATTCAGGAGGCGTGTTTTTTGGGATTGGCGCCCACGACAAGCACCACGGTCATGTTAGCGCTCGGCGACGCCTTGGCATTAGTCATCAGCCGCCTGAAAGGTTTTGGGCGGGGGGATTTTGCACGATTTCACCCCGGTGGAAATCTGGGGCGGAAGCTGGCGCGAGTGGAGGAGGTGATGCGGCCGCTGCACGAATGTCGGGTATCCGAGCAGGCGGAGACGGTGCGCGACGTGCTGATCAAGGTAAGCCGCCCTGGGCGTCGCACGGGCGCGATCATGTTAGTCGACACGGACGGCTGTTTGACGGGATTGTTCACCGACAGCGATCTAGCTCGCATGCTCGAGCACGGTCGGGAATCGGCCTTGGACGCGCCGATCTCGCAAGTCATGACCCGCAACCCGACCACGGTGCCGCCACGGACGTTTCTTCAAGAGGCGACGGAGTTGCTCGCGGAGAAAAAAATTAGCGAGTTACCGGTGGTGAATCATGAACTCAGGCCACTCGGCATGATAGACATCACCGACCTGTTGGGGCCCACGGGACGCGTGGCTGATCCGTCCGCCCCAATCCCATCCAATCCGCCGTTGGAAGCCGATTCCTGGCGAGCGAAGACGTTTCGATTTCCGAGCTCTTAGGTCAGAGGAACTGCGCACATGAAATGGGAAGACCGATGTCGCGGAATTGAATTGGTGCTGTCGGATGTCGATGGGGTACTCACCAACGGCGGCATTATCTTCGACAACCAGGGCATCGAGAGCAAGGAGTTCAACTCGCGCGACGGCCTGGGCATTCAGTTATGGCAGCGAGCGGGATTCCGTTTTGGGCTCCTGACCGCTCGTACTTCTCACATTGTACGGCTGCGAGCGGTGGAGTTAGGCGTTGACATTGTCCGCCAGGGATTCGAGGAGAAGCTTCCCGCCGCCCAACAGATCGTCGATCACCACGGACTGCGCATGGACCAGGTCTGCTACATCGGAGATGATTTGACCGATGCGCCGCTGATCCGTCGAGTTGGCCTGGGGGTGGCGGTGGCGGATGCCGCCAAGGAGGTCCGGGAGGTCGCTCATTGGGTGACGAAGACACCCGGGGGCAAGGGGGCCGTGCGCGAGTTGATCGAGGCGCTGTTGAAAGCCCGAAATCGCTGGGACGATCTGACCCGAAAATACCTGGAACAGTAGGCTAACAGATGCGTAACGCCATTGTCCACGGCGGTTCGATGATTCTACGAACGGTCACGTCCGTAACCGGCTCGGGGTCGGAAATCGTGGTCACGGCACCTGGCTGGCGAGTTCGCATTGCACGCTGGTTTTTGGCCTTCACCGTCTGCTGGCTCGCCTACCAAGCCTACGCCTTCGTGATGGTCCCGTGGATCGAGCCAGCCGGGCCACCGGCCATGCAGGCGTCCCCGTCGGCCGGCGAGGCACGACAACTGGCCCGCCAGAGCGAGGCGGACCTGGAAGGCTTGTTCGCGTCCACCGCCTGGGAACGGAATAATCCCATGGAGCTAAAGACGCGTTGGGGGCGGCTGTTGTTTCAAGAGTACGTTCGGATCGACAACGGAATCGAACTTCATCCCTGCACGATTCTTTTTCGCGTCCCCACGACAAAGAAGGATGGAACACGGGGGAAACGCACGATCGTCCTGAAGACCGAAGACAAGGCGGTGTTGAGTTTTTCCGGCGAGCTGAATTTAGTCCGACCTCAAGTCGGGAAACTCGAAGGCGCGCTGCTGGACGGAACAGTCAAGATTGACGCTCGCGAAACCTTCGAAGGCGCCAATGACGCTCTCAGTATTGTCACTCGCAAAGTCCAAATCCGACCCGAACAAATATGGACCCCCCACGACGTCGCGTTCGAATACGGTTCAAGCCGGGGAAGCGGCCGCGTCCTTTCCATTACACTCGATCCAAATGATGAACGGGCTCCGGACGATTCGAACGCGTCCTTGATCCGGGGCATCGAGACGTTAGAGCTGGTTCACGTCGACGGTCTGCATCTTGATTTTCCCGGCGAAGGACTTTTTGGGGATGCGCCGAGCCAATCGGATGACTCCCCGCGGCCCCAATCCCGCTCCCACACCGAGTCCCCCTCCACGACCGCCGTGGATGTGACGTGCCGAGGTCCTCTGAAATTCGATTTTCAGGCGAGCGTTGCCACGCTACAGGAACATGTCGACGTGGTCCATGCCAACCCCAGCGGAAACGATGACCAATTGCACTGCGACCGTCTACGGATTCACTTCAACGCCAGAGAGCCAACCGCCGCCCCCAAGGCGGCAACCGGGACCGACATCTCCGCCTCCAAATCCAAGGCTAAAACCTCCGACGACGAACAGCTTGTTCCCGACATGGCGGTTCGGCGGATCGAAGCGACAGGATCCGAAGTAACCCTGCAAGCCCCCTCCGTAAAGGCGGCGGCACGAGGACAACGGTTTCAGTACGATTTTCACACGCGCCGTATCCTCCTCGAAGATTCACAAGAGGCACTCTTCGCCTACCGTGAGCATGTCGTCAGAGCCCCTCGATTGAAGTACGAACTGCGGGAAGAGACAAGGCGATTGGGGAAACTATGGGCCCGGGGTCCTGGAGTCTATCAGGGCGAAATGCGGCAACTGGAGGAGCCACTTCAGGTTGAATGGAAAGGCACGCTGCAGTTGAAACCTCAAGATGATTTGCACGTCCTATCGGTCGTTGAGGGCGCGGACATCACTTGGGGCCCCACGGATCGCTTCTCGGCGGACAAACTCTTCGTCTGGCTGGCTGAAGTCGCGGCAACGGACAACGCCAACGACCTCGCCAATCGCCCTATCCCCACCGTGGTCCAAGCTTCACATGAGTCCTCCACCAGCCCGGATTCAGAAGCCCCTGTTCTCGAGCCCCCGAACAACATGGTTGCACGGGAACCGGCGACCGACGCGAAAGACCTCGAAGTCAGACCGGTCAAGATGCTGGCACAGGGCAACGTGCAGGCTGAGACTGAACAGTTCCAGGGAGAGACCACGCAGCTGGAGATCTGGTTTGAAGACCCGACGCCCACCTCCGCCTCGGACGACGAGGCGGAATCCGGTCAAGGCCGGAGCCCTCCGAATGACGACGCCGGCCCCGCGCGAAAAGGCGAACAATCCCCGCCGCCGGAAACGGCTCCGGCCCCTGATTCCGCGCCCTCGGAAGATTCTGAAGATACGGAAGACACGGTGGAGCGATTCAAGCTCTCGGGCACTCAAATCCGCTTGCGGTTGACCATGGGGGATCCACGCCCCGTGGTCCGCGAGGCGACTGTTTCAGGCCAGGTCCGACTGACTCAACTGCCCTCGAAAAAGACCGAGCCCGTCCCGTTGGAAATAACGGGAAACATGTTGCGAGTTCAAACCGATCGCCTGAATCGGGCCACGATTGACGTGCGGGGTGACGCAGCCAGATTGGCCCGTGTAAACACGCGGGGATTGATGCTCGAAGGATCCAATCTGCACCTCTCCCAACGTCAAAACGTCATGTGGTCGGAAGGACCGGGCAAAGCGACATTGCCGGCTCGCCCCCATCACGATCAACCGGACGCGGCTGAAACGAACAATAGTGAAGTATTCTCGCTCTCCTCCCACTCGCCAATCACGATTAATTGGCATCACGGCATGGATTTCGATGGACAATTGATTCGCTTCATGGACCAGGTGCAAGTCGCCGGAGTGCATCAGTCCCAAAGGGGCGAACAACACCACATACGCTCAATGGGGGAGCAACTTCATGCCAGGCTAAACCGCTCGGTCGACTTTTCCAACAATGCAGGAACGGATGATCTGGACGTTGTCGAGCTGACGTTCTTCGGCGAAGTACGCACTGAAAACCAGACGTTCAACCGGCGGCAAGCGTTGACATCGCGGGACCGCATGAAAGCAATTGACCTCACATTGGACCGCCGGACGGGCGATTTCAGTGCGCGCGGCCCCGGCTGGATTACCTCCACTCGCGTCGACGGCAACGAAGCGAGCAATCGCGGCGGCGCGTCGCCCACCAGCGCCGCTGCCTCGCCAAGTACCGCCGCGGAAGATTCCCCGCCGCTCATATATCTGCGAGTCGACTATCAAAATGCAATCCACGGCAACCTGGAACTGCGAGAAGCTGAGTTCATGCACTTTGTCCGTACCGTTTACGGCCCCGTTCGCTCGTGGAGCCAGACGCTGGATCCCAATCGTCGCGATGGGATCGGGCCGGAGGGCATTGTCATGACGTGCAATACACTGAACATCGCCGAAATGCCGGCCGGGAAAGAACGGTCCATCGAAATGTCCGCCACGGGAAACACCATCGTGGAAGGAAATCGCTTTCGGGCAACAGCCGAGCGGTTGACCTATGCCGAAGCCAAGGAACAACTCATCTTTGAAGGGACCAAACGGAATCTGGCTACTTTACAGCAGCGCGCCCGGGTGGGAGCGGAACCCGATGAGTTTCAAGCTCGCAAGATCATCTATGGCATCCAGTCCGGATTGGTCGATGTATCCGGCGCCGCCAAACTCAACTATAACCAACTGGGGTCGCCTGAAGATATCCCGCGGGCGCGGATTCGATGAGCGATCCCGTTTTCCGCCACGCTCTGTCCCATTGGTACGCATCTATACCGGTCGCGGGTGAGTTTGGCCGCCGCGACTCCGACCAACGGGAGGACGGCTTGACGGCTTGCGTCGAGCAGCTTTCCATTTGGACAAATCCGACCGCCGGAAGTATACGTCAGCCGAGCTGACAAGAATCGGTTGCCGGACCGTTTAGCGAGCCGGTTCCAATACCATGTGAACCCGCCCTTGCTCTTCCCTTTCGAGTACTGGATAGGGTTCGGGAGTCCATAGTTCGGTGTCGCCGTTGACTCTGATTTCGGCATCCAGCGCATAGTCCCGCTCCGGCTCGATGTCGTCCCTGTCATACATCAACTCGAAAGGAAATGGAAACGGCCCTAATTCGCGGTACGTCCGTTCAGCCACAACCCGATCCGGCTGAACACGATCCGGCTGAACCTGATCCGGCTGAACACGATCCGGCTGAACCCGATCCGGCTGAACCCGATCCGGCTGAACCTGATCCGGCTGAACCCGATCCGGCTGAACCTGATCCGGACGACGCCGGTCAGTGACATCCAGCAGCCGGACGGTCAGTACGCCACGGCGAGGCATGGATGTAAACCGCGAGGAACGAATGATCCCAATGATGGATTCGGAACGAATGGGATCCCGGCGCCGCTCGGCGGGCTCCAAGCGGACCGGCAAACTTGTCAGCCGCCTGGTGCGACGGTCCTGAACCAGCAGCGTCACGCGACCTTGGCGATCCGCCCGCAATTCCAACTCCCGGTCCAAAGCGTACGCTGTTCCGTTCACCCGTCCGACTTGGTAGCCGTTAACCGTGACGATGACATCGCGAGTCTCAAGCCCCGCTCGCCGCGCGGGAGACCTCCGTTCGACATGACTCACTTCCGCCCCATAATCCCGGTACGCGACCTCCACCCCCAGGTGCCAACCGCGGTCCTGATCAGACGAGCCCGGCAGCAACCGTTGCTCGCTCAAACCCGACTCGCGGTCCCCCCACGCCCCGTTAATCGCCCGATCTCGCTCTGGTGGCTGGGGCCGGGCCAGCAGATCGTGCCGGGAACAGAAAATGAACACGCCCAACATCGCGACTTGCCAAAGCAGAAATGACCGCATTTCAACATCCCCCCGCTATTAGAACCCCTAACCCAGACAGTACGGTTTTCCATGCTTCAAGGACCACTTGAAATGAGAACCGGTTTGATCACCCGCCGAACACGCCGACTGCGCGCGACGACCGCCCACTCAGCAAACGCTCGGACACCGCCCGCCCATCAAGGTATTCTACCACGTACGGCCAGGTTGCCCAGGCAATAAACTTCAGACGACGGTGTAATGCAAGACGCCGTAGAAGTGAATCGCGCTGGCCAGCAGCACGAAGGCATGCCAAGCCGCGTGGAAGAAGGGCACATGCTGGTCGAATGTCAAAAAGAACGCCCCCGCCGTGTAAAGACATCCGCCCACCAACATCCACATTAGACAGTCGAAAGGGATCTGGTAGAACATCGCAGCCGCTGGCACCCAACCCAGCAAAACATAGTTTGCCACCACTACCGCGTCAACGCGATGTTTTAGAAGCACCTTGGAAACAAACCCGACCAGCGCCAGCGACCAGACGATTGCGAAAACGAGCCAGCTTTGCTGAGCTGGAAGATAGAGGAATATGAACGGCGTGTAGGTGCCGGCAATCAAACAATAGATGACGGCTTGGTCTAGAACCCGGAATAGATACTTGCGATGGGGCTGTTGAAGCGCGTGGGAAAGCGTGGACGCCGCGTAAACCGCTATAAGCGATAAACAATATAGCATTGTGGCGAAGAATTGGCCGGCCGACATGCCTTGCCGCAAGGCAAATCCCAGTAACACGGCGGTCCCGGTGATGCTGAGGACCATGCCCATGCCATGCGTCACCGTATTGGCAAATTCCTCCGCCCCCGATTGCTTGGGAAATTCACAAAACTCGTGCCCGGACGTTTTGGTTATGGTTGCCATCGATAACCTTTTCTTGGCTAATCACCTCTACCTTGGCCGCTTGGCAGCGAAAACCGCCAACTTCTGCCGCTTTTGCGATCTGTAACACGTTCGACAAGCGGTCATAAAGACCGCCTCGGCCGCTCATGCCGGAAAGGACGCCCCCGATTGGCGTCATGCGTGATGCGTGATCGTGTCGAGTATAAGGGCGCTCGACCCCAGCAGCAGCGACGCAAGCGTGCTCCAGCCTTCCGGTGTCCACGACCGGAACGTGACATCGATACGCCTGTTTTTCGATCGTGGCAGGGGGCCCGGACACGACCGGCGCCGTAAAGGCTCCCGTGCCAACCGGGCCAATCTTCATACCGCTGCCGGGCAACCGTGACACAATCCGAAAACGGCCATCAGGCACGCCGTTCTGGTCGTTCGTGCCGCAAGTGCCACTGCGGATTTGTGCCGTTTTGGATCGCGTGGAGCATACCCCGCTACTCTGGCACCGACATACGGTAGGCTGACGAATACACCTACCGGGGAACTCCCGGGTTCTGTCTTGATCGACCAAATTGTATGTTTGGTTTGAGTGGACGGTGGACTGGCATTTGAAACTGCCCATCGGCCCCCGTCAAAATCGCGAAGGCCACCGCTTCCTGCTCTGTTTCGCAGACTAATTCATGTTACTCATATTGCCTAGAGTCCCGGGCACCCTTTTTTCTGGGGGTCTGCGGTGGACCAATAACAATTGGCTGCTGAGCGGTGGCTGTCTGTTATCTCTGTTATCTCGTTTTGTTCCGCGAGCAGGACGATTGCAACGTAGCCGCCCGCGGGCTTGAACCGATGGTCCGCGCTTCTCCAGGTCCCACCCGGCAACGTTTTGAATTCCGACCTGCTGGGCAGAGGTGTTTAATTCGACAGCCCCACTTTGGTTCGACCGACGAACGCAAACGTGACCATAGAACGGATGTTCCAACCCTATCCTAGCGCAAGTTGTTTATTTACAACCAGTTAGCGTGTTTCAAGGGCGGAAGCGTAGCCCCTGAATATTTTGGATGTTTTTGTCCTGAAATCCCAGTTGACAAAAAGATGCGACACAAAAACATGTGCGCCGCGAGGGGGTCACCATCACGTGAGAATCCTACAACAATCTTCCTGTCTTCAAATCTTCCTGTCTTCAAATCTTCCTGTCCTCAAATCTTCCTGTCCTCAAATCTTCCTGTCTTCAAATCTTCCTGTCCTCAAATCTTCCTGTCCTCAAATCTTCCTGTCTACAAATCTTCCTGTCTTCAAATCTTCCTGTCTACAAATCTTCCTGTCTTCGAATCTTCCTGTCTACAAATCTTCCTGTCTTCAAATCTTCCTGTCCTCGAATCTTCCTATCGTTCCTTACCGTGCGACGTGTAAGCTGATGGAGGGCGATATGGGCGAAGTGGACTGGCGGCAATCAGTTTCTGGGAATCCTAGACGTTTTCGGCGGTCGGTTCGACAGGAAGGTTTTGCGACAGGAAAATCGTGTTTTGTACGGGTCGCGGATGACTTTCTCCGCCGCGAGTCCGACCAAGGGGAGAAGGGCTTGCGTCGGGCCGCTTGCCACAGCGCCGTGTGTGATGGTTCACCGGCAACGGTATAATGGCCGCAAGGTCACCAAAGACAATGCGGCAAACTTGAGAGGAAATGGGCATTCCATGTTAGTTCCTTGGTTAATCGCGCCCGGGGCCACCTTGAAGGTTTATGGGATGTTGGTCTTGCTATTGAGCCCGATTTGTTTCGCGTTGCATGGGTGGGACAAACGCCGCGCTCTGCGTCGGACGCCACGGATCTCGGAACAAACGCTACTCATACTAGCCTTCATTGGGGGGTGGCCAGGGGCCTGGTTTGGGCTGCGGGTGTTTGGTTATGCTGGTCGGAAGCGTCGCTTTAGGGTCCTGTCCTGGCTTATCCTCACGGCGCACGTGGGATTTCTGGCGCTAGCGCTGCTTGGCATGGTGATTCGCTAGGTCAGCCGTCAGGCTTGAGTGGCGCATGGCCACTGGCCGGCGGGCGGACGCGACAGTGACTTATACTTTCAGGCCGTCGAATTTGTCGGGATGGAAAGCTGCCCGACTGATTTGGCGTATGGATCGTTGCGGTGAAAACCACCGCCGAGAGTCCGGCGGGGCATGCCGGAGAGGCTTATCACACTTTTGGGTTGTTTGTGAGCGTGTCGGGTATGGACAGGAAACGACAGCAGTTCCATGACGGCCGTGAGGACGGGTTGAGTGCTTTGGAGAGCATTGATCTGAGCGGTGTGCGGACGTTCTCCGAGCTCGTGCGGGCCATGTCCAAGACGGCATTTGGCGGTCGCCAGCTGGGCGAGGCTCATGACATTTTTCTGGAGATGGCTCGCCGTGAAGACTGTCATGTCGTGCTGACCATCTCTGGTGCGATGACCGTCGCGAAACAAGGTCGATTGATTTGTGAGATGATTGACCATGGCCTGGTTCACACGGTGGTAACAACCGGGGCTCTTATCGCGCACGGTTTGACTGAATCCATTGGGATGACACACTACCGCCACGCCCCTTCACTTTCTGATGAGCTGCTGTTTGAACGCGGCTACAATCGGATTTACGACACCTTGGAAATGGAATCGAATTTGGACGATGTCGAGCGGTTGGTGCGGGGTGTATTAGACCGAGAGTCTCCCAGCGATGGTGTTTGGTCATCCGCTCGTTTGTGTCGTGCTCTGGGGCGTGAGTTATCCGAGCAAGCGGTCGGTCCTGGCATTCTGCGCAGCGCCTTTGAGCGGGAGGTACCGGTGTTTATTCCCGCGATCACTGACAGCGAGACTGGCCTGGACATCGCGATGTGGGCCGCGTGTCAACAACTTGCCGGGCTGTCGGAGGAAAAGCGGCGTCAGTTAAGCGGGGAGGAAGCGTTTCGGGCCATTCCCGCGTTTAATCCGTTCATTGACCTTCAGCAATATGCAACTCGCATTGGCGGGGCGTCTTGTTTGGGAATTTTCACGGTTGGTGGCGGTGTACCTCGTAATTGGGCTCAGCAAGTTGGGCCGTATTACGAGATCGCCAATTCCCGGCTAGGGGTTCGATTGGCGGTGCCGCGATTCCAATACGGCATTCGCATTTGCCCCGAGCCGGCGCACTGGGGCGGTTTGTCCGGTTGCACCTATACGGAAGGGGTTAGTTGGGGCAAATTCGTGCCCGAATCGGAAGGTGGAAGATTTGCCGAAATCCACGCGGACGCCACGCTCGTATGGCCGCTGTTACTCAAATCCGTGCTGGATGAGATGGCGGACGACGCCTGTAGCTGATTGCTCGGTTGAGTTCCCATCCTCCAATCCGCGGCCCGATGAGGGGGCGCGGCGGTCAAAAGCGGCACCCGTTAACCGCTGGGACCTCCCATGAGCGGTTCATCGAAGGCACGAATGTCATCGTTGGGCACGCCGTGCGGGTAATCCCGCTTGACGTGCGTAATGGCTTCAATCGCCACGAGGAGATGCTGTTGCTTGGTTTCTTGATAGAACTCCTTCGCGTCCTTGGGCAGCTTTGGGCTACCGTGAAGCGGCTTGTCCGAGACGCACAACAGGGTTGCATTGGGAATCCGATATCGAAATCCGTTGGCTGCCACGGTCGCCGATTCCATATCGACCGCGATACTGCGGCTGGCCCGGAGTTCATCGAGTGTGCGGCGCCGTGCCAGCTCCCAGTTCCTGTCAACCGTGGTGTATACGATTCCCACGCGGTGCTGCAATTCTTTCTTTTCCAACACCTGGGCCAAGTAACGATTGAGCAGGAAGCTGGGGGCGACGGGAACGCCCTGGGGTAATGCGTCGTCCAAGACCCGATCCGCGCGCATGTATCCGGACGCGAGCACGAAGTTGCCAATCTCTTGTCGATTCCGGACACCGGCGCAATGGCCCACCATCAGCATCGCGTCTGGACGCAGAACCGCGATGTGATCCGTGCAGTTTTTGGCGTTGGATGGTCCCACTCCGATATTCACAATGCTGATTCCATTACTGTCATCCAGACGATGATGAAACGCCGGCATCTGCACATGCCGCTGCCGGGGCTTGATGCAATCCGGAAACGTGGCTTGGAACGCATCCATGTGCATTTTGTAATTGGTGAGCAGAATATGGCGCTGGAAATCCTCGGCCTGGCTGCCCGTGTAGTGCTCCAGACGCTTTATGGAAAGCTCCACCCGCTCCGGACCGAACAGAAACAGTTTTTTGCGAGTAATGTCGAGATCACTTTCATCCACCAAGTCAAGCAGTGAGGGAGAATTCAGGTTGATTCGCGCCCGGGATGGCTCAATCTGGACTTCAGCCCCATGAAGGGTCAGTTTCAATAGCTCGCGGCGCAGATAGGCTCGGTAGGCGGACGGCCTGGCAATTTCGCCCGAGGTTACCGGGTTATGTTTGGACCATCCCCGCGTCACCGTGATTTTGGGATAGCAGTCCAGCTCATAGATTTGCTCCATCCGGTCGCATGCGCCCTGAATGCGAGCGTCCAACTCGTCCGGGGACTCGCCAGCTCCAATCTTCAGTATTTCGGCCATGAAAATGACCCCTAAAATGTCTCGACAAGACTGTTTCGCGGCCCGTGGCCGCCCACGACGAAAGAGCGATCAAGTGAACAAACCGCGGCACGTCCTGATCACACCCCCGACGAACCGGAACCATGCAGGGCGAGGCCGCGCAAGTGTCAGGGGTCAGAGTCGCCGAGGCCACCGATCAGGCCGTTGAGCATTTTCCGCGTCGCAACGCCGAGCTGTCGACGCCATGCGGTCCAACGTGAAAGCTTACTCTCAAGCGTCATTCGTCATTCCTTCGTGTCTTGGTCATTCGTGCTTCGGGCTTGTTCGGGGGGATGAAATCAGAGTGCGTCGTTGAAGTGCCGGCCACTGCCGCCTCCCAGCGTCCCCTCCCCATCGACATGGCCGGGGGGGTAGGAGGCGGCGGTATATTTGTGTCGGTAGGCGGCTTCGAAATCCGCGACCGTGGCCAACGTCCGGTCATCCCGTTCCGAGCGCCACTGCAGCAGTGAATAGAAACTGGAGGCGATGACCCCGAGGCCTCCCACAATCAAGAGCGTGCCGGTTGGCACGGACATCGCCGCCAGCGTCATCCCCGCCACCGAGGCTCCCATTCGAACGGCGCCGTTCAGGAATGCCATGATCCCCATGTATCGGCTGGTATCCTCTCCGGGCGGCGCGAAATGGGTGACACCAATCTGCCACCACATGATCCACCATCCCCCCTGCACGCTGCCGCGAAGAATGCGTCCCAACAGCGGCAGCAAGAACAGGGCGGGGGGGAAATATCGCGCGTAGAAGGGGGTGGCCGCCAGTAGCAACGCGTCGAGCCCCCACACCAGCCGGATTCCCGCCCAAGAGATCCACGGGTTGGAACGATCGATGACGCGCCCAACAACCCCCGTCATGGCAAAGGCGACCAGTGCCGGTATCGCGTGCATCATGGCGGTACAGCCCACGTATCCAAACCGAAGTTCTCCACTAAAAAACGACCAGAGCAGCGGAAAGTAGAGCATCTGGAAGAACCCGTCGACGAAGCACGCCAGTAAATAGCGGCAATACCTGCGATCACGGGCGATGACGCGAAACGCCTCCAGAAAACTCGTTCCAATTTCAGGCCTCAGATCCCGCCGCTCCCGTTCCATGTCCTTATCCACGCGGATGTGGCGAAAAACAAGGAAAGCCGCCAGGCTGAGCACGCCGGCCAGCAGCATCAACAAGTGGACGACATGAACAGCGACCCACTGCATCAGCCATGCCGGCGGAAAACCGAGCGGCCCCCCCGTTCCCTCCTGATAGGCGTCGGCGCGATGTAGGACGTAAGCCGAAGTCAGGCTGAATGCGACAAAGGACAAGGAGGACCATTTCCGAACTTCCCCGGTAGCCTCGCCTCGCGATTCCGCCGGGTAGTTGACACGTACAATGGCGGTTACCGCCGGCCGCGTAAGGATTTCGAACATGGCCGAAATTCCCAGCAAGCTGAGGAAGTAGAACGGCATGTCGACGAACTGGGGCATCGTGAGAACGCAGACCGCGCCGATCAACCCAGGAATGAACACAAAGGGCATCTTACGACGGCCGGCCATCCAGCTGCCCAGATAGAGGGCGCCGATCATCCCGATGCCGGAGTAGAGCTGCCGGAGTGGAAGCTGCCAGTCGGCCGCCCCAAAAGTCTTGGTGGCCATGAGGAGCGCGTTCATGAGAATGCCCCCAGCCGCGGCATCCAACAGCGCGTACGTCAGATGCAGGCGGTAGGTGCGGCGAGCCTCGGGAGGTAACGGAGGCGCGCGAAAGAAATCTTGGATTCGAACCGGCACGGTGCGCATCCTGCCTTCGCCTCCCGGTCGTCCCCCCCCGCCGTCTCACCGCCGGGGGCCGGCCTGAATACACTCCACACAGCTGAACGGCAACATGGAGTGCTCACGAGCAACGCGCAATGGAAAACCGTGGCGATCACGGTTGCCATCACACGAAGCCTCGACTCCCGGTCGCCCCGCGTCCACGAATGCGGGCCCGGGGACGTTCAGCATTCAAAGCCCTTATTGTAGGACCTGACACGGCACGAATGCAACCGACCAACGCGATCGGACGCGAGTGCCTTCTCGCGCCCACGGGAGGGATGGAAACGAACGGGGGAACGCATTGGGATCGTCTCTCGATCCAGGCGTCATACGAAAAAGGGGACGCCCATCTGGCGTCCCCCTCGCGAAATCACTGAAAAAGTCCTTGCCGTTGCCGCACTACCGCCCGGCTTGCCCGGCAACGCGTCATGTCACTCGCCATGGAAGCCCTCAACGCAACACGTTCCGGACAAGCCCGAGAGCTGGCCTCCCTTTTTCAGCAGCCTCCTCCTGCTCCTCTCCAACACGGTGGACTGACGGCCAAAGCGAACACCCGGTCCGATACCGGTCCCGCTACCAGCTGAGCGGTCGCTCGAATTCGCTGGGCGGCTCAGCCGCTCTGGCCATCCGCCTGGATCACTTAACCTCGAACTCCGCGTCAATGGTATCATCGGACGATTCTTCCGAGGCCTGACTGCCCGCTTGTTCCTGTTGCGGCTGGGGTCCTTGGGCCTGGCCAGCCTGCTGCTGCTCGTAGATTGACTTGCTAAAGGCGTGTGAAGCCTGCTCCAATTCACTGATGGCAGCCTTAATCGCCGCCGCGTCGTCGCCTTTGGCCGTCTCTCGCACCTTCTCGATCGCGCGGGTCATCGGCTCCCGGTCCGAATCGCTCAGTTTGTCTCCCTGCTCCCGCATCATTTTCTCGAGCTGGTAGCAGAGGTGCTCGCCCTGGTTGCGAGCTTCGGCCAATTCACGCTGTTTCTTGTCTTCCTCAGCGTGTTTCTCGGCCTCGGTCTGCATCCGTTTGATTTCATCCTCCGACAGACCGGACGTCTGCTCGATTCGCACCGATGCTTCCTTGCCCGTCCCCAGATCCTTGGCGGAAACGTTCAAGATCCCGCTGGCGTCGATGTCGAACTTCACTTCGATCTGGGGCATGCCTCTCGGCGCGGGTGGAATGCCCTCCAAGTTGAACTGTCCCAGCAATCGGTTGTCCTTGGCCATTGGCCGCTCGCCCTGATAGACCTGGACCGTCACCGCGGACTGGTTATCCTCGGCGGTACTGAAGACCTGCTTCTTCTCGGTGGGGATCGTCGTGTTACGTTCCACCAACTTTGTGAAGATACCCCCTTCGGTTTCAATACCCAAGGAGAGCGGCGTGACGTCCAGTAGCAGCAAGTCGTCCCGCTCGCCCGCCAGCACACTGCCTTGGACCGCCGCCCCGATCGCCACGACTTCATCCGGGTTGACGCCCTTGTGCGGCTCTTTTCCGAAGTACTCCTTGACGAACTGTTGCACCTTCGGGATCCGGGTTGAACCGCCGACCAACACCACTTCGTCGATGTCGGACGCCGTCAAGTTCGCGTCACTCAGCGCCTGTTGGCACGGCTTTTTCACCCGGTCCATGAACTTGTCAATTAGCTCCTCGAACTTGGCCCGGGTAATCGTCACGCTTAAGTGCTTGGGCCCATTCTGATCCGCCGTGATGAAGGGGAGGTTGATGTCACTCTGAGGCGCGCTGGACAACTCCTTCTTGGCTTTTTCGCAAGCCTCCTGCAATCGCTGCAAGGCCATGCTGTCCTTGCGGATATCAACTCCCTGTTCGCGACGGAACTCCTCGGCCACGTACCCGATCATTTCCTCGTCGAAATCGTCGCCACCTAAGTGCGTGTCGCCGCTGGTCGAGAGCACTTCGAAGACACGAGCGTCGTCACCCTCGCCCGTGCCACTCACCTGCAAGATCGAAACATCAAACGTGCCGCCCCCGAGATCGAAGACAACGACCTTTTCCTCTTTTTTCTTATCCAACCCATAGGCCATCGCCGCCGCTGTCGGCTCGTTAATAATCCGCGCCACTTCCAACCCGGAAATCTGCCCCGCGTCCTTGGTGGCCTGCCGTTGGGAATCGTTGAAATAGGCCGGCACCGTGATGACCGCCTTGTTCACCTTATGTCCCAAATACGATTCAGCGGCTTCCTTCAGTTTCCGCAGCGTCTTGGCGGAGATTTCCTGGGGCGTGTAATCCTTCCCGTCAATGCGTACCTTCACGTAGTCCGATGGATCACCGACCACGTCGAACGGTACAATCTTTTCCTCCGCTTCCACTTCGTTATGTCGCCGCCCCATAAACCGTTTGATGGAGTAAACGGTTCGCTGCGGATTGGTAATCGCCTGGCGTTTCGCGGGCTCGCCAACCAGTTCCCCCTTGTCGGTAAACGCCACCATACTTGGCGTGAGCCGATTGCCTTCCGCATTTTGAATCACTTTGGCGTCGCCCCCCTCGACGACCGCCACGACGGACATGGTGGTCCCTAAATCGATGCCGATGATCTTTTCGCCCTGCATGACCGTTCTCCTTCTGTTGTATTCACAATTTGACTGTTATCGCGGTTCCACGGATGCATTCCAATACACGCGAATCTCGCCCCCATCCCTTGTCCCCCGCGTGTGCAAAACACATGCCATCCCAGCTTCGCCAGCCCGGATCCAACACGGTGGGCAAAAAAGTCGCCAACATGGCGCTCCGCCGGCCAAAATGGCCAGCGCGCGGCCGGTTTGACGGCGGCCAGGCCCCAACGGACACCGCCGAAGCCCGGTTTTGTCACGGGCTGTATATTTCAGGCGGTTGGATTTTTCCGGGTGGAACGCTGCCCGACGCAAGCCGTCCTCCCGTTGGTCGGACTCGCGGCGGAGAAAGTCATTCGCGACCGGTATATTTCAGGCGGTTGGATTCTTCCCGATGGAACGCTGCCCGACGCAAGCCGTCCTCCCGTTGGTCGGACTCGCGGCGGAGAAAGTCATTCGCGACCGGTATAAAAAGAGTCCCCATCCCATTTCCGCCGAGATCCGGTTATCCGAGGCTCCGACCGGCCCCCCCATTCGCCCCTCAATCGTCGCCGCCCAGTCCACCAAATCGCATCAACAGATACAACAGCGTTAATACAGCTTGAAGTGTGCCCGCGATGTACGTCCAAGCCGCCGCGTTCAGCACTTTATTGATATGTTCCTGGTCTGCTCGGCCCACAATACCCAACGCCGCCAATTCCTCTTTCGCTCGTGAACTGGCGTTGAATTCCACCGGTAAGTTGACGAGCTGAAAGAAGACAACCACCGAAAACGCCGCGATGCCGAGCCACACAAGCGTCTGGGAGAAAAACAGTCCCGCGAAGATCAGAATCCAACTGATCCCGCTGCCGAAACCGGCCACGGGCACCACCGCGTTGCGAACGGTTAACGGCATGTAGTTTCGCGCATCTTGAATGGCGTGACCGGCCTCGTGAGCCGCGATCCCCACCGCGGCCATTGAATTGCCTCGATAAACCCGCGGGCTGAGTCGCAGCACCCGTCGACGCGGGTCATAATGGTCGGAAAGGAAGCCCTGCACCGGCTCAATGTTCACCTGGTGCAGACCGGCGGCGTTAAGTACCCGCCGTGCCGCCTCGGCCCCATTCATTCGCGAGGGGACCTTTTCGGCCGCCGCGAACCCCGCCTTGACGCGATATTGCGCCCAGAATCCCAGCAGAAGCGCCGGCGCCAGGAAAACAAAATACATCGGGTCCAAGAACATTGTGTATCGATCCTTTCAGTCTCGGCTGTGACGTGACGGCCAAGCCACCACTGAGATTCGAGCCCGCCGCCAAATGTCCGTTATTAAATGATCAGTGGTCTGCTACCAATGCAACTGTTGGGCCATTTGTCTTCCAGACTCGCGCCGCCGCGAGGCTTCCGGCATGCCCAATGGCACAAGTCGAATGTCGTAAGCATTCCTGACGCTCCCCAGCTCGACATGAGGGCTCTGCACTGCCCCCAATTGCAGCACCGCCGCGATGCTCCGATCGATGCTCGAAACCCTGGCAGCCCCCGCCTGGCCCGATGAAAAATTCTAAGTCCTTCTCAACCACTCTGTTCTGTCTTGCCTCCTCGCCCCTGTCGAATCAAGGACCTAAGGGACCAAAGGGAACACGGCAGGGCGGGGTTCACTCGTGAAAGAAACCCCGCGGAACGGATGCGAGCCCCCCTAGTGGCCCCAGTCTGCCTAAGTTCCGAGGTTTTGATCAGCCCAGGCCCTCCCTGCCAGCCGCCCTCCCCGCTGTAGC
>JBNJEM010000048.1:0-22653 GCA_051745935.1 Planctomycetota bacterium
CATCCCGCAGCTTTACTCGCGCGATTCCTTTCCGCTTCCGCCACCGGGCCTTGCCATGGACCTTTTGCAGCCGCTTTAGCTCACGGTAACCGTTCACGAGCAAAAGACTAATGTCCGCGGACGTTCGCACGTTCGTTGCACATATTCAGGAAAGGCTTTTCCAGGTGCAAATGCCACGGGCTTGTCCCGTGGTCCGTTACGTTCCACGCTACCGACGGGCAGGCGTGGTGTGTCTGGCCGGTTTGTAGCGGCGAGCGTGAACCACCACGGGACAAGCCCGTGGCATCCATGCGGGCCTTGCGTGTCCAGGTCATGTAGCGGCACCCGTGAACGGCTACAGCTCACGTATCCCCTTCCCCGTAGCGAACGTTTCTGCATTTTCAATGTTCCCGACTATCTCGAAATGCATGTATATTCATTCCTTTGACATTGATCGGCATAACGCGTGGCGTTTTATCGTCGTGTTGTCGCGCGGCGATGACCGACACAACGCCGTTGAACTTAGCCGCGGAGCGTGGTGCGGCGCGCGTCTTGCTGTTTGGGGATTGTATCACATAAGCTGGTATGTGAGGAGCATCTTCCGAGGTGCATGTAGTACTGGGCCGCTTCCCAACGCACGTATTCATTCAGCATCGCCTGAAGTATATTTCGGGTGGTTGGATTGTTCCGGGTGGAAAGCTGCCCGACGCCACCCGTCCTCCCGTTGGTCGGATTCGCGGAGAAAGTCATCCGCGACCGGTAGATATTTCATGATCGCCTTGCCGCAAAAGCGAGGGGGGGGATACCCGTGGAGCGGTTGGAGGGAATGGCGAAGTGCGATATGATGGAGAAGTCGCTCACTGGGCTGGGCGCGGCGGCAAAGCAGAGCAGGGAGATGGAGGGGACCATGGGAGAGAAGATCGTCTGGCAGGGAACGCTGGTCGCGCTCCAGCCGCGGATTCGCCTGATGCGGTCCTTTGATCAACGGAGCCACGGCTATTTGGGTTACTTGCTCCGCGTCCACGGAACCGCGGGCCAAGAAGAACGGGAGTTCACCGTCGGGATCGGGAAGGCGGCCCACGCCAAGCACCAATTCCGCGCCGGTGATGTCGTGAGCGGGAAGGCTGAGCCCGTGGCGGATGAGCGGACCGAGCCGGTGGAGTTCTATAAGGCAAGCGGATTGAAGGTTGTCACGAAGTCGGCCGACGTGCTGCCGCACCCGCCGCCCTGGCAAGACGTGGCCCCGGAGCTGGAGATGTATCGCGAGCGTGGCCATCGCCGGCTCGACGCGCGAACGTACCAGTCGAAGTGCTCAGGGTGCATCTGGGGCTGCCGCATGGCGGTCGAAATGATCATCGACCACTGGAACCCGAGCGAAAAACGGTACCGGTTTGAAACCTTCTGTTACGGCCCCAAATCCTGTCCGCTCTACAAGTCCGGCCCCACGCGGAAAGTACCGGGCCGCAAGGGCATGAGCTGGGAAGAAGAGGACTGGATCGATGCGGATGCCACGAGCCATCGCGGGGAAGACGAGTAGACGGCGACCGTGGCCCGGAGAGCAAGCAGGAGCAAATACTGATGGCAAAGAAAAAGAGCGGGACGCAACGCCGCCCGAAACAGGTGAAGAAGCGAGCGGCTCGTTTCACGGCGAAA
The DNA here is from genome assembly GCA_051745935.1 of Planctomycetota bacterium. Taxonomy (GTDB): domain Bacteria; phylum Planctomycetota; class Planctomycetia; order Pirellulales; family Pirellulaceae; genus JBNJEM01. Next base: position 1,633 of record JBNJEM010000048.1, read on the forward strand.
CAGGGCCAGTACCTAGCGTACCTCCACCTCTATCGGAAGCTGCACCGATGCAGCCCTTCGGAAAGCGAAATCGCCGAATACTTCGGCGTCTCGCCGCCCAGTGTGCATCAGATGATCATCAAGCTCGAGGAAAACGGCCTCATCACACGGGAACCCGGCGTGCCGCGGTCGGTTCGGGTGTCCGTGCCGCGTGAGGAGATCCCGCCGCTGGATGACCACGAGGAAAATGTCGCCACCACCCTCGGCCCCGCGAACCAGGATACCGCCGGACCGACCCCACTCTACACCCTTCAGGTGTCCCTGATCGACGGCCCCGTGCCGGAGGAGTTCGGTGGGAAGCAAATCAGCCGTACGATCCAGATTCGAGGCGATCAAACGCTCGAAGACCTTCACCAGGTTATCTTCCAGGCGTACGACCGTTTCGACGATCACTTTTACGAGTTCCAGTTCGGTAAGCGACCCCATGACCCGAAGGGCAAACGATACGTGCTACCGGAAATACTGCAGGAACAGTTCGGCGAACCGACGATCGCGGGCGATGCGAGGGAGACCCGCATCGACGCGCTGGGGCTGAAGGTCGACCAGCCGTTCGGCTATTGGTTCGACTACGGAGACGAGTGGTGGCACCAGATCAACGTGGTGACCATCGACGAAAAGGTGCCACGGGGGAAGTTCCCGAGGGTGACGAAGCGGGTTGGGAAGAGCCCGCCGCAGTACATGGACGAGGAGGAATGACGAGCACGAAGGGAAAGGGGGAGGCTCGACCTTGGTGATAACTTGGTCCGCGCGAGACCAGAGGAGGGGTATTTGTTCCCTATATGGGCTTCTAAGAAGGGTCCGCCATTTTACCCTATTCAAGCCCCAAAGCTGGACTTTTCCACGATCAATTCATGCCGACCCTGCTGGCATCCGACGAACTTACCAGCGACGCCGTATTCGCGGTCAACTTAATTCGCGCGGGCCCCGAAATCGGCCATCTTCGCACCGCGCGAATGAAGCAGACGGCGTTCCTTCAATAAGGGCTGTCCCGTGATCCTTTCCGCCGGTCTTACTCCCGCTTGGCAACAGATTCTCGTCTTCGACTGGTTCCGGTACGGCGAAGTGAACCGGGCCGCCGAAGTGCATTGGTGCGCCTCGGGCAAGGTTTTCAACGCAGGCATCGCCGTCCATCACCTTGGTGGTGAGAGCCTCACGCTGGCAACCGCCGGCGGGTTGCCGCTGATGCCGATTCGCGCGGAAATGGAATCGCTCGGCGTTCCGCTGGAAATCGTCGAAACCGAATCCGCCACCCGCGTTTGCACGACGATGCTCGACCGCCGCACGGGCACGATGACCGAGCTGGTGGAAAACGGCCGCCCGCTCTCCGAATCGGAGCTGGAAGCTTACGCGGCGCGGTTCTTCGAGGCCGCCGGAGAGGCTGAAGTAGTGACCTTTATCGGCACCCTGCCCCGAGGCACGCCGCCGAGTTACTATCGCCGCCTACTCGAAAATGTCTCCTGTCCCACGGTGCTCGACTTCCGCGGCGAGGGGCTGCTGGGCTGTTTGGAACTGAAGCCGACCGTCATCAAACCGAATCGGGAGGAACTTGAGCGCACGGTGGGGCACGCACTCGATTCCAACGAATCCTTGCTCGCGGCCATGCGATCGTGCAACGAACGCGGTGCCCGGTGGGTGGTGATCACCGACGGGCCGAGGGCCGTATGGTTGACGAGCCGGAACGAGACTTACCGTTTCCCGCCGCCAACGGTTCCTCAGTCCGACGTGGTGAACCCGATCGGCTCCGGCGACTCGATGGCCGCCGCGATCGCCTGGGCGGTTCGCGACGGCCTGTCGATGCCGGAGGCCGTGCGTCTCGGTATCGGGGCGTCCGTCGACAATCTTGCTCAGCTGCTACCTTGTCGGCTTTGCCCGGATCGGGTACGCAAGATCGCCGACACGGTCCGGATCGAATCGCAATAGCGTACCCAGCGCTCCGTTTCGCCGCGCGGCCATTACTCTACCCTATTGTTGCATAAAGACGGCGTAGGACGGGTCTCCAGGCCCGTCTTTTACAGCGCATAAATGTCTTTTTGCGGTTGTTTGAAAATCTCACATTTCGTGAGATCCGCGGACACCAGATCAAGTACGATTTTGTACTTGAAAAGACGGGCCTGGAGACCCGTCCTACATATACTGTTTGCAACGTTAGGGTCTACTATTCCTAAGACCAGGGACCTAATCGTCTTGACATCAGCGTCCATTAGCGGATATCAGCGGTTTCTCGTCACATTGACGCACACCAGGGAGCTAGCCTGGTTCGCCGCCTTTACCGGATCCCTCCCGGCCTTTTCCGTTCTTGAGCGGGACGCGGGCTGGGAACGCTGGTCCACCATGACGAGCGACCGTGCGAACGATGCCCGCGGAAAAATCGCCTCGTTCGTTGACATCCGAGCAAGAGGTGATAGGTTGGGGGAGGTGATTGACCGTAGTGTTCTGCTCGGAGGGCGTTCGAGGAAGTCGTTCGGAGCCGAGCCTGGGCGCGACGAGACTATCGTTCGATGAGTAGGGGCATGCACGTGCGGAGGCCGGTTTTGCTCGTGGTCCTTGCCACTGGCACCGCTATCCGCCGCGCGACGGCGGGTGTAAGCTGTCCGCCGTCCTCCCAGAACGTGGACTGCCATGATTTCATCGCGGTGCCCGTAACGATCGGCACTCCGGATGCCTTCGTGCCCGACCCACCGCTCCATTGCGGCTATTCGGTCGTGTACCGGAGCTCGGCCCGTCATCCAGGAGCACGCCCAAACAGCCCCAAACAGAAAGTCCCAAATAGAAAGGAGATGCTGATGCTCTCGACAAGAAGAACCCCCCTTTGCGTCTCAGGGATGCGAATGTTCGTCGTATTGGCGATAGTCGCGTGCTCCATGTTGGCCGTGGCCCGCGGCGACGACGCCGATCGCATCCGTCCTTATGAGGCGAACCCTCGATACTGGCAGTACAAGGGCCAGCCGGTCCTGTTGCTCGGCGGCTCCTGGCAGGACAACCTGTTCAATCACCCGAAGGGGTTGGAGCAGCATCTCGACCTGCTGAAGTCGGTCGGCGGAAACTACGTCCGCAACGTGATGAGCCATCGCAATGTTGGCAATGTCTTCGCCTACAAGCAGGTGGACGGCCAGTTCGATCTGGATCAGTGGAACGGCGAATACTGGCGCCGATTCGAGAACTTCCTTCGGCTCACGCACGAGCGCGACATCATCGTCCAGATCGAGATCTGGGCCACGTGGGATCATTACGAGGATCACCAGTCGCTTGGCGGTTGGTCCAAGCATCCCTTTAACCCGGCAAACAACATGACCTATACGGCCGAGGAATCGGGCCTGCCCACGGTCGTTGATTACGCGCCCCGGGCCGTGCCAACCGACCATCCCTTCTTCAGCAGCGTGCCGGCATTGGACGACAACAAGCCGTTGCTGAAGCATCAGACGGCCTATGTGGACAAGCTGCTTTCCTATTCGCTCGAGTATCCGCATGTCCTTTACTGCATGAACAACGAGACGGGGGAGGACGTGGCGTGGAGCGATTTCTGGGCACGCTATGTTCGTACGCGGGCCGCCGAGGCCGGAAAACGGGTCGAAACCGCCGAGATGCGGCGCAGTGGCAACATCACCACCCCCGACCACCAGCATATGGTCGACAACCCTGATCTTTATACTTTCCTGGACATCTCGCAGAACAACACCCAGCGGGGGCAGGGCCATTGGAACCGCATTCAACAGGCGCGCGCCCTGGTCGAGGACCATCCCCGCCCGCTCAACAATACCAAGATCTACACCTTCGATCCCGAACACGACGTGGCCCTGGAACGATGGTGGCGGAACGTTCTCGGCGGCTGTGCTTCCGCCCGTTTCCACCGGCCTCATCCTCTTGAAGGCGAAGGAGACCACGAAAAACACACCAACGTCGGTCTCGGCCTGAGTCCGCTGGCCCAAGCGCACATCCGCGGCGCCCGCGTCCTTATGGAGCAAATGGGCTGGCCCGCCGTCAAGCCGGACCTCCGTTTCGTCGAACTCGTGGCTGACCAGCCACTGGCGGTGCGGACGGAAAAGACCCATGTCGCCTACACGCGTGGCGCGGACGGGCAAGCGCGTGTATACCTGAATGGCAAGGAAGCCACACGGGCGGAATCCGGCGGCGATCTCTCGGCCTGGGACGCCCAACTGCGTCTGGCGCTGGGCGATGAGTTCGTGGGCGATCGGGGGTGGCTGGGCACCTATCACGACGTGGCCATTTACAACCGGGCGCTCGGCGCCTCTGAAATAGCGGACCATTACACACGGGGCGAGCCGGAACACCTGGAGGGACTTCAGGTCCGGTATGCGTTCGACGAAGGCGAGGGCACCGTGGTTCGCGACGTATCCGGACGGAAACCCGCCCTTGATCTCCATGTTCAGGACACCGAGGCGGTGACGTGGCTGGATGGCGGGCTCGAGGTGCATGACGCCACGCTCATCGCCACTAGGAAGCCGGCGCGACGGCTTACCTCGGCGGTGCGGGAAAGCAACGCCTTCTCGCTGGAAGCCTGGATTGCCCCCGCCACGAAAGCACAGGCGGGGCCCGCTCGCATCGTGACGTTGTCGCGGGATCACGGCACTCGTAATTTTACTCTGGGCCAGGACGAGGACGCCTACGAAATGCGATTGCGCACCACGGCGACGTCGGCCAACGGCCTGCCGGCCCTGAAAACGGGCGGCGACGCGGAACCATCCTTGGCGGCCGTTCGCTCGCCGGATCGCGATCGCGCCGCGATCTTCGTGACCCATGGCAGCCTGCTCAACGTGGACATGGACCAGCTCCAGGAAGGCCTTCAGGCACGGTGGTTCGACCCTCGAACCGCCAAGCTCCGGCAGGCCGCGCGGCGGCAAGACGGCTATTTCCAGCCGCCGTCCAAGGAGATCTGGGTGTTGACGCTGCAATAGTCCACTCAGGGCGTGACACGGGTCAACGGCGATCCCGGTATTGCATCGATTTCACATTTGGCCGGCGCCTCGTACGCTTCGTCGAGCCCGAAGGGGTCGAACGGGCCGGGACGGCGCAGGATGGGAGCCGTTTTGATACGAGGGCGAATGGAGATCCAGTCCACGCCCTGGAAAACCGGATCGTCGATCGCTCGAACTTCTTCAGCACCCCGATAGGGGCACATCGTATCGATCCACACCTGGATGCGGCGCAGGTTAATCGAATCAACCTCCACGCCGTGATGCTCCCCGCTCGAACACAGATCGACCAGTCGACTCTTGTAAGACAGTCTAGTCATCGGTTTCGGCGTGGTGTAGGCAGCCGGGTCCCGCTGATCGTACCCTTCGACGATCAGGGTGTCGGCAATGCCAAAGCCGGGGGGCGGATCTTCAGGTGGCTGATAGGGCGAGCCCCAGCTCGGCCGCCCGGTCAAGGTTACGTAGGGCTCCTTGAAAACGTTGTAGCCCGGACGGAGGGTTAAATCGAGAGTTTCACGGGCCTCGCCGTCGCCTTGGTGACATTCCCCGCAGTATTGATCGAGGACGGGCTGAACGTACCGTTCGTAGCTGACGGAGTTGTCGCTCCAGGGAGGAGGAGTAATCTGGCTGGGTTGGCGGTGTAGGGCCAGGCCTTGCGACTGGAGCGGGGGCGTGGTGCTATGCGACTCGTGGCACCCCAGGCATCCGCGGCGTTCGCCGGGCATGACGCCGGTGAAACTGCGCATCGTCTGCAAGCAGCGATATTTCTCGTCCAGCAGCTGGAAATGCAGCGCAATGCCCGAAGGCGCGTAAAACGAAACTGAACCGTCCTCCTCGACTGGAACAGTTCCCAACACGCGTTTCACACCTTCCGACTGGACCATCGACACAACCGGGCCCGTGGAGGCATACGGCCGCTGGTTCCAGTAGGTGTAGGTCTTCGGTTCGATATTGAGCACACGAAGATATTTCGCCTTCCCGCGCATTTCTTCGGGCGCGTTGTCGTAGACATCGTTGCTGGTAATGATTCCGTCAGCCGGCTTGCCGCGCTCTTCCATGGTGGGCCATGCCACGCGATCGGGGATTCGCGGCGGCAGGCGCCGCGCTCGGACGGGCTGGGCATGGAAAATGTTGTGCGTGCCTTCGTGGATCAGTTCCCGATTGCCGTCGACGTCCATCAGATAGAGGACGAATTTGGAGGCGGTTCCCTCTCCGGCCCGGCTGGCGGACACGAGGAAGTCGGTTTCGCTCAACGGATAGGGCGAATAGTAACCGGAATACCGGCCACTGGGATGATAGTCGGGCGACTCGACCGGATCGACAGGACCGTTTCCGCTTTCCGGCCACGGCATGTCCGCCGTCACTTTGGTCAACCCGTCAGGGAAGTTGAGACCTTCCCGGGGGTCGATGATCCCCACCGACCCGCTGAACCAGTCGTGGTGAGCACTACCGGTGAACATGACCCGCCCGCTGTTGGGGATCGCGCGGCCGTCTTTCAGCAAATCGGGCCATACCGACTGGTTCCCCCAGAACGTGTTGACCTGCGTGCCGTCGGGATTCATCGTCCAGAGGCTTTGGGCACGCCACAGCGGCTTGTCGGTGTATTCCCATCTGGTAAAGAGGATTCGCCCGTCGTTAAGCACCGAAGGCGTGTAATCGGGTTCGTTGTTTCGGGAAATGAGATAGAGGTCCGTGCCGTCTAGTTTCATCCGTGCCAGGATGAACGCGTTGGTTGGCGGCATGCAGCGAACGTAGGTATGACCGCGTGTCGTCGTGAACGCGATGTGTTCGCCGTCAGGCAGATAAATCGGATCCAGATCGTCGAAAATACCGGAGGTCAGCTGGCGTACATTCGATCCGTCGACATTGCATTCGTAAAGGTGGAAGGCTTTCTCGTTGTGCGGCTTGAAGCAGAAAACCACGCGTTCGCCATCGAAAGAGAGATCGGGCCGCCAGAAGGAACCGTGCAAAGGTTGTTTGGGCATCAACTGAACCAAGTGGCCGCCGGGTGAAAGCCCCTGAAGCGTCATCAGCCTGCCACCGGGAACCGCCATATAGCCCAGCCGGTGCCGGGTTTCATGGCGCCATTCCGAACCATGCGGAAACGGCATGTCGACGAAAAGCACGCTGTCGAAATCGAGGACGGGGTTGGATAACATGATGGACCGTTTGACCCGCCGCACGTCGAAATACAGCTCCGCGTTGCTCTCGGTCAGCGAGCTCGCCTTTTCCTTCAATTCACCCAACTCGCCAAGCTGTTGGGAAAAGTCCACTCGATCCGGATCGTCGCCGACAATGCGGTCGGCGAGCTCTTCAGCCCACTGGATTTCCTGGAGGATTCGTTTGGGGGAGGGGGTGCCGCCGGCCTGGTGCAGCCAGTCCTTCCGCAGGAGCTGTTCGGCTTCGGCGGAAGAGTAGTCTGTCGTTTCCGGAGTGCTGGGCGTCCGGTAAGGGGCAACCGCTTCTCGCTCGACAGGCCGTTCCTCTATCCGTTCCGCCAGGCGCAGGATCGGCTCGAGCCAGCTCGCATCGAGAGTGGCATCGCCTTGAGTCAGTCGCTTTTCCATTTCCTGCTTGAGCTTCCGAACCTTTTTCCATTTTCGCTCTTCTTCCGGCGTGAGCCGCGCCCACTGCTGCTTGGTCATCGGCATGTATTCGGCGTAGCGTTCCAGTACCTCCCGGGCATGCTCCATGACCGAGGACGGGTCGGCCAGCATGAAGTAATCGCTCGGCTTCATTTTCAGGTGTTTCGTGAAACGCCTGTATTCGTCCGGGAAATCCGCGCGGAGGCTCCTCGACGCCACGGTTTCCACGCTGCTGGAGAGATCAAAATCCTTTTCCCGGACTCGCGCCCGAATTGCCGCGAGCGTTCCGGAAAAGGTTTCCTTTTCGACGTAGACCTTCGACCATTGTCTGCTGGCTTCCTTGAACGACTGGGCGATAGCGGTGTTGCCCTTGAGGAAAAGCGCAACCATTTCGTCTTCCGACAGGCAGTCGTCGAAAATCCGCAGGTCGTCCATGCCTCCTTGAAAGAATTCGCCCGTGCCGCCGGAGGAGCCGATATAACACACGCCACTTGAGGTGGTGATCAATTCGCCCTCGTGCTTCAGGCGGCCAATTTCCGCGCCGTCAAGGTAAACCCGCATGTGGCTGCCGTCGAACGTGGCTCCGCAATGATGCCACTCTCCGTCGAGCACCACTTCGGGCGTGATCGACGCATCACATTCGGCGTAACGTCCGCCGGCGTTCAGGCCCAGAGCCAGAACGGTTCCCTCGTTCTGGAAGGAGAAGAGAATTCGTTTTTCGCCGACTTCCTGCCGAAACAGCTCGTTGTAACGGTCGAAGCGATCGGGTTTGACCCAAACGGAGAAGGAAATACGCCGAAGCTTTTCCGGGATCATCGTTCCGGGCACGGAAACAACCGCGTTATCCGAGAAACGCGCCGCCGCGCCAAAGACCCCCGCGGTCCGCCGCATCTTTGACCGAGCGGTTGCGTGGAAGGTGGAATCGATCGCGTTGGGCAGTATTTTGCCGTCAGCCTGATCGAAGGTCCAGTGCGCGAACGGCTTTCCCTCCCGGGCGAACAGCGACGAGGGAATCGACATTCCGATAACGCATGCCAGCAAGAGACCTGTTGTGTGATTGACTCGCATGTCCTTACCTTCTGACTTGAGTTCGGGAACGTTTGTGCCTGGCCGGCTACCGCGAGCCGTTCAGCACGGATGTGGAGGATCTTGCGACTTTCAATGTTGGTGGCTATCGAGGACATCGCTCGGCATAGAGTCAACCGTCCTCTGGGGCCAACTCCGCCATGGTTCGCTGTGCGAGCCTGCTCGACTTGCCTCAAGGGATCATGACCACGAGGCTTGACCACGCCTCGCATCACAACTTACCCAGTGGCGAAGCTGGGCACACCGCCGGGATCCAAATCGAAGTCGAGCCCTTCCGCGTCCCCCTCGATGGTTGCCCTCAGAGGGGTCTCGTCGGAATTATACTGTTTACCGGTCATCGGCGCCGTAAGGTCGACCTTCTGGTCAGGATTCAGATCCGGATCGGCGGCGCCCTGTCCGGTCACGCGAAAACCGGATACTTTAACGATCTTATCTCCGGGGGGAACCATCGCCTCGTATTTGCCGTCCTCAATGATCCCTCCGCCCGTGGCTCCGGTTCCATCTTCCGGCACGAAGGAAATACTCCCCCGGTCGACGGGTTCCCCGTCGACCGTCACCTCTCCGGTAACCTTATACTCTTCCTTTTGCGGGCCACAGCCAAGCACGCACATAACGCCGAAGGCCAGGATCCAATTCCACGCGACATTTTTTTTCACCATGTCAAAACCTTTCTGATGGACCTTGTCACATGTTCGACAAGGGGGGATTACGGCACGGCCGTAAGCCATTGGCTGGGCCGCCGCGATGTAAGCCAAAAAACATCGGGGGCTCAAACAGGTCCTTCAAGCCTCGTTAGTTAACCACCCCGTCTGCAATATCCTTGCCGCGGCTGGAGCCGGCGCTGATCCAAGCCTCCAGGTCAACCGTTTCACTGATAAAGTGGACAGAACCGTCACAGAAACAGGCGTTCACGCCGCCCGGGTGCTTGCTTCGGGCCGCCTGGTAGTTCAAGTGCGAGACGGCAATGCAGGGGGCCGGATGATCATTCGGATAGCCACAGTTCAAATGCACGTGGTCCGGTTCCGTACTGTTAGGGGTGGTCATAGTCATGAATGTAGCACGTCCGCCGTCGTCGTTGAAAACATCTCCACGGGCATCATTTCCCGCGTCGGTGTTGGCCATGATGATTTCCGACATGGCCAGGGTGTTGGAAAGCCCATCTTCGATCTCTGTTAACCTGATGTTGAACAGAAACATGAAAGGGGCGCCTCGCCACTCGGGACGCCGGAACGGCGCACGAGTGCCCTCGTCGGGGTACCAGTAATAGTCGTTGCCAAAATTACATACGTAGTTCCCTCGGCAACGGGTATACGGATCGGTCTTCCACATCGCGCGGGGGCGATCGCTGGGACAATAGTAGATGTCAATCGGACTCGCTACCGAAGTGAGGTTCTCACCCACATAGAAGGGCTGGACGAAATCGTAGCGATCCGCCAAGGCTTGTTGCTCCAGGAAAGGCCAGAGCCTGGGGATAAAGGCGTGACGCTGCATCACGGGAGTCGGTGCGCCGGCAACCCACGTGACGGGGTACGTCGATCCAAAGGGCAAAGCTTCGCCATAGGTGTCGGCGTAGTTATGGATGGCCAGCCCATACTGCTTCAAATTGTTGGTACACTGCATTCTTCTCGCCGCCTCTCTCGCCGCCTGGACCGCGGGCAGTAACAGTGCAACCAGAATACCGATGATGGCAATGACCACCAAGAGCTCAACAAGTGTGAATCCGCTTTTTCGTTGCGTCGCCATGGGCCAATCTCCTACATCCAAATAAGAAAACAGGGTTCAGTAGAGCAAACGGTACTACAAGTCAGGACCTTTCGTTGCCGAGGATTATGGGTTATTCAATGAAATCCGGATGTAAACTCTCCTGACCACGAAGAGACTTGTTCTGTTTCCGCATAGTGGCAAGTATCTTCTCATGTGCCGGGCGATTGGGCCTGAATTCGTGCCAGGGACTCGAACGCGCCGCCGCTGCTGAGCCCCTCGTAGCTCTGCACGTAAGCACGATAGAGGTCTTCGTATCGTTGGTGGCGCTTGCGGTCGGGCTCGATTTGATCCGCCACGTGGACCATCGCCGCGACGCCTTCTTCGATTGAACCAAAGACGCCGGCGCCCACCCCGCCGAGCAATGCGGCTGCCAGCGCCGTGGACTCGCCAACTCGCAGCGTCTCCACGGGGCGTCCATAAACATCGGCCTGGATCTGATTCCAAAACATTGAGCGAGTGGCCCCGCCGCCGATTCGCAGCGAGCGGACCGATAAACCAGCCACGTTCCACTGCTCAAGCATGTCCCGAATTTCCAGCACCACCCCCTCCATCACGGCTCGGGTCATGTCCGCCCGGCCATGTGCGAGTGAGAGTCCGATGAACGCCGCGCGAGCCCGCGGGTTCCACCGCGGCGTGCCAGCGGTGGCCAGGTACGGCAGGTAAACCAGCCCCTGGCTACCGGGAGGAGCGGTGGCGGCCAACCGATCGAGCTGTTGATACGCATCCAGGCCACCGGCCGCTTCAATCTCTTTTTCCTGGGTACCCACCACGTCGCGATACCATCGCAGCCCGGCCGCCGTCGCGTTGGAGAGGCCTTCGACTTGCCACATCCCCGGCCCGACATGGTGTGTGATCATCATTCCGCCGAACCCGGGCAGAGGACGGTCCGTCGGCAGGATCGCCAAGCCGGCCGTGCCCAGTGTCACGGTGGCTAGCCCCGGCTCAATCGCGCCCATTCCCAACACACTGCAGTTTTGGTCACCCGCGCCCATGCACAGGGGTGTGCCCGCGGCAAATCCCGTCTTGTCGGCCACGGTCGAGCTGATCGTCCCCAGGGGCGTCCCCGGCAACGTGGGACGGCCAAACATTTCGGGGCCCATGTCGAGTCGCTCCAACAGCGGCAGGTTCCAGTTCGCGCGACGCACGTCCCACACGCCGTAGAAAACGGCGCAACACAAATCGGTGTAGAAATCGTCGGCACCGAAGGCGCGCAATACGAAATCCTGGTTTTGCACGAAACGAGCGGTCTTGGCGAACAGGGCGGGCTCGTGCTTGCGCATCCAAAGGATCTTGCCAACGATCCACGTGGTACTCAACGGCAACCCGTTTTGTTCGTAGTATTCCTCGGGCGATATTATCCGGCCAAGCTCTTCCACCTCCTCGGTGGCGCGCGCGTCCTGCCAGGAAAACATGGGCCGCACCGCGTTGCCGTCCGCCGCGACGGGACAAGCAACGGAACGTTGCGCCGAGAAACCGATGGACGCGATGCGATGCGGGTCGATATTCGACCGATCGACGGCGGCACGGCAGGCCTCCATCGTCTTCTCTACCAGGAGACGCGGATCCTGCTCTACCCAGCCCGGTCGCGGATAACTCGCTCCGTAGTCACAGTAATGGCCGCCCAGCGGGTTCCCGCACGGGTCGAAAATCATGCACCGCGCGCCGGTGGTGCCAACATCTACTCCGGCCAGGTACTCTGCCATGGATCACTCCTTGGCTTCTATCGTGACGCGCCGTTGGCTTGGCACCAGGCCGATGTTGCGGACCATTTCCAGGGAATCGACAATTTCCGGCCCAGCGCGGGTGCCGATTCGATCAGCCCCGGCAAGCAGGAAAACCATGGCGTTCTGGGGACGAGGAAATTTCACGCCCGCTACCTTCAGCCGTACCGGTGCGTCGCGAACGGCGTCAGCCATGATCAAGAACTGCTGAAGGCTGGGCCCCTCGAACTGCCCGCTGGAGGTTTTTACAAAGTCGATACCGGCCTCGGCGACCAACTTGCTCGCGGTGGCGATCTCCTCGTCGTTCAAATAACACACTTCCAGGATGCATTTCGTCACTGCCTCGCCAGCAGCCTGCTTAAAAGCCCGCAACTCCTCCTCCACTACCCGGCCGTCCCCGCTTTTGAGAGCGCCGATGTTCATCACTATGTCGACGGCCGTACAGCCGCGGCGAACCGCGTCCTCCACTTCAAAGGCTTTCACGGCCGCCGGCGAGCTGCCGAAGGGAAAGGCGATTGCCGCTCCGATCTCCACATCGTCCATTCCGCCCAACTCGTCGCGGATCACGGGAGCCCAGTAGGCGCTGCTCGCATAAAAGGCGGCAAAACCATATTGGCGAGTTAGAGCGCAGCCTTCGCGAATGTCCACCTCGGTGGTCTGCTTGGGCAAAATCGAGAAGTCAATGGCCCTGGCCAAAGCCCTCGCATCGAGCTGCTCAAAATCAATCACGGATTGTCTCCTCTCAACGCTCTTCGCGGAAAATCTTCCTCATCAATCGCCAGTGAACGCATCAACCAGATCCCGGGCATGGATGCAACCGTCTGTCAAAGCAAGCGTTCGGCCGCCGGCCCGTTGCCGCGCGCGCGGGCCGTGCACTTCTCCCAAACAGTCGACGACCACGTCCGCCATGCTCAAGTCCTCGTCCTCGGTGTACGCATTGGTCGTCGCCACTACGTGCATCCCGGCGGCTTTCGCTGCCACGGCCCCCAGGTGCGAATCCTCAAACACGACGCACTGGTCCGCTTGCAGCCCACTTTTCTCCAACGCCAGCAGGTAGATGGCCGGATCCGGCTTCTTGGCCTCCACCACGTCGCCAGCCAACACGAACTCAAGCGGGATGTCTCCGAGCAGGCCATGGGCGATCGCTTGGGCCGCCCGCTGGTTCGAGGTGGTACAGACACCAAGCGTCAAGCCCAAGTCCTCGGCCTCTTTCATGATCCGGTGGACCCCCGGACGCAAGGGCAAGGCACCACTTTCAATCAACTCGACGAAAACGTCGGTCTTGCGCCGGTGAAGTCGGCGGATCAACTCTGGCACCTCCTCCGGATCGATCTCGGCACCAAAGCCTTTCGCTTGCCAGTAGTGCATCATTCGCTCTTTGCCGCCGCCGACTTGCAGCAGTTCATGGTACTCTTCCACGCCCCACTCCACGTCGAAGCCGAACTCGGCGAACGTCCGGTTGAACGCCACTCGATGGCCGTCCCGCTCCGTATCGACGATCACCCCGTCCTGGTCGAAGATCAATGCCTTGATTTGACTCATGCGGCATTTCCTCCGGAAGATTCGGCTTTTCCCGCGCAGCCCAGAAGGTCGATCCAGTAGCCCACCCGCTCCATCACGGCCCGCTTGGCCGCCATGTCGATTCTGCCCGGATTGTATTCGTGGCGATGCGATGAAATGTAGTCGTGCGTTGCGTCGATCAAAGCGTGTTTCAGATCGGTCGATACGTTGAACTTCGCACCGCCCAAGGCCACCAACCGTTTCACTACCTCGGGACTGAGGCCCGTCCCGCCATGCACAATGAGCGGAGCGTTGATCCGCTCGCTGTTGACAGACTTTTGAATCCGCTGGAACCGGTCGAAGTCAATCTTGGGATTCTCGGTCATGTAGATGCCATGAGCCGTGCCGATGGCGGGAGCGAACAAGTCCACGCCGCTTCGCTCGACAAACTCCAGCGAGCGGGCGGGATCACACAACTCCGCTTCCGTCTCGGCAACCCGCACCTGGTCCTCCACACCGGAGACGGTTCCAAGTTCGCCCTCCACGGTAACGTCGCCAAGCCGGTGGCAGTGCCGCACCACGTCACCGGTGGCACGGACGTTCTCGTCGAAGTCCAGCTTCGAGCCGTCAAACATGATATTCGTATAACCCAACTCCGCGCAACGCTTGCACAGATCGACGTCGGTGCAGTGATCCAGATGGAGACACGCGGGAACCGGGACTTGTTCGGCCAACGCCCTGAAGGCGGCCACGATCACCTCGGGACGGAGAAACTTCGTCGGCGTCACCGACGTTTGGATGATCACCGGCGCGCGGCGGGCCACCGCCGCCTCAATGACCGCCGCCATCTGGATGATGTTGGTCACGTTAAACGCGCCGATGGCATAACCATGGGTCGCCGCATCAACCAAGATCTCCTTGGCGGAAACAGTCGACATAACTGGTGTCCTTGCGAAAAAAAAAAGCTCCGTTTACACCCGGGCGGACAGGTTAATTTATCTGCCAACCTAAGACTCTAGCCCTGAATATAGACTTGGTGGTGAGAAGATCAACCGTGATGCGTATATACTTATTGACGATTTGTATCACAATTCGACTTTTCGCACTTGACGAGGACGACGCGGCCTGGAGATACTGCTCTAAAAGAGGAGTCCGAGTCCTGGATGACGCGATACAGCGCCCCATTCGTTCCGTGAACCACGCGAGCCATATTCAGAACCCATGGCCGAAAAACCGTTCGCTCAACAGCGTCTGCCAGCGATAGCGCCGCGCCGAAGGGTGCTGATGGCGTTGGGATACTACGATCCTCAGCTTCAGCGGGGAATCACTCGCTACGCCCGCGACGCTGGCTGGGTACTGGACGCTTCGATGGCCCATTACGGTGTGATTCCCACGCATTGGCGCGGGGACGGCATTATTACCATCCTGATTCCAGGCCGTAAGGATATCAGCCGTTATGTCCGCCGGCGGGAAGTGCCCGCCGTGGCGCTCTATGGGGACGCGCGGCGGATCAATGTGCCGCGAGTGTTGTTGGACGACGCGCGGATTGGACAGTTGGCCGCCGAGCATCTCTTGGAACGTGGATTCAGTGATCTCGGGTTCTGCAAGTTTTCCGGCCTTAGGGCGGTGCTCGAGCGAGAGAAAGGCTTCCGGGTCACGGTCTGCCAAGCCGGAAAAACCTACCATTTGCTCGACTGGGACGAGGATTCGAAACACAAGAACTGGTTTGACTGGTTCAAGCGACAGTTGTTGAGCTTGCCATTTCCGATCGGCATGATGGCTCAGAGCGATCATCGCGCAGCCTACCTCATCAGCGCGTGCGAGGCGCTAGGGGTGGCCGTTCCGGAAGAAGTGGCCGTGATTGGGGTAGACAACGACGTACAGACTTGTGAACTAGCCCTTGTCCCCATTTCCAGCGTGGATAGCAACCGCGAGACCATGGCATACGAGGGAGCGGCGCTGTTGGACCGGCTTATGGACGGAGAGCGACGTCCGAGAGACCCCATCGTTGTCCCCGCCAAAGGGGTTGTGGTTCGGCACAGCAGCGATTTCTTTGCGGTTCCCCATCCGCCCCTTGCTCGAGCGTTGCATTTCATTCGGGATCATTTTTCAGAGCCCTTGGGCGTGGATGACGTAATCCGCGCGAGCCAGACCAGTCGATGTGGGCTTTATCGCGCGTTCGAGAAACATCTAGGGCACACTGTGGGAGAGGAAATCGATCGGCAACGAGTTGGTCACGCCAAGAAGCTGCTACGTGAATCCAACGACAAATTACACCGCATCGCGAGCATTAGCGGATTCAGCGGTCCGGAGCATTTCACGCGAGTATTCCGCCGCGTGATGGGCGAACCCCCTTCCAGCTACCGAAACCGCCTTCGGGGCGAGCACCGCCCCCACTGACACGCCACGTCGCGGAGCAGGCAGCAGCAATCCGCGGCCACCGCAGATGAACAAAATGTCGTGCTCCCGGATCGGACGCCGTGAAAGGGCAAACAAACGCGGAGTCTTCGAAGCAAAATGTTCGCGTCGACCAGAATCAACGGAAGTCCTCTCCTTCCGTTCGCGCCAGCAGTTCCTGGATGTTGTCCAGGTTGCCTCCCTGTCGCAGTCCCATGGCGTGCGGCTTCGTACGGTATGCACACGACCGGGCCGACTCCTCTACTTTGCCGAGTCCTGCCCGAAGCGCTTCATTAACCACTGACCGAAAAGACGTACCCCGCTCGTTGGCCAACTTACGGGCTCGGTCTAGAACATCATCATCCAGTATAATTGTGGTTCTCATGTTGGCATGGTAGCATCAACATAGGTGATGTCAAGACACACGGAGGTTTCGGGATCGGAGCGGCCTGGTTTGGGGCGTGGGCAATGGATTTTCGGAGGATCTGGTGCTCGCCTGGACAACCGAGGTGCCGGCTATTGCGAATCGTCGGGTTGCTTGGGCGGCGGAAACCAGGACACGTACTGGCGGCGCAAACGGGACAGGACGTCGGCGTAGTCCGGGTCGTTGGTAAAATGGGTCAACTCGCCCGGGTCCGACTCGAGGTCGTGAAGCCGCTCTTCCTTTTTTCCGGCGAAATCGTAGCGGAGGTACTTGTAGTTGCCCGCGATGACCCCGCGGCCAATCTCGCTCTCCACCCCCAGCGAGGACCGCCAGTTGGCGGGCGTTTCGCCTTGGACCAGCGGCCGGAAGCTGAGTCCCTTTAGTCCTTTGGGAGCCGGCAGCCCCGCGTAGTCGCAAAGCGTCGGCAACAGGTCCAACCCGTTGGAGATCAGGTGTTCGGCGTCGACCCGGCCTTTCGACGCCGCGTCGGGATCCATCACCAGCAACGGGATGCGAGCGGACTCCTCGTACATCGCGCTCTTATGTTCCATTCGATGGGCGGCGTCCATGTCGCCGTGGTCGCTGGAATAGATCACCACCGTGTTCTTCAGTTTCCCGCTCTCCCGCAGAGCGTCCAGCAGCATCTGGACCTGCCGGTCGACCCGTTCGGTGAGCCGGGCATAGGCCCAGCGGTGCAGCCGCCAATCCCTCGCCGAATAGGTCTCGCGCGCGTTCCGGCGGAAGTCCCGCTGCTGCAAGAGTTGCTTCATCGCCTCGGGTTCGTCCTCCTGCGGTTCGAAGTTGGCGGGAAGCGGCGGGCAATGGTCGGCGTAAAACACCTCTTCGCTCACCCCCTCCGGCCATCGCATCTCTTCGAGCAACACGCGAATCGCCTGATGGCGCGCAGGCTCCTCCTTCCGCAGCTCCTTGCGCCAATCCTCCGCATCCCGGCCGTGCAATGCATAATAACAGATGTCGTGCGGATTGATGAACGATGCGAACAGAAAGAAAGGCTTGGCATGTTCTTGCCGGATATAGTCGGCGCAGACGCTTGCGAGTTTTTCCCGCGAATTTGACGTGAGCATGGTGAAGCCGTTCTTCTCCGGCCGCAGCGGTGCCGGCAGATGCACCTTGCCGCCATAGGCGACCTCGTAGCCGGCCCTGGCCATGACCTGGCCGAGGCTCGTTTCCAGCACTTCGTTCGAGAAATCCCGGGCACGCATGCCACTTCCGTTTTCGCGAGCGCCGAAGTTGCCGGGAAACCGCCCGGTCATCAAACCGATGCGCGACGGGACGCACACCGGGTTGGTCGCGTAGGCACGCTCGAAACGAACACCGTTCGCGGCCATGTAGTCCATTGCGGGCGTCTTTAGCCACGGGTTACCCGTGCAACTCATCATCGTGGCGCTCTGCTGGTCGGTCAGAATAAACAGCACATTGGGACGATCCGCCCCGGCGGCAATGGCGTGAACCATCATCAGACCGATCAGCGCCAGCATCACTCTTGCTATTCGGGGGTTCATTTTTCCACGTCGCTCCTTTCACATTGGCATGGTGCCCGCAAGAACACTTCGCACGTGGTCGTTCGCCGTCGCGACGACAAGCCCGCCTTTGGCGAAGTCGCCGCCGCGGTCAAGCAAACCGCCAGCCAAAAGACCTCCACCCTTTGTTAGCGAACGGTCTCGTGGGGCATGGCCGGAACAAAGCCGGATCTCGTTTCCTCGCCTGCTTTCATTTTGGCCGTGATGATGATTGTACCAGTCTGCCCGGGACGCAGTTCCCCGCCGCGGCATGATTCAAGTGGCGGCCGACCTCGTTTTGTTCTGAACACACTGGGCGGCGAGAACCGACTTTACCTTCGGCTTCCGTCCCCGCTTTGCCACGCCCCCCTCGCGCGCCGTGTCATTATGGGCGCCGAGCAACACCAATGCAACACCCGCCGCCCGAGGCAATCCGGCGCCTCGATGAGTCCATGGCGGGCGGTCCAGTAGCCCGGCACCTGCGTCTTGGACCCCTTTATACCGGTGACGGATGACTTTTTCCGCCGCGAGTGCGACCAGCGGGAGGACGGCTGGCGTCGGGCAGCGTGCCACCCGGAAAAACCCAACCGCCTGAAATATAGCCCGTTTGCGGCCTCCTTCGCGTCGCGGGATGCGATGGGTTTTGCGTGTTCGGATTACGTTTCCAGGGCATGGTGGGCCTTCAGTTTCGCGATGAAGTCCGGGTCGAACCCCGCCCCGCGGTTTTTGAAGTGCGCGATGATCTCGTTGCCCAGACCGGTGTTGAGATGGTAATGCCGCACGGCCCCGTTGATTTCCAGAAAGCCCGTGCGGTTGACCATTTCGGGATCCGCCTGGCCGTTGATCACGGGAGCGTGAACCGTGCAGTTGGTGAATCGCGTTCCCAGGGTGCTTTCCACGGCGTAGAGGTCGGCGGGGGCCTGCCGCACGTCGGGCCGAAATCGGCAGCCGTTAAAGACCAGTTCGCCGCGCAGGCCCGGCGCGACCACGGTGTTCACCGAACCTCGTTCGAAAAACGCGCTGGCAATGCAGTGGCCCAGGTAGACGGCGACGTGGTCGCAATCGGTGAAGCGGATTTCCGGGTAAAGGGCCCGCTGGTCGGCATAATCCCCCGCTTGTTCCCCTCCGATCAACAGGTGCGCCGCTTCGGTGTCGCCGGGATTCTCCGGGGTCAGCTTTTCGAGCTGGACATTGTCGAAGATCATGGTGCAGTTGGCTTGGAGCCGGCTTTCATCATGGCCGCCGTCCCGGCGCACGTCGTAGTGGTGCGGGTTGGGAATGCGGACCAGACGCACGCCCCGCTCGCGCCCCTCGACCAGGATGTTTCGGAATTCGACGCGATAGGGAAAGAACAGGCGATCGTTCGTTTCGGTTTTGGAGAAGGGGACGACGTCCATCAACCAGCAGGGCCGATCGGATTCGGGCGCCGCGCTGTAGTCGATGAGAAGGTCTTCGATTTTGACGCCGCGGGCGAAACCGATGGGATATTGATAGTCGAAGTTGGCCATGCGGTGGCTGAGCACCCGGACCGTGCCGTTGCCGGTTGGTTTGAGCGTGCAGCCGCGGAGGCGGACGTGCCCATCCCATTTGGCGCCGTAGTCCCGTCGGAAGTTGATGAAGTGATTGCCGTGGCGGGTGGTGTTTTCGACGAACAGATCCCCGCCGCCGGTGACGGAAATGCCCTTGAAACCGATTTCGCAATCGCTGATGTAGAGGTTCCAGCAATGGAAGTGCACGTCGACGCGATTGAGACGGCAGTTTTCGACGC
The DNA here is from genome assembly GCA_051745935.1 of Planctomycetota bacterium. Classification (GTDB taxonomy): domain Bacteria; phylum Planctomycetota; class Planctomycetia; order Pirellulales; family Pirellulaceae; genus JBNJEM01. Next base: position 21,368 of record JBNJEM010000048.1, read on the forward strand.
GGAAGTTCTTGTTGAGGTTGGTGCCGAAGACGCCCCAGGCGACCCAGCCGGCTTCGGCCGTCAGGTGGCGGAAGGTGCAGTTGAGCATCCGCGCGCCGCCGATGCCGTAGGTGCCGGCGTAGACGACCTTGTCGTCATCGTTCCGGTTCTTTTCCCAGGGCATGGCGCGGATGTTTTCCAAGGTCACGTCGTAAACCCGGCTGAGCACGTAGAAGCCTCGGCGAGGGTGCATGGAGATGTCTGTCGCGCCCCGTTCCAGCCCCATCCATTGCTCGCGGACGATCGTGCGGCTGCGTTGGATGGAGATCCCGTGGTGCCGGTAGCCCTCGCGATCACTTCCCACGGCGCTGTCGCCCGAAAAATAAAAGGCGCCGCCTTCGATGACCAGGTAGTTGTCGTTGCAGGGCGTGGCCGTTACCAAGGTGAAGTCCTTGAATTCCCAGGCGATGTCGCCGATGATCCGCCCTTCCTCTTCCACGTAGAAGAGTTCCTCGCGCGCCCAACCCCGCTTGGAGTAATTCCCGGCCCGGATGCCGATGCGGTCTTCTTCATCTTCCACGGTGATCAGATGCCCCGCATAAGGCGCCAGTTCCGGGATGATCTGCACCCCGGGCTTGAGTTTTTCCAGCAGCGCCGCCTTGGTCTCGGCGTCCAGCTCCACGTTCCGCGTCGGGCGGTCGTTGTGCACCACGAACCGCGGGTTCCGCCGGTCGTTGTGTTTTTCGTCGACGTGGAACACCGTTTTGCCCCAGTGCACGTTCGTGGTGATGGGGATGTCGTTGGTTTCCTTGATCCAGTATTCCCCGCTCAGGTTGACGACGGGGATCCCCCGCGAGTTGGCGTATTCGTGGGCCTGCTTGATCCGGACGCCGTCGTCCTGCTCCCCGTCGCCGAGCACGCCGAACATGGCATAGTTCACGGATTCCCTTTCCCGCAGAACGGCCGCCAGTCCGTTTTGCAAGGCGATGACGTCGGCGTCGTTCGGCTGGATCTCCGAAGTGAGCTCGCGGATACGGTAGCACGCGCCACCCCCGTCCCCCGGCGCGTGAAAGCCCTCCGTCCGCGCCCATTCTCCCGCTTGCGGGTCGGACCGTGATTTCAAAGCCCGCACGGTGGGGTAGCGAGTGAGGTCGGCTTCCGAGGCGGCTTCTTCCGTTTGTGTCGAAGACTCGCCGGCCCCCGCCGGTGTCATGTACCGCGCAAGGAAAAGGCCGCTCGCTCCGATCCCCGCCAGCGCCCTGCGTCTGGAGAAGTTCGAGGTTCTGGTTTGTTCGGACATCGGTCAT
>JBNJEM010000049.1:0-22377 GCA_051745935.1 Planctomycetota bacterium
TTCAGGCGGTTGGATTTTTCCGGGCGGAACGCTGCCCGACGCAAGCCGTCCTCCCGTTGGTCGGACTCGCGGCGGAGAAAGTCATCCGCGACCAGTATAAAACAGTATTGGACTGAAGCGAGATAGGCCGCATAATCGAAGTAATGGCTTTTTTGCTTTTTGCCCGAGTTGTCATGGCGGTAATGCAGGGAGAATTCCGGTGTTTCGTTTACTTGTCATATGTACCCTATTGACAGCGATCCATGCTCCAGTCGCCAGCGCCCAACAGTGGGCCCGGAAAATGTTCCTCAGCTGCAACGAGAAGCTGAGCCACGATTTTGGGGTAATCGCCAAGGGCTCAAAAGCGGTGCACGATTTCGAATTTCAGAATATCTTTGAAGAGGATGTTCACGTTGCTGGAGTCCGAAGCAGTTGCGGGTGCGCGAAGCCCGAGATTACAAAGCACACGCTGAAGACCTGGGAAAAGGGGACGATTCGGGCGGTTTTCAACACCAAGACACGGTCTCACGCGAACAGCGCGACGCTCACCGTCATCATAGACCGCCCCTACCATGCCGAAGTGCAGCTCTCGGTTCGTGGTTACATCCGGGCCGATGTCTTGTTCGAGCCGGGAAGTGCTGCTTTTGGGGAGGTTGAGCAGGGGCAAGGGGCCGAACGGATCATCAACGTGAGTCACACGGGGCGTTCAAATTGGGAAATTGTCGACGTCCGCAGCGCGAACCCCCATTTCGAAGTAGAATTGAGCGACCGCCAGACCAACTCTGGCCGCGTGACGTACGAGATGCTCGTGCGGCTGAAAAAGGACGCTCCGGCCGGTTACATCCACGATCAGCTGACCATCGTGACAAACGATTCCTATAAAGCAGCCCTCGAATTACCCGTCCAGGGGCGCGTGACCTCACCACTGTCGGTCAGCCCTTCTTCGCTGTTTCTGGGGGTCCTAAAGCCAGGAGAAGTAGCTAACAAGCAACTGTTCGTGCGTGGCTCCAAACCGTTTAAGATCACCAGCATCGACTGCACGGGGGACTCGTTTGAATTCACGGTCCCCGACACCTCCAAACCCGCGCATCTGGTTCCCGTCACGTTCACGGCCGGAGCCGAGTCTGGGTCGATCTCGGAGGAAATCGAGATCAAAACGGATCTCGGGGCGACCACCCGTTGCACGGCGTCGGCCACCATTACCGAAGCGGAAGGCGAGTCTTCAAATTCCGCCACGGGGCAACTGGACGACAGCTCTTAAAGGGTGTTTTTGAACTGCATGTGTTTTGCTTACGTGGGACCTCGAGCTTGACGAACATGCCAAAGTTCATCGCCGAACATGACGCCAAAGTTGCCTTCTAGAGTTACCTTCCGTCCGTACTGCCTGTGGGGCCCCTTACTTCAGCACCACTGGGAATCCTCCCATGACAACCATGGATCCGTCCCCTTCGTAGCCCAAGAGGTCGCGACGGGGGTGTTCGACGATGGCCCCGAGCATGAGAATGCGATCACTGGGGGCGAAAGTCAGCCGAGGGTCCACGCGGCTGACCACGGTCACGGTTCTTTTCTCAAGGGATGCAAGCTCTAACGTTGTCTCATGAATCTGTCCGGACCTCTGGATCTTGTTGACGGTTCCGAACAGGAAAACACCGTCGGTCGAGCGGTTCGACTGCTCGAGCCATTCGGCCGCCTGATTCCCGATCATGGCCAACTTTTCCGGTTGTTTTTTGAATGTCTCCAGTACATCCTTGAGGGCCGTTGCCAGCTCTCCGACTTGAGGGTTATTGGGGGGCGGATATGTCATGGCTTCGCCCAAGCGCGCGAACGCCTCGTAGAATTGGGCCGTCAATTCGGCACGAGGAGGGTCATCGGGGCCTAAGTCGACATCCCAGCTAATGCTCGCTTGTATGGCCGTTTCCAGTGCCGCGCGTACATCCTCCAGCGTGTACCGCGGAACGCCTCGGACCCCTCGAGCGACGCGTTCGGTTGGAGCGGGCTCCGTTGGTTGCTGGGTGGTTGGCAGTTGCTGGTTGTCGTCTTCGCCCACCGGTGCGCCGGATTGGGGTTCAGACTGGACGCCACGCTCGCCAGGAACCTCCTCTCGCCTACTTTCGTCTCTCTTCTTATCCTCAGCGGTCTCTTGGCGAGTCGTCCCGGGAGTGGGCAGCGCTGAGCCATTGCTGGGCCGCGGCTCGGCCCGCGGCTGCTCGATCCTCGGTGGATTCCGGCGCGGATGGGACACTGGCAATTGAGCGTCGTCGGCATCGGATGGCGGGGCGTGGAATTGTCGTGGAACCGCCCACGGGGCAACACGGCTAACGCTCGGGCCAAGCCTCAACAAATCGCGTTTGTAGCCGGTGGGGACAAACCACCACAGAATGATCTGCGCGGCCGGAATGGCGAGCAGGGCGCCGGCAATGATCTTGCACGCCTCCACCGTGGGGTTCTTTTGGGGGCCCCGCTGCGCGGCCCGCCCCGTGGGACGCTCCTCCGCGTCGTTCACCGAGTCGGGCGTAAAGTCAAACGGGGGCAGCGAATCCGCCCCGTCTTCAGGCTCGGGCGAACTCAAAAAGGCCTCGGGGTCCCCGCTCGACAAGCCATCTCGATCGTCGGGCGTTTCAACGCCCTCCCGTGGCTCCACGCTGGAACCGCCTTCCAAAACGATTAAAGCGGGCGGTAGCTGGGTGAGAAAGGCCCTCAGCTCGAACTCTTCGTGACAGAATGGGCAGCGTACAACGCTATCTGACGTTGCATCCACCGGTACCGTCACACGTTCTTGGCAAGACGGACACGATGCCACGGTCATGGTAGTCTCCGATGATACCGCTACGGGTTGATCTCTCAGTGTAAATGAAACCGCCATGAGGGGCGGATGTCGCCGATGCCGAAGGTGATGGCAAGTGAAAAGCCAGTCGGAGTCGTTCCGCCATTGGTAGCGGTTCACGGGCGCGGGAACACGCCTCACACGTCCATTTCACTTAATTCTAACGGACCAACCGGGTTAAGGCTGCCCCCGAACTTTCCGCGCGGCGGCCCCATCCGCCAACCGTCCGTACAAGCATCCAGAGTAGTGTATCAGGCACCGGCTAGCCGTGCCTACAGAAAACTCGTGGCGTTCTTACAAGAATTCCGGTCAGAGAAGATAAAGAAGCCGGAAAAGCTTTGCCGATAGTACCGCCATTGACGATTTCAGAAGTGACACTTTAGCCGCCTGAAGTCCCGGGCTATCCGGGGCGACAACCCTTTGAAAAGGATCCCGTCGAAAACGCAGCGTAAAGGCTTGTCCTCCACCGTATTGTTTCTGATCGCGTGAAGTATATTCATGTCACGTGCGCCCGTTCTGCCACATTCGAACCGCTTGTTTTACTTTGGCCTAATCTGCTGGGGCCTGTCTTTCGGCTGCGCGCCGCTTCCGATCGTCAAGCATCAACCCCAATATCATAACCCGTTCCCGCAGTTACACCGCGTGGCCATCTTGCCCTTTTTCAACCTTTCCTCCGAACCCACGGTCAACCAGGATGAAGTGGCGGAGGCGTACTTCAACGAATTGCAGGCGATCCGCGGCTTTGAGGTCGTGCCGCCGGGGGTGGTGAAGCAGTGGCTGGACGCCAATGACATTAAGATTAACAGCGATACGGATTTCCAGTTTCTAGCGAGACAACTCGGGGTGGACGTTCTGATCCGTGGCGCCGTCACGGAATACTCGCCGTATTATCCGCCTCGGATCGGGCTGGCAGTCGATTGGTATGCCGCGAATCCGTCATTTCACCCCATCCCACCCGGTTACGGGCTGCCGTGGGCGACGTCGGAGGAGGAATACATTCCCGATTCACTGGTGTTCGAAGCGGAATTCGCGCTTGCACGAGAGCAGCTCGAGACTCAGACTCCGGAGATACCACCTCATCGAACCGGCACCGCGGAGCCGGATGAGGCCCAGGAGTCTGGGGTCGCCCGGATCGGTACCTCGGAGAACTCTTCCGCGGAGGCGGAGCGGCAACCCGGGGCGCAAGCGGAGACCGTTCCGCCGGGCGAATGGCCCGCGTCCCCCCCCGACTGGCCCGACCCACGCGGTTTTGTTCCGAAGCCGCCGTCACCGATGCGACCGCCGTACCGACCCCAGCATCAACCGATCATCACGCATACGCGGATTTATCGTGGCGACGATGAAAAGTTGACCCAAAGATTGGAAGATTATTGCTTCTTCCGAGACGACGCGCGAATCGGAGGCTGGCAAAGTTATCTGTTGCGAAGTGAAGACTTTATCCGGTTCTGTTGCCATTTACATATTTCCGAAATATTGGCCGCTCGCGGCGGCAGTGGGAAAACGCGAGTGGTGTGGCGGTGGCCCACCGACCGATAGGACATAGGGATCGGAAAAAGAACGTGTTTCCGTGCTCGCGGGACTGATGCTAACTATCACTCGGAGGAGAGGACTCGAGGTGAGCAACGATATTAACGTCTTAGCATTGGTGAAGAACAAGGAGCGATATGTCTTCCTGTACGATGACGACAATCGTGCGGAGACTTTACGCACATTGGGCCGTTACGCTTCAAACCAAGAATTGAGTTTCACATGGTATGACGCGGCCGTGTTGAGCCAGAAGATCCGCCAAACCGCACTGCAAACTCAAGAAACTGCATCCTCGACTCGCTTCGATTTACCCTATTCCACGGGTAACTTTTATCGCGAAGACGACATGTAGCTCGACGCCAAAGGGCGGGACACCATTGCCGGATTCGAACAGGATTCGAACTGATGCAATCTGCCACGGCACGATTCCTGCGTTACCTTCAGGTGGAACGTAACGCGTCCGAACTCACGATCAAGTCCTATCGCGAGGATCTCACGACGCTGCTGGAGTTCCTGGGGGGTGAGTCAGGGGAGGTGCCCCGGCCGGGCGACATCACCCCGCTAACATTGCGAGCCTACGTGGCCGCGTTGTACGAGGCCGATTACGCCGCCTCCTCGGTCGCCCGTCATCTCGCCTGCCTCCGAAGTTTCTTTCGGTTCGCCCAGCGGGAGGGCCTGGCGGAGCAGAACCCCGCCAAACCGCTCCGCAACCCTCGTCCCGCTCGCAAACTACCACACTTCTTGACCACCGACGAGGTTTCGCAATTGCTCGAGGCGCCCTCCAAAGACACTTCGCTCGGATTGCGGGATCGGGCCATGCTGGAAACCACCTATTCCGCCGGTTTGCGAGTCAGTGAGTTGGTGGCCACCAATGACGATGATCTGGATCTGCAGGCCGGATTGGTGCGGATTCGCGGCAAGGGGCGCCGCGAGCGACTAGCCCCGCTGGGCAGCCACGCTGTGCGAGCCATCGAAAAGTGGCTGAACGTTCGAGCCGCTCGCGACGGCCATGAGGGACCTCGCCCCACGTTCCTCAACCGGTTTGGCAAGCGACTGACCACGCGCAGCGTCGCTCGCATGCTCGAAAAATACCTCAAGCAAACCTCGCTCGATACACGCACCTCGCCCCATACACTGCGACACAGCTTCGCCACTCACTTGCTGGACGCAGGCGCCGACATTCGCAGCGTCCAGGAACTGTTGGGGCACAAAAGTCTGGTGACCACGCAGATCTATACGCATGTCAGCACCGCCGGGCTGCGGGCAGCGTACGAAAAAGCGCATCCGCGCGCCAGACTCTCAACTCGCGACGCATCGTCAAATTGAGTATATTGGCGTTGTGGTGGACAAGCTTGTGGTGGACAAGCGAGAGTGTAGCCCTCCGGATTCGTGTGTATTTCAGGCGGTCGGATTCTTCCGGATGGAAAGCTGCCCGACGCAAGCCGTCCTCCCGTTGGTCGGACTCGCTACGGACAACGTCATTTGCGACCGCTGTAAAACAACGTGGGATGCCCCCGGTCAGGGCGACCACGGTTCGAAACGGCCGGCCATCGCTGGCCCCGCTCGCGAGGTAAACAATGCAAGAGAAAACCGATTTGGATTTGAAAGAATACATTCGAGACATTCCCGATTTTCCGAAACCAGGAATTCTCTTTCGCGACATCACCCCTCTGTTGGGATCCCCCCGGGCGTTCGGCGAGTGCGTGCGTCGATTGGCGGAGCACTATCGGGATCGTGAGATTGACGCGGTGGTCGCCGCCGAGGCTCGCGGCTTCGTCTTTGCCGCGCCGCTGGCGCTGCAACTGGACGCCGCCTTTGTCCCGATCCGAAAACCGGGAAAACTTCCCTTCGAAACACTCTCCTACCACTATGAACTGGAATACGGTTCGGACACCCTGGAAATGCACGCTGATGCCCTCCGCCCTGGCCAAAACGCGTTGGTGGTGGACGATCTACTGGCCACCGGCGGAACGATTGATGCCTGCTGTCAATTGTTAAGGGAAGCCGAAGCCAACATCGTGGGGTGTGCCTTTGTCGTTGAACTGTTGAGCCTCAACGGGGCCAAACGGATTGGGAACCACGAGGTTTTCAGCCTCATTCGGTACGAATGAAATAAGCGAGTCGGCGGCGATCCCGCTCTGGAAAGAAACGTTGCTGCGATGTTCGGCGGTGAACTTTAGCATATTCGTCAAACTCAACGTCCCACGCGAGCAAAACACCTTCGCGTATTCGTAGCGGAGTGGACTGGCGGCAATCGGTTCCTGGACATCCTGGACGTTTTCGACCGTCGGTTCGACAGGAAAATCGTCCGACAGGAAAACCGTGTCTTACAGCCCGTAACAAAACAACGTTCCCGTTCCCAAAAACTCCCTCGGTGAAAGGAAACCTGACTGGTTTTGTTACGGCTTCTCAAGCAAAGATCAACTTCAGACGACTAAAGTGTTACGCGCGTTCGTCATTCTCGCTTCACTCCCGTGAACAGGGGGCCGCGAAATCACGCTCGCTCGTTTTTTTTGTCTTGCTCCAACTCCGCTGACATCCCCCGGGCTAACCGTTGAGGGACCGGCACGATCTTACCTTCGGGCGCGAGACAGGCCACCGTGACTTTGGCCGCCGCCAGCTTTGTCCCGTCACTGACACGAATCACGTCTTGACGCAGCAGAAAACGGACCCGGCGCACGCGCTCAGGCTCAACCGTGATCTCGACTTCATCACCCAACACGGCCGGGGTAAGATAATCGATTTCGACGCGAACGACCGAAAAAAGAATGCCCTGGTTCGCGTAATCGGCAAGGGAAACTCCCCATTCGTCTAGCCAATCGGAACGGGCCATCTCCAACCAACGAAGATAGTTTCCATAGTAAACCACCCCGGCCGCATCCGTGTCCGCGTAGTAAACCTTGGTCTTCACGGTCCGTGCTCCAGAAAAGACGAACGTCGAGCGATTGTCGCGGGATCACCGGCGACCATTCAATTCCCGAACGGAGAATGTACCATGATTAAGTCCACGTCACAATGAGAGCAAAAGTAGACAATCCCCTTCGGTTTTGCGTGGCCGCCGTGCACCGGGGCAATCCTCGAGAGCTGTCCCCGCTGCACGCTGACTGGTGTAACCGGCGCAATCACTTCGGACCCCCTGAGTGTTAGCCCCAAACAAGAAGTCCCCGGGCCAACCGCCGCTCCACTGAAGACGATCGCGGCTGGACACCGAAGAAAACTGAGTACGCCCTGTGACCTGCGGACTTCTGGTAAATGTTTGTAACACTTGGATAAATGGCATCGAGTCCAAACATGCAACCACACGGATATTCACTCAGTGACTATACCCGAGAGTCAGCGAGACCGCTGGTCAGCTTGGTATTCGTGGCGCCGTTGTTGATCATCTATGAACTGGGCATCCTGTTGCTAGGCCCTCACGCGTTGCGTAATGGAGCGGATACGTGGTTGCGAAATCTGCTGGAGTCCTTGGGGTTTGGCCAGTATTTTTTGTTGCCCCTTCTGACCTGTGCGATCCTCCTGGGCTGGCACCATACACGGCACGAGTCCTGGTCATTGGATCGGGGCGTGTTACCCACGATGCTGCTGGAATCCCTGTTGTTTGCGATGGTGCTTTTTGGGGTGGCCCACGTGCAGCGAGCGTTATGCGCCCCGGCTTTGACACCGATCGTCAGCACATCCGGCGAGGGGGTGACTGCGGGAATTATCGGCCGGCTGATCGGATATTGTGGCGCCGGCATTTACGAAGAAGTGTTGTTCCGCTTGATGCTTTTGCCGGCCACCGCTGGCGTATTGAAATGGACCGGATTCAGTTGGCGGTCGAGTTGGATATGGGGAATCGTCGTGACCAGTCTCATCTTCTCCGCCGCGCACTATGAGGTGTTCACGGCGGGTGGATATGCCTTTGATCTGCGCAGCTTCATCTTTCGGTTTTTGGCTGGTTCTTTTTTTGCCACGCTTTTCGTGCTGCGGAGTTTCGGTATCGCCGTGGGCTCGCACGCGCTCTATGACATTCTGGTGGAACTCATATAAGTGGGATTCCATGGCAATATACGCTATACTACGATTCGTAGTAGGTTGGTTGTCAATAATCCAAATTCGCTACTCGTAGAAGCGAGAACGTATCCCATGAAGGTCCCATCGGGCATATTGACCGTTGTATTGGCTTTGGCGTTTCCGCCAATGGTGGGCGTGGCCCGGTCCGAGGTTTCGGTGGACGACCGTCCGAACGTGATTTTCATTCTCGCGGATGATCTAGGATGGGCGGATTTGGCGTGCTACGGCCACGACTTTCACGAAACGCCCAATCTCGATCGTCTGGCCGCCGAAGGCATGCGTTTCACCGACGCCTACGCCGCCAGCTCTGTGTGCTCCCCAACCCGCTCCAGCCTCATGACCGGCAAGTACCCCGCTCGGAACGATTTGACGATCTGGCTGGGGGGCCGTGGTGGCGCGCCGGCAGTGGATCATCTGGCTTTATCGGAAACCACGATTGCCGAAGCGTTGAAGGAGCACGGCTACGCGACCGCGCATGTCGGGAAGTGGCATCTGGGCGGGGCCCCTTATTACCCTCGGCACCAAGGTTTTGATATCAACATAGCCGGAACGCGTTCGGGATCTCCGGCGGGCGGATACTTCTTGCCGAACAAGATGAATCTGCCGGATATGGAAAAGGGAACCTATCTCACCGATCGCCTTACCGATGAGTGTCTCAAAGTCATTGAACGTTGGCGGGACAAGCCATTCTTCGTGTACATGTCCTATCACACCGTGCATACCCCCATCCAAGGACGCAAGGATCTGGTACGGCATTACCAGCGGAAGCTGCAAGAGGGGGAGCAGTACAATCCGGTTTACGCGGCCATGGTGCACTGCTTGGACGAAAACGTCGGCCGCATCATGCGGAAAATCGACGCGCTTGATCTGACCGGACGCACCGTGGTGATGTTCTTCTCGGACAACGGCGGGTTCTCGCACAGCCGCGGAAAAAAGAACAACGTGACCACCAACAAACCGCTGCGTCGAGGCAAAGGGTACTGCTACGAGGGCGGACATCGCGAGCCCATGATCGTGCGGTATTCGCCACTTATTAAGCCAGGCACGGTATGCCGCACGCCCGTGATTTCCACCGATTTTTATCCCACGATTCTAGAGTTGGCCGGCGCGCCCCCCGAGCCGGATCAGCACGTGGACGGCATGAGCCTGGTCTCGCTGTTCCGCCGGCCTGATAGCGGACTGTCACGTTCAACCTTGTACTGGCATTATCCACATCACAGTCCCCAGGGAGGTACGCCATCAGGCGCTATCCGAGACGGCCATTGGAAGTTGATTGAATTCTTCGGCGACCTCCATGTGGAGTTATACGATTTGGCCAACGACTTGGGCGAGCGAAACGATTTGTCAACCGCCACGCCGGACAAGGCGAGCCAGTTGCGTGACAAACTTCGTCGCTGGCGCGAGTCGGTCGATGCCAAGATGCCTCCTTCCAAATCCGAACAAGACTCGTAACCGTTGGAATCCGTCTTCCGCGCGGCGATCCGGAAAGCCACGTTGGCCGTTTGCTCCGCGTGGTAAACGACAACGACGGCCTGGTCGTTGCCAGCAACCTGTTCAGTGGCCCTCGAATCGCGGCCCTCGAATCGTGGCCCAAAACGATCAGGGGGCGTCGAGCCTCGGAACCATCTGATTCGATTAGTCTTTCACCAACTTGATCTTTCTCAAGTTCATGAGCAAGGTGTTGAATTGGCCGGCTGGCCGCAACACGACTCGCTCGGTTCCAGCTTCTAGTTCGAGCTGCCCAACCTTGGCGGTGTTGTACGTTCCCCACGAACCGGTGCTGGCCACGTCGCCCTTGAGCTGTTGGGCTCCCGCCTGCAGAAGGAAAGGGTTCCCCGCGTGGTCTGGACCCGCGGACCACTCCAGCCAGACATCATACGTCCCGGCGTCTTCAACCTTCACCGGCCAGTAAACATGACCCTGGTCGGTGAACTGGCCGATGGCCCCCCAGGCGGGCATGTAGACAATCTTGGGGCCCTCGGTCATGGCCGCCGCCGCGGGCAACACCAGTGAGCCCTCCGATGTGGGTTCAACGGTCTCCACGGCGTCGTAGAGAAACCGCCGGGGCAAGATCTCACCGTTCTCGAGGATGGCCAAATCCTTGAACATCGTGTGATTGACCACCCCACTGTGCATTTGCAACGCAAACACACCCGCCTCCTGGCTGATCCGAGAGTCCGAAATGTCCGCCGTCTTGAACCCATTGACATGCACGATAACACGCGGTCCTTGCGCCGTGATGATCATCCTGTTCCAAGTGTCTTCTCGGTAGCAGAATGTTTCTTGTTCCTTGGTTGGTTTTTGCAGCCAGCCCCGGCCGTAGCTTTCATAGATTCCCCCCGTGCCACTGCCGCAAGGTCCGACCTGGATTTGAAGACCATGGGTTTTGTCGGGCTCTTTCATCTCGGTCCGAATGAAAAACCCGCTGTCACCACTGGTACACTGAAACTTGAAGCGGACCGTGAAGTCCTCGAACGTCTTATCCGATACCAGGTGCCCGTAGAGCTTCTCGTTGTTTGAACGTCCGACGAAGACTCCGTCCTCCACGGTCCAGTCCCCCAAACCGTTCTTGTGCCAACCGGCGAGAGTCTCGCCGTCCATGAGTGGTTTCCAGACCGGATCCTCGGCCCGGACCGAGGCCGCGACACACGCAACAAACCCTAACACGAACGGGGCCAAACGGACTGTGTGATGGCGTTTCATGGCATGCTCCTCAATCAAATGCGAAATGGGGTGTTGTGTTCGGACATGGGTATCTGGAGGAATCTGGCATTGTGGTGAATCAGGGCGCCCGCGTGGCTGCCGTGGCTCGCGAACCAGCCAGCCGCCAATGCACGCTGACGAACGCTCATGACCGAAAAAAGCCAGACGAAGCAAGACGCTTCCATTTTAGCTTTCCAGTGAACCTAAGCCTACCGAGGCATCTTAAGGAAGTCAAATGTTGCATCCGTCCATCCGCCATTCTCGTAACACTTTAGCCGTCTGAAGTTGATCTTTCCTTTAACCACGATCCTCCTGTCGCAAGATTTTCCCGTCGAACCGCCCGTCGAAAACGTCCAGGATTTCCGCAAACCGATCGCCGCCAGCTCCACCGGGCCAATATCGCCCTCCGTCAGCTTACAGTTCACGGCAAGGAACGACAGGAAGATTTCAAGACAGGAAGATTTCAAGACAGGAAGATTTGAAGACAGGAAGATTTGAAGACAGGAAGATTTGAAGACGGGAAGATTTGAAGACGGGAAGATTTGAAGACGGGAAGATTTGAAGACGGGAAGATTTGAAGATAGGAAGATTATTGTAAGACTTCAGCCATCTGAAGTAAGGTTCTCGAAAGTGGCCTCTTCTTTTCCGAGGCGGGAGACGGAGATTGTTGGACATGGCAGTAGCTGACCAGTCTTGTTCACCCATGAGATAAGCCCGCCATAGGGGCCTCGGGGGGTTCCTTTACTGCATATGGCTAAACCGATACCAATTCTGCGATTCCACGCTTCCCCATTCGCCTAATCCACTCGAATTGGTATGTCACGGTTTCTACATGAGCGTTAATCAGCGCATATCAGTGGTTTTGGATTAACAACCATAACAAAACCACTCGGGCTTCCTTTCCCCCAGGGGGCTTTTAGGAGCGGGAACCAAGTACCAAGTTTTGTTATGGGGTGTTAAAAGATTCGGCCAGAATACCGGCACACGTCCCCCGCACACTCGCACGCCAATTGTGGTTTTAGCCACTCTCGAAGTCGTGGCCAAATCGGCGTCGACCGCCACCCTACTCCGTTCACTTCAACCCGCGGCGTTCGAGCAGCGGTTCGATGCTCGGCTCGCTACCACGAAATTCCTTGTAGAGCGTCATGGGTTCTTCGGTGCCACCGCGTTCCAGGATATTCTCTCGAAACGCCGTGGCGACCTTCCGGTTGAAGATGTCGTCTGTTTCCTTAAAGGCCTCGAAGGCATCGGCGTCCAGGACTTCGGCCCATATGTACGAGTAGTATCCGGCGGAGTACCCACCGGCAAAGATGTGTTGAAAGTAGGGGCTCCGGTACCTGGAAATGATTTCCGGAATCAATCCGATCTTATCCAAACAGGTGTTCTCGAATTCAATCACATCGACGTCAGGGTTTGGGGTGGTTTGCGTGTGCCAATCCATGTCGAGGAAAGCAGCGGCCAAGTACTCGGTAGTGGCGAATCCCTGGTTAAAGTGCCTTGCTTCGCGGATCTTTTGGATCAGCTCGTCGGGCATGGGCTCACCGGTCCGGTAGTGTCTGGCGTGCGTTTTCAGCACGTCCGGTTCGATTGCCCAGTTTTCCATGATCTGCGACGGCAACTCAACGAAATCCCGGGGCACCTCGGTTCCAGCAAGTGATTTATAGGTGCAGTCGGAAAGCAGGCCGTGCAGTCCATGGCCGAATTCGTGGAACAGCGTTTCGACCTCCTCCAGCGACAGCAGGGAGGGCTTGTTTTCGGTCGGCTTGGAGAAATTACCGACATTGTAAACGATGGGGCGGTTGTCTTTTCCATTGATCTTGAACTGCTGGCGGAACTCGCCCATCCAGGCGCCGCCCCGTTTGCTGGCTCGCGGAAAATAGTCAACATAAAGGATGCCAAGATGGCTGCCGTCAGCATCTTTAACCTGGAACACCGTGACATCTTCGTGATAGAGGGGGAAATCGGTGCGTTTGTGGAATGTGAGGCCATATAAGCGATTTGCCACCTCAAAGGCACCATTGAGTACATTGTCGAGTTTGAAGTAAGGACGCAACATTTCTTCGTCCAGGTCGTACTGGCGCTTCTTCACCTTCTCGGCGTAGTACCACCAGTCCCAGGAGGCGAGTTCAAAGCCGCCGTTTTCTTCGTCGATGAGCCGCTGCATCTCGACCACTTCCTGCTTGGCCCGCTTGAGGGCCGGCTTCCATAAGTCGTGGAGCAGTTCATACACGTTTTCCGGCAGTTTGGCCATGTTGTCTTCCAGCACGTAATGCGCATGGGTATCGTATCCCAACAAGTTGGCTCGTTCCACGCGCAAAGCCGCCATTTCGGCTAGTATTTCCTTGTTATCCAGCTCGTCCCCATGATTGCCGCGGTTAATGTAGCCGCGATAGATCTTCTCGCGCAGCGAGCGTTTTTCGGAGTATTGTAGAAACGGGATCATGCTCGGTTTGTGCAGCGTGAAGACCCATTTCCCCTCATGTCCCCGTTCCTCCGCCGCTTGGGCCGCGGCGGCGATCACGGTATCGGGCAAGCCAGCGAGGTCCGCCTTGTTGTCGATCACCAATTCAAAGCGGTTGTTTTCCTTGAGCACGTTTTCGCCAAACCGGACCGACAAGACCGACAGTCTGGAATTAATCTCCTTCAACCGCTCTTTTTCGTTCGGCGGCAAGTTCGCTCCCCCGCGCACGAAATCCTTGTGGTATTCGCGGAGCAGCTTGTCCTGTTCGGCCGTCAGATCCAATTCCTCCCGGCGGTCGTGGATTGATTCGACCCGCTGGAACAGCGAATCGTTCAAAAAGATCTCATCACGATGCCGAGACAGCTTAGGCGCGATATCCTTGGCGATGGCCTGCAGATCATCGTTGGTCATCGAGGATTTCATGGCAAAAAAGACATTGCTTACGCGGTCCAGCAAGCTTCCACCGCGGTCCAACGCCGCAATGGTATTATCGAAGGTGGGGGCCGAGCGCCGCGTGTAGATGGCGCGGATACTCTGCTCATGCCGCTCCATCGCCTCCTCGAAAGCCGGCCTGTAGTGCTCCAACTTGATCGCGTCGAACGGCGGCGCCTCGAACGGCGTCGTCCAGTCCACCAGAAATGGATTCTCGGTACTCCCGGCATGCGCGGCTGCGGTCATAAACACTCCCACGGCACATAAGAACCTAACGATAACACGTATCATTAACCCGACCTCCGTCTGTATCATTCGCGCCAAAGATCGTGGACTCTTCCCCAACGATTTCCGCTCTCCAACCGGGACCCGGGCCGAGTCCGCCACACGCCGCGGCAGGAAGTACCAAGCACCAAGTACCAAGCACCAAGCACCAAGCACCAAGTACCAAGTACCAAGTACCAAGTACCAAGTACCAAGTACCAAGCACCAAGCACCAAGCACCAAGCACCAAGCACCAAGCACCAAGCACCAAGCACCAAGCACCAAGCACCAAGCACCAAGTACCAAGTACCAAGTACCAAGTACCAAGTACCAAGTACCAAGTACCAAGTACCAAGTACCAAGTACCAAGCCCCCGTGGCGCCCCTCGCTGCTTTAGTCCGACATCCCAAGCGATTATAACGGGTGTTCGTTGGCTAGTAGAATGGGGAGGCTTCTTTTTTTCGGCAAATCGCGGAAGATGAAAAATGGCCTCGGCGGGACGAGGTATACCGGTCGCGGATGACTTTGTCCGCCGCGAGTCCGACCAACGGGAGGGCGGCTTGCGTCGGGCAGCGTTCCAACCGGACAAATCGGATCGCCTGAAATACATTGCCGTCCGGACGTGCCGGTGGCGCGGCGATCGATGGTTCCCGCGAAGACCGCTCGCTATTGCTGCATGGTCACTGGGTCCCGGTCGTGGTGGCAGTCGAGAGATCGCCCCTTTTTGAGTGCCAACACTTGGCTCGAGGAATGGCGAATACTACACTGACCCGGACTGACTTCGGACGTGGGACGGGGCTCCGAGCCCCTGGCGGAGGCTTCTCGAGGGCCTGGGCGCGCCGCCGTACGCCCATCGCGGGACATGTCGCGGGCTTTGAGATGTCGTCGCGGATCGTGAAAAAGAGGACCATGATGAGTGTATATGAGCATCCGAACTATTCGGCCGTTGAACTGAAAGCGATCGAAGATTCGCCACTCGATCCGCTGTATCCACCCGAGGAGCGAATTCCAGTGATCACGGTGGGGAACTTCCCCGCCCTGGGTCAATTGATTGGCATGCAGTTCCTGCATTGGGTCCAGAATCATCCGGGCGGCGTGATTTCCTTGCCCACGGGCAAGACGCCGGAGCATTTCATTAAATGGGTCAATCGCACCATGCGGAGCTGGGACGAACCGGCCACCCAGGCGTCATTGGAGCGTAACGGAGTCGACCCCGGGCGAAAGCCGGACATGCGCGGTCTTCATTTTGTTCAGATTGACGAATTCTACCCGATTCAACCGACCCAGAAGAACAGTTTTCACTACTATGTGAAGAAATACTATATCGAAGGCATGGGGCTGGATCCGCAAAAGGCCCTATTGATGAACTGCAATGAAATCGGCATTTCCGAGGAGGAGGATTTGAAGGCCGTATGGCCGGATTCCACGGTCGATCTTTCCCTGCGGACGCGTCAACCGGTCAACAATCTGGAGCGGGTTCAGCAAGACGTTCTTTGGCGAATCGACGGCTGGTGCCAGCGGCGGGAAGAGCGGATTCGCGAGCTTGGCGGCTTGGGGTTCTTTCTCGGCGGAATTGGGCCCGACGGACACATTGGCTTCAATATTCGCGGATCGGATCACTTTTCCACCACTCGGTTGATGGCCACGAATTACGAAACGCAAGCCGCCGCCGCTGGCGACTTGGGAGGCATTGAAGTGGCCCGCCGGCGATTGGTGATCACGATCGGTTTGGGCACCATTACGTTCAATCGGGACTGTACCGCGATCATTGTCGCCGCGGGCGAGGCCAAGGCGGGGGTGATTGCAGACGCCGTCCAGGGCGAGGTGAGCGTTCGGATTCCAGCTAGTGCCTTGCGGGTCCTGCCCAACGCTCGCTTTTACATTACGCTGGGGGCGGCAAAGAAATTGCGGCGGCGACAAGTGAAACTGATGGTTCAATCCGAGGACTTTTCGGATGAACAAGTGGTGCGGGCGATGGTCGATTTGTCGCTGGCTCGAAAAAAGCCGTTGCTGGAACTGAACGAACGGGAAGCCGCCGAAGACCCGATGTTGCGCGAGATCTTGAAGGGGCGGCAAGAGTCGTTTGGCGAGCTTGCTGAATTGGCTCGCAACACCCTGATTCGAAACATCGAACGCGGCAGCAGCGTCTGCCGTGACACTCGATTTCTCCATACCGAACCGCACCACGATGACTTGATGCTCGGGTACCTGCCCCACATCGTGCGAAACATGCGGGACCCCAGCAACCTTCACCATTTCGTGACACTCACCAGTGGGTTCACCGCCGTCACGAATCAATTCATGCTGTCCCGACTCGATGGGTTGCAACGCTGGATCGACTCACCGGAGTTTTTGGACTTGGCCCGTGAAAACTACTTTGATGTCGATAACGAGCAGGGACGCAATCGGGATATCTGGCAATACTTGGACGGGATCGCGGCCCGCAACAATGAAATGCGCGCCGAAGGAGCCGCTCGACGCCTGTTGCGCAACTTAATGGAGGTGTATGACGAGAATAACCTCTCCGCTATCCGAGATCGAATGACGGAATTGAGACATTACCTCGCTAGTGTCTATCCCGGCCGCAAGGACCCCGAAGTCGTCCAGCAGTTAAAAGGGATGTGCCGGGAATGGGAAGCGGAAACCTTGTGGGGTTACTTTGGGTGGCAATGTTCGAACATCCGCCACCTGCGGCTGGGGTTCTATACCGGTGATATTTTCGTTCCCGAACCGACCGTGGAACGGGATGTCGCGCCGGTGCTGGATTTGTTCAACGAGGTCCAACCGCATATCATCTCCTGTGCACTCGATCCGGAAGCCAGCGGTCCCGACACGCATTACAAGGTGCTGCAGGCGATCGCCGATGCAACCGATCGCCATGTCGAAAAGCACGCCCCGAATGATCTCCGCGTCTGGGGCTACCGGAATGTCTGGTTCCGGTTTCATCCGAGTGAAGCCAATGTCTTCGTCCCCGTTTCCCTCAACATGCTTTCCATCATGGAAAACGCGTTTCTCAACACCTTTGTGTCACAGCGGGAAGCGTCTTTCCCCAGCCATGCCCATGACGGTCCCTTTTGTGAATTGGCCCAGCATATTCAGGTCGATCAATACCAAATGCTCAAAACCTGCTTGGGACGGGCGTGGTTTTCCGAACACAGCAGCGCGCTGATTCGCGGCGCGCGCGGCTTTGTATACCTGCGTGAAATGACCCTCGCGGAATTTCGTCGCACCGCCCGCGGCCTTCGCAAGTCGACCGAGGATCTGTAAAGACATACCGGCCTGATTCCTTCGGCGATCCTTGCCGCGGCTATTCCTCCACCTATTCGTCTACTTCTCCTGGCGCCGGCGCTCCGTATAAATGTTTTCCTTGCCGGGCGGCCTTCAGCGCTTTCACCGTGTCCTGTGGCTTGCCCGGGTCTTCCTGCACGCTCATCCAACGGTCTAGTGCCGCTGATAGCGTCCGTTTCCGCTTGGCGTATCCCGGATCCTCCGCCAGGTTTTCCAGCTCGAAGGGATCCTTTGCCGTGCAGTAGAGCTGCTCGGGTGGCCGACAGGTATATCGCTTGACGAGTTCATAGGTTGACTCGTCTTTCCAAGCGGTTCCGACCCAAGTCCCCCAATAGGGATTGTTCAGTTCACCGTCTCCCTGGATCCCCATCAAGTGTTTTTCGATATAGATTTCCTCGGGGGTCAGATTACGAATGTAACGGAACTCTCCATCAGATACGCTGCGAACCGGATACGCGGGCCCTTCTGGATAATTGTTATGCATGGCATAAGCGAACTCGCGATGCTCGGCGCGCTCGCCCAGGAGCACCGGCAGGAAACTGGCGCCATCAAACCGGTCGGTGTCGGCCGTGGATCCGGCGGCGTCAAGCAGTGTCGGAAGCACGTCCGAGTATTGCACGATCGCGTCCGAATAGACTCCAGCTTCGATCTTTCCAGGCCATCGGGCGACCAGTGCCGTGTGCACGCCAGTATCCCAATTCGTCCATTTGCAGCCGGGGAATTGCGCGCCCTGTTCGGAGGTGAACAACAGCAGCGTGCTATCGGAGACGCCGGCTTTTTCGACCGTCGCCAGGATGTCACCAACCTGTCCATCCATATACGTGATCTCCGCCAGATATCGGGCGAAATCCGCCCGCGTCCGAGGCGTGTCGGCGATATTCGGGGGTAGCTCGATCTCCTCGGAAGGATACCGCGACGGATCGCCCATCACCCAGGGGACGTGGGGCTCGACCAAGGCGACCACCAGACAAAACGGCTTGCCGCGATCCCGGGTCATGAATTCACGAATCCCCTCCACCTGATGAGGGCGAGTCGGGTTGCGGGTACAGCTTCTGTCGAACCCCTCGATTCTCTCGAACGGGAACACCCGCCGCGGGGACACGTGTACTTTTCCCGCCAGGCCAACGCGGTATCCGAGGGGCTGGAGATGGTGCGGCGCGCTGTTGACCTCCGGCCGACTGGCGGAATGGTTCCAAGCACACCCGTTTCGCATGGGGTACAAGCCCGTATACAACTCGGCCCGGCAAGGCTGGCACATCGCCTCGCACAGATAGGCCCGCCGAAACGTCATCCCCTCTTTCGCCAATGCGTCCAGGTTGGGCGTCTTGGCGTTTTTGCCGCCATAGAGCGGCAGATCACTGAACGTGCAATCGTCCGCCATGATGATCACTACGTTCGGCTGTTCAGCGGCCACGCCGCGTTCGGCGATCCCCCCGAGCACCAGTAAGGTCGTCAAGCAGATGATCAATCTCATAATGCATTTCATAATGAACCGAAACTCCTTCAACTCAGACGAATTCGACACTCGCTTTTACATCCCGGAACAAAACCCGACGTCCGCTTCCAAAACGCCCTGGAGGGCGGAGAATCCATGAACCTTTGGTCATCTGGAGCAGCACTCCCGGTTCGTTGTTGCAAAACGTGAGGATTTGGCTCCGTTTAACCGCAAGGCCCAACCGCGCTCGGCCCCGTGTTGGAACCAGCAGGGATCATGACAGCGGACGGCGGTCCGCTCGCTCCACCGAACCGTTTTCCAGCCCTCATTGCCTGGCAAAGCCTTATTCCAGTTCTCCAAAACGTTTTGCAAACCGGAATGGTTTTGCCACGCCCTTTCGGTGCCCCGCCCATCTCATTTCCCGAGACACACGACGTCGCCGGATTCGGTGACGACGAACACGTGGCCGTTGGCGGCGGCCATGCCATCCCACCGCGGCAAGTGGGCCACCTGTTTCTGCGAAAGGATCTCTCCCGAATCCGCGTCAACCGACATGAGGATAGCCCCGGCGTCACCGTCATTCGCTTGGTCTTGAGCGCGGAACCGCTCCCGCAGATCCGGTGTCAATGGCTTCTTGAAGGCGTCATCCTCGTCAAGGATATCGGGGGGGCCCATGATGAGCAGCGTGCCGGCCGCTTTCGTCATGGCGCGGACATGCAGTGGAACGCTCTTCTTCCAGTTGTGCACGACGTAGTACGGCGTGCTTTGACTGCTTCGTCGTCCCTCGAACCGCGCCGCCACTCCGAATTTGCCGTCGACCGTCTCGACGCCAGACATCGTACCGTGGTGCTCGTTGCCCGATACGTCCTTGGCTTTTCCGTCGTCGAATGTCACGTGTAGCACGAGTTCCGCGCTCGTTGCCGAGGTCTCCGCGGGATCGGCTTTGGCGTGGCCAGCGATTTCTTCCTCGCTCATCTCGCCGAAATAAACTTTCACGTCGTCAATCAGCCCGGTCAAGCCAAACGGGCTGTCATAGTCGCCGACGGTCCCTTGTTCATCCGAGCCGACTTCCATGGGCTGCGCGGGCTCGCCGGCAATCAGACGGGGCACGTTCTTCGATCCGGCCAACTCGCCGTCGACGTAGATCTTCAGCTCCTTGTCGGCTGTCAATACGCCAGTCACATGGTGCCAGTCCCCCACGATTCGCTTCTTTCCAGCCGCCACGGAGAATGCGTCATGGTCGCTACGGACAACCATGTGCGGAACCCCACGGCGCAGGACCAGGGCAAAGCCATGCGTGGGGCCACCACGAGCCACGATAACCCCGGCGGGCTTTTCAGGCTTCACCCAGGCTTGGACGACCAAAGGTTTACCGCTGGGGTTGAGCGACGGCCGGTTCTTCACCTGTACGATCTTCTCGACTTCCCCGCGGCGTTTGGCTTCGGGCTCCAATGGTGTCCGATCCGCATTGAAAAGTTGGTATTCCAACGGGGTGGTCCACTTGTAGTACTCACGCTTGCGACCGAAGCCATAAACGTGCTCGTCATCGAACACCAGAATCCGGCCAGCCGGCGTGTACTTTCCGGCCTGGTGGTATCCGGCATGACCTCCGGCGAAACTGCGCCCGAAGATCCAGTACGAGCGATGGAACCAATCCCCGTCCAGGTAGCCGCCGAAGGGCGCGAAGAGGTGAGCGGTTTCACCACGCTGGACGGCCCCTTGTTCCTCGGGTTTTCCGCTGTCCGGCCCCAGCGGGCCACGATTTCCATCCTTGTCGATGACCTGGCTCATCCAGTAAATGTTTTCGCCATCACTGGAAAGAATGTCATTCAGGCCGGTGGGCATGTTAAGAACCTTGACGCGGTTTTGCAGGTTTTCACCGGTTTCAGGGTCCTTGTCATCGAACACGTTGTCCTTCAGCAATTCCCCAGTGTCCGGGTCGAGAATGACCAGGCGCAGGCCGCCGTCGAGAAACGCGTTTCGGCCAGCCAAGGCGTAGAGACGTCCATCTTCGATCAACACGCTGCCACGCACCGGCCACAACGATTCAACTTGCTCGTACGCCACCAAACGCGTATCGCTCGGGGCGGCAAGGTAGCGCCAGGCCAGTTCGCCGTCCCGGGCCCGCAAACAATAGATGCTGCCGTCAAGCGAACCAAAATAGACGCGGCCCTCGTGGATGGTGGGGGGCGAATCGATCCTTCCGCCAGCCGTGAAGGTCCACTTGAGGGCACCGGTTTCTTCCGACAAAGCAAGAATCCGATGTTCGTCGATGGCCGCCACGTAGACGGTCCCACCAGCAATCACCGGCGCGGACAAACGCCCAGGAAACTTGTTTTGCCAGCGCAACGAGAGTTGGCGAGAAACCGCCTCGGACGTGCAGCCGCTGCGTCCATTGTCGCCCCGATAGGTTGGCCAGTCGGCCGCGCCCCGAGACGCCACACTGTCGGTAGGCATGTCGTAGGCCGGCCCTTTTTGCAGGCGCAAAGACCCTTTCACGACCGGTATCTCGGATCCCGGCGATCGTGCTGGCGCCAAGGCATTGAATCCATTAAGCTTGATCTCCGGATAACAAGCACAATTGCTCGGTGGCGCGTAGATCAATCCGTTGCAGGGCATGATGCCGTAAAGACATCCCCCCCGGACCCAGTGGTTGATCGTCCAACTCTCCTCCCGCGGGTCCAAAAACTCGATGCCGGTACGCGACATCAACAGGTAATTTTCCGTCGCTTTGCCCCGATAACAGCGATGGTGGAACCAATACGTCTCCACATCCGGCTCGAATTCGATCTTCACCTCGCCCGTCTTCGGATCACGGCCGGTAAAGCGTCCTGAATATCCGCCCCCCGTCGTCTCGCCGCTCCAGACCAACCCACCGGAGACCAACAAATCCTCCGCCGATTGATACCCGCTGGCTCCATGATCTCCCGTCCACAAGATCTCGCCAGTTTCAGCGTCCATGGCGGTCATCGTGTCCTTGCCACCCCGGTGTGGCTTCATTTTCTCTCCACCGGCAAACAAGACAACATCCTCATGAACAACCAATGTCGGGGTGAAAAAGGTCAGCATCTTGGACCAGCGGTCGACGGGCTGTTTCCACAGCTCCTCGCCCGTTCCGCGGTCCAGCCCGACGACCTGTTCCCCATCATGATAGAAGACCCGCTGGCCATCGGTCGCCAACGTGGTCGGCATCACCACCGATTCGCGTTGCCATAATGTTTCCCCCGAGTCGGCGTCCACGACCATAATGCGGCGGGGATCCAGATCGAACGGAACGCCCCCATTGTTTCTGCGTGCCTCCCTGACCGTTTCAAATTCGATCTGATTCTCGGGCCGGTTCACTTTCAACAGAAGCAACCCGTCGTCGTAAACAATCTCTTCCGTCGCGGCAGTCTGTTCATAGCGGTGCAA
>JBNJEM010000050.1:0-22285 GCA_051745935.1 Planctomycetota bacterium
CGGTTTCCCCATCGGCCACGCTCACCGTGGCCTGGGCGGTAATGGTATCGACGCGTGGTGAGCGGATCACGGTCCCTTCGGGCGAGGTCCCGACGGGAATACCTTCTTCCTCCGGACCGACCTTGGACTTCTCGGCGTCGATTTCCATCGCTACCCTGCCATCCGGGCTGATGCGGGGCGTCACGCCCAGGATCAGTCCCACGTTTTCCAAGCTGATCTGGTTGGACTGGCCAAAGTTGCCCACGGTGGAACCGATAATTCGGGGAACCCGCTGGCCCACCTGAATGAAAGACGGCTGGTTGTCCATGGTTCGTATCACCGGCCGACTCAGAATTCGCAGTTGGCGGTCTTCCTGCAGGGCTCGAAGGAGAACGCTGATATTGCGGCTGTGGGCGGACAAGACCAATCCGCCAAATCCCGCCTTCTCGTTCTGCCGCCCCACGGCGAAGTTGGCCAGCCCCTGGCTTCCCACCTGTTTGCTGGCTGCCAGGGCCTTGTCACTGCCGCTATTGCCCAGCGTGCTGCTGTTAAAGTCATAACCGGGCGTGTTGGTGGCCGCTTGAATGATCTCCTCGGTGGTGCTTACCACGCCGCTTTCAGTCGAGCTTTGGCGGCTCTCCGTGGTCGTTAGCAGCTCGCTGAGCAGGCTGCGATCGAAGAGAATCGAGTCTTGAATTCCGAGTTCCACGCCCAATTCGTCACGGTCGCCAAGGTCGACTTCGGCGATCAGTGCCTCGATGACCACTTCCGGCGCCGGCTCGTCGAGTTTCTCAATCAAGTCGGTGATTTCCTCGAAATAGCGCGGCGTGGCGCTCACGATCAGCCGGTTACTGACCGGTTCGGGGACCACGATGACCTCTCGTTCCAGGTCCTGAAACGGGTTGGACTGGCCCGGCTCCGCCGCCTCCAACGTGCGTTGGCTTTGGAGAAACTCGGTGACTGTCTGGGCGATGTCGACGGCCGGCGCGTTCTTCAGCAGGTAAACGGCGTTCTTGCGATTCATCGACTCGCTCTCGTCCAACCGCGTGATCAGCGCCTCCACGATCCGCAAGTCCCCTTCGGACCCAACGGCAATGATACTGTTACTCCGCACCTCCACGGAAAACCGCAGCGGGGCCAGTGACTCTTCCTCCTCCGCCGCCGGCAGTTGGGGGCCCGGCGGTGGCTGACCGACTTGCGACGGGATCAAGGACTGCAGCACGGAGACCAGATTGGTGGCATCGGCGTTTCGGATGCGAAACACCTTGATTTGAGCCACGTCGCCAGGCGTGTCCAATTGCTCGATGAACGCTTCAATCAGCTCCATCCCCTGCAGCGGCCCCGTCACGATCAAGGTATTGTTGCGCGGGTTGGGCGTGACGGTCATTTCGCCGAGCATTCCCGATTTCAAGACTTCCTGGCCCTTTTCGTCGACGACCATCAGTTCCAGGACGGCGGACCGACCGGTCTGCCCCGCCTGGGAGGCCGTAATCGCCTGCTGCAGTGTTTGAGCCACGTCGCTGGCGAGTGCGTTTTCGACGCGGAAGATTCGAGCACGGTTGACGGCGCCGCTTTGAGGCACGTCCAGTTCCTTCACCAGTCGCCGCACCTCTTTCATGTCCCGGGGGGCGGCATAGACAATCAGTGCATTCGTGCGGGCATCCGCCGCCGTAACCACCCGTGGCCCCAACCCGTCCCGCCCGCTGAGGAACTGGCTCACCGTCTGCTCGACCGTCGACACCGCCGCGTGCTGGATATGGAAAACCGCGAATTCCGTTTCCGGTGGCACTGGACGGTCCAGCTTCTTGATCAGTTCGATCATCCCGTCGACCGCTTCGCCCCAACCAATTAACAGGAGTGCGTTCGGTTTTATCAACGGTGTCACGTTCACTCGGCCCTGCCGCCGCCCGAGCAGATCCTCCTGGACCTCGTCAATGATCCCCTGGATCGCTTCTCCATGCGCGTGCCGCAGTTGATAAATGTGGATTTTTGGAGTTGTTTCCTTGCTCAGCCGCTCCAACTCGCGAATGATCTCCGTCAATTGCTTTACATCCTGATCCCGGCCCCGGAGAATGATCACGTCCAAGTCAGGCAGCGTCTGGACTTCCAAGTCGGATAATCCCGGGATGTTCGGCACCACCGAGGGCTCCGAAGGATCCGCGCCGCCGTCGGGCTCACCGCCGCCACCCGATCCTGATTCCTGCTGGAACAAGTAGTTGACCAGACGGATGCCGCTGGACGCCGTGTAATTCGATTGGTCGTCGCCGGAGGGATCTTCATCTTCCTTGCCGGGAACCTGGCCCTGGTAGGCATCCACCGCCTCTTGAAGCTGCTCATCCGATGTTCGTTCCACATGCACGGCTTGCGTGCGCTGACCAGCACGCTTACCGGCGTCCAGCGCGTCGATCAGCCGAGCGAATTGCGCCACCACCTTGTCGGGACCATTCACCAATACACGTTGCCGCGCGGCATCGACTTGAAACTTGATCGTCCGTTCCCGACCCGTCTCCTCCTTGCCTGACTGTTCACGACCCACCGGCAGAATCATCAACTCCTCTTCCCTGTTCCGGATGGATCGCAACCGGCGTCCGAACAACGCCACCAATCGTTGTTCCACCTCCTCCGCGGTAATCCACCGCAGCTGCAACATGCGGTCAACCTCTTGCATGGCCGGCTCCGAGGACGCGAAGGTCGCCCGGGAAGATTCCCCACCCGAGTCCGGCAAGCGTCGCGTTTGATTGTCATCGCGCGAATACCGCTCTGGGGGCGTTTCCGCCGCTGGCCCCGTGTCCGCTCTTTCAACCTGTTCCCCCAACCGCTGGGAAACCTGTTCATGCAAGCTAGGTGGCGCTAACACCAGGATCTGATTCGACTCGTGCGCGGCCGTAACCTTGGCCTCTTGCTCCGGCGCGCAAATCGCGCGCACGATTCCCAACCAGCGGTCCAGGTTCCCAGCTGGCGCGTGGTAGGCCTTGACCACCGCCTTGCCCCGATTCGAGGACGGTTCCGGTGCCGACCGGTTGGCGGGCCGATCCATATGCCGCAGGACTTCTTGGGCGATTTTTTGCGACTCGGGGCCTCCACGCAGCAGCAATGAATTCGATTGAGGGTCAACCACCAGATGGAGGTCCGCTTCGTCCGGCAACAGGGCTTTCAGCGTTTTTTCCACTTCCGTGGCCGGTTTGTGCTGGCAAGGGTACACCTCATATTCACCGCCCCCGACACCTTGCCCAGGGGCAACCGCGGTTATCAGGCCGGTGAGGATCGCCACGCACAAAGTCAACGATACGGTTTGGCGTTTCATGCTTCGCCCAACGAGAAACCCCACACACGCATCGAAGCCTGTCCGGCATGAATGGACAGGACGCGATACCTGGGGCCCGCTCGCGGATCGCGTGGTGCGTGTCCGGCGATAAAAGACTCTGTTCACGTTATAACGCCTTTGTATACTGCATCCGGAGAGGAAATCGGGAAAGGACGCCCGTGGGCATATTATACCGGTCGCGGATGATTTTCTCCGCCGCGAGTCCGACCAACGGGAGGACGGCTTGCGTCGGGCAGCGTTCCCCCCGGAAAAATCCAACCGCCTGAAATATACTTCCACAAACCATCAACGCCGACCTCCGCCCTTGAAGTAGGACCATTCGAATTGTATAGCCTGCAACAAAACCGGGCTTCCGCTCCCCAAACCCCTTGGATGACACGACACCTAAACGGTTTTGTCATGGATTCTTGGCAGTACGGATATGCGACCCGTTCCGGCGCGAATGAGCAACTCCGCGCCACGATGAGCGTCGGGACCGTAGTCAATTCCCCCACCCGCGTCAATGCCAAATCAGCAGGCATCGACGCGCGCACGCACGCGCCAGGGCAGCCACGCCTTGCCTGGGGTGGTCAATTTCTTAGGTGGTTCACGTTTCGACTGTTGCGCATTTGAAGATGCCTCTGTGTTCGGCGTAGGTGACGTTACGGCGGAAGGTGGCTATCGTGTTGAAGCTCTTGGCGTACCCAGTGAAATAACAAGTTGCGCAACAGACTCGCACTGCGCATTTTCGCTATCCCATTCAGCTTCCCGACTATTTACCAGGCCACGCCCTGCCTCACCGTAGGAGAAGAACGGGGAGAAGCAAGCACGCCGTGTTTTCCGGTCGCCATCGCCGCTCAGCGACCAAGTCTTATCGGCCCAGCCGGCGGAGCTATATTTCAGGCGGTTGGATTTTCCCCGGTGGAAAGCTGCCCGACGCAAGCCGTTCTCCCGTTGGTCGGACTCGCGACGGAGAAAGTCATCGGCGACCGGTACAGTACTTGCTATCGCAACGTTTTGGATTGGCTCGGTCGTTTGAACAAGATCGGGAGCCAGCTTGCCCCGCCAAACCCCAGTGCCGTGATGGCATCTGGTCGCGTGGTCTGCCCGCTACTACTCCCGTAGCGGCGTGGCGTCCGCTAATGTCCGGCCCACGGCGAGTGTATAACGCTGGCCATTGACGTTCACCGTGGCCGTGCCGTTGTCTTCGTCCAGCCCGACGACGACCACCTCGAGGGACGCTCGCGAAAAGGACTCGCCCACCGAAAGCATCACCGTGTCGGGCCGGCCAGCTACCCGGAACCAGGCTTGGCCAGCCCCTCGCGCGTCGGACGTGACGGCGGAGAGCGCGACCCGCCGCCACGCGCTCTGCATCCCGCCGGGAGCAAAGAAGTTGCGGCGGGCAATCAACTGGTAGTCGCGAGCCGTGGGCAAGGCCAATTCGTCCGAAACCATCGTGGTCAGTTCCACTTCGCGATCCGCGTGTGGCAAGGCAATCGCCTCAATTGAAACGTTCAGGTCGATGGTTTCCGATCCCGGGGCCAAGCTCATCGATTCGACTTTATGCAAATGACCACCACGGTAGAAGTCATGCAGAAACTGCGTGATTTGCCCCAGGTCCCCACGCCCGCGCAGCGAAAACGTAAACCGCCTGTAGAGTTGGATTGATTCTCGCGACCGCCCCAGCGATTCCGTCACGGCCACTGGGTCCCCGGAGTCGACCCTAATTCCTTCGAACTCAACATTTTCAGCCAGCTTTAACAACCAATCCCGATAGCGCGAACGGGCCATGTCCGCGTTCCACGGAAGCGACCTTTGCTCAAGACGTGGAAGCTGTTCAGCCGCCTGCATGGCCTTTTTCAACTCGACCTCGGCCGCATTGATTTTCTCGGTAAGTTGCTTTTTGAGACGTTTGTTCTCGCTCGCCGGCTCTTGCACGAACTTGCGATACCCCATATCGCCCACATAGAACAGGACCACCACGCTTAATGCCGCAATCAGCCAGCGGTTTCGTATGGTGCTACTTGAATCATTCATTGTGCCACTCTTAGGTTGAGTTTTCCGGAACCGGGCCGAACCACGGACCAAAGGGACGCACCGAATCCGAATCTCCAAAGCCGCGACGCGGGCAGCGACCACGCGGTTACCCAAAGGGGCCCGGCGGATATTGCATGCCGAGTTTGCCCACATTCCAGGTTTTTCACCGCTCTACTCCCAGTCTCCAGCATGCTTGATCCGGCAACACGAGGGGGGCCCATGGATCGGCCTCTCACGGCCGCCTCGCCGCGGCGTAGCGCTCCGCTGGCGCCTCATCGTCACCTGAGAGTGCGATGTCGCCGCTTGGCTTCTGTTCCGGCTCGTCGGCCGGCGTCTCCTTCGGCTGAGGATCTTGCTCGAGCTTTTCGGCTGGCAACTGGCTACGATACTGTTCGGTCGTACGGGGGCGCAACGTGATCTGCGTCTGGAATTGCCATGGGTAATCCTCCAACGTGGGCTGTTCCGTCACGCCCTTGCTGCGGACGCGATGAAACGCATCCTGGAGCTCATTATCCATTTGCGTTATCACCTCGGGATCACTGACATACACGGTCATGTTGATGCGTCCCGGCGCCACGGAGAAGCGTCGAACCATGGCTTCGCGGCCGGACGGGAATCGCCGCGCCAAGTCGTAGAACTCATCGAGCCAGTTCACGCTGCTCCGCTCCCAATTCCAAACGGCATTGACCACCGCTTGTTTCTCTCGAACCTTGGCGAGGTGGGTCAGCGTGTTATCGAGCGTTGTTTCCATTTGGGCAATTTCCTGGGCCGTCTCCGCGCGATCTTCCCACCACGTATAGCCGCCCACGGCCAGCAACACGATCACGGCGGCGGCGTACCCCCCGAAACGTCGCCACGGATTGGGAGGGGCGACGGGTTTTTTCGGGTGCAAGAAATCGACCGCGTGCGTGTGGCCATAGTGGTCGTAGACCATGCCCAGCAGCGGGGCTAAACGCCCGAGCGCTTCCGGGGTCGAGCCCTCCACGCGTTCCACGCGAAGAGGATCCAGCAGCGAGGCCGGCAAAGAAAGCTCCTCCGCCAACTCTTGCACCAACTGCTCGGTTTCTTCCAAGGCCCCGAACATATAGAGATGTTGTTCTTCCTCGTCCGGCGTCAGCGAGGCGGCGGCGAGCGATCGGCGGACCTCCATCGCCAATTGCGAGGCGATATCGCCGATATTTGGCGTTTCACCTAATCGAGCGGTCCGGGTGTAGACGATGCTTCCTCCGCGGACAATGGAGATATCGGCTTCGCGATTGTGACGCGTCACCAGGATCATGGTCCGTCGCGATTGCGGAACGACGCGGCGCAGCAGCGTGATCGAGGCCAGCGGGCGATACACGATTTCGGCCGGTTTGAGGGACGCCTTCGCGGCCTCCGCCATGACCCGTTGCATCTCCCCCGCTTCCACGCAAAACGCAAATCCCGTTCGCGGCTCGTCCCCGATCGCGGGAACCGCGGTAAAATCAACCACCCCGCTCTCCGCGATTTCGCCCGCGTCGCGCATGACCTGGTTCGACACCAACGTTGGCAACTCCGCGTCGCTGGCCGGTGGCGTGTGCAGCGGGACCACATCCACACTACCTCGCCCCACGGCCACCACCAGTTCGACCCGGCGCAGCCCCAACTGCTGCAACTCGTCCCGTAACACCTCCCCCGGGGTCCGCTCATCTTCCTCCAGATTCCAGCTGACCGAGCCCGCCGACCTGATGTAGATTCTGCCGCTCTTGCGATCCGCCACCACATAGTCCAGCGTGGATTGTCCCCAGTGCACCGCGACCACGGGTTTTCGAAACGACATCGTCTTTCTGATCTTGTTCATGGTCCACTCGTGATGTTCATCACGTCTTCGGCAATGCCTCGTCCCAATCTTCGCAACCCCTTGTAGTATACTTGGCGAGCGGGCGGCTCGGTAGCATCCACCACGGTTTCGAACCGCGTGATCGGGCTGCCGTGACCGTAATAACCGATAATTTGAGCACGTCCGACGGCGCCGCCGGTGGTGACGTAGCGTTCCAGACGCCGCATCTGATCGCGATCGACAATCTCTTCAATCAGCAGCCACACCGCATGCCGACGCCCTTCGGTGCCCATGGAAGACATGGAGCGAGATGAGGCAATGCGCTCGGCCGTGGCCGTGTCAATGCCCGGCAGGGCGGCCAAAACCTCCGGCGGGGCCAGATTGACGTTGATCCGGCCGTGGATCGGGGACCCGCTTCCCACCGTAACCCCGTCCATCAAACGGGGCAAGTATTCGCGCATTTGCCCCGGGTCGCCCGTGAATGGACTGGCAAACACCTCCACGTCATCCTCGCCGTCACCCTCGCCGTCTTGCTCGCCACTGCCCCCCGGGCTCGCGTTCCCCCGACCAGCACGCCCCGGTCCGGCGTTCGTTCGGTTCGCGTTCCCCCGGGACATACTCCCTCGGCTGGCGCTGCCCCGGTTGGCGCGCCGTCGGCTGGCGCTCCCTCGGCTGGCGCTCCCTCGACTGGCGCTCCCTCGACTGGCGCTTCGTTGGCTGGGGCTGCGTCGGCTGGCGCCTTGCTGAGCCGGAATGGCCACTCGCGCGTCGATTAGTTCCAGCGGGGACTCGATTTTCTGATCAGCGGGTTGGGACAGGTCAACGGACAACTCGGACGCCTCGCCCCCGCTCTCCGAACCGCTGTAGGGGCCGTACTGGCGATACGCCACGATAAAATTGGCCCAACTGGGATCGAACGCGGCTGACAGCTCACGATGCAACGCCGCCAGATCGGATTGGTTGAGGCGAATTCGGGACCCGCCGTCGTGCATTTCATCGCGTTCCCCGGCATGAACCGTCAGGTACCGCCGCCAGGGCTTTCTCCCTTCGGAAGCAAACCCACCCGTTTGTTGTCCCCGCTGTCCTTCCGACGCATCCACCTCGAAATCGGCGTTTTGGTCAGCGCCAAACAATTTCGCGCGCGTGACTCCCTTGACCAACAACAGTTCCTCCAGCGCGGGCGGGACGGCGTTTCGGGGGCTTCGCGGCGGACTGAGCCCGGAGTAGTATTCCGATTCCGCCCCCTGCCCTCGCCGTTGATCATCCTCATCAATCCAGTCCAGGATCGCATCGGCCGTTGATTCATCCATGTTCGGCAGATTCATCAAGGCATCCTGGCCGGCGCCGGGCTGTTCACGCTCAAGATCGAGCAGCAGGGCCAAATGGATTTTGGCCGACTCATTTTCATAACCGAAACGCCAATCGCGGGTTCCGGTTTCGTCGTGGTTGGAGGCCAGAATTGAAAACCGCCCCTGCCGCGCGAACTCGTCCGACTCATCCGAGTCACCATCCACCAGGATATCCTGAAATCCGTCCGACACGTCATCCCGCTCCGCCTTCACCGGCCTTTCGCTCCGCGGCAGCTCCAACAGGCGAGCCAGATATTCGCGCCCGGAAGATGCCACCGATTTGGCCTGCAATTGGTCGCCGCGGGCCAGTGCCGCTTTGTTCTCGGTCTGCATCAACGTCAGAAAGCCGTACGCCGCCAGGCTGACCAGCAGAATCACGACCGTCACCACCACGATGACAATTCCGCGTCGCCGCCGACCGGCCGAGCTAAATGTGTTGTTTCGACCGGCCCGCTCATGGCATCGTCGCCGCGCGGGCGTGACGGACTTCGCTGGCAAGCAACGCGGCCACCCCGCCGCAGGGCGGCGCTGATCATGGTTCCTCGCGGCTGTATCGTTTCTGAGGGTCATAAGCATATCGGTGTAATCATGGCCTGGTCCAACCCAAGGCGGCAGGGCCGCCAACCAAATCGGGACACCGCACAGGGATGGGGCGCTCCCGTTGGTCGCTCACGTCAAGGATGCGCGCGCCGTGCGCGCCTGTTACGCCCTAAGACTCCAAGTTGCTCATCCGTCACGTCCGCGTGTCGCCGGGACATTTCCGGACTTTTTCAACCCTTTCACGGGGTGTCCCCCGAAATCTCGCTCCGTGATTTACTCGCCGTTGAACTCTGCCTGGCTTTCGCTGCCCCGCCGCAAGCAGACCACGCAGCGATAGTACGGCACGTCCGCCTGGCTACCACCACTCGAATCCTCGGACGAACCCGTGTCCGACTCCGCGAGTGAATCCTCCTCCTCGCCGGCGGCGGACGGTTCAGTCTCCAATTGTTCCGTTTCGCCGTCGCTACTCGTTAATTGTTCGTCCCGCGTCTCGTTTTTCAACTGGAATCGCATTTCAACGGCCCGCGGCAATTGTCCCTTCGCCCGGCTGTCCCAGCCGTTGGTCCACGTCGAACCGTCGTAGTAGCGAAACTCGCACGAGATGACTTCCGGGACGTCATCCTGGCCAAGCACGCCGGCGGCCGGTTTGGACATGTATTGCGTTCCGGATGTTCCCGAGTCGCCCAGCACCGGGTTGGTGGCGCGCTCTTGCGAGGAGCCTCCAGCCAGGTCGCGCACCGTCCAGGCCGCCTCTTGGAGTCCCGAAGAACGCCCAGCCACGCCGGTAGCCGACTGCCCTGTTGCCAGTTCTCGGTGCCGTTCAACAGGGATCACGATTCGCACGAGCCCGCTGAACGGTTCTTCCGTCGCCTCTTCGCTCTCCCCCACCACGACACTATCATCCGCCTCGGCCATGTCCTCGACCCTGGAGGAAAGGCTACCGGACCCCTCCGATTCCCCGGACCGGAACGTGTACATCACTCGCTGCAACTCGGGCGCGTGCAATGCCTTGTTGTTCGAGTCAGCGCCTTGCGAGTTTTCCTCGCCGTTGGAACGTGCAAAGGGACTGGGCGGCTGGAGCAGGTCCAGAACCATCCAGTCGGCCCCTCCCACCAACGCCCTGTTTCCGCCCCGCGATTGTTGCCTGCTGGACTCGCTATTGGACCGTTTCCCGTCCCGGGGTGGCGGTAGAACGTAGGCAACGCTGCCGACGTCATCGGTGAATTGATCACACAACGAGCGCTCGAGCTGAGCCTTGCGGACTCGCTGCTCGCCCCGCTCGTACAACCGCCCCCAGGTGTGGAACAACGACCAGACTCCGACCATGAGCGTGCTGGTGAGTATCCCCACGATCAAGACTTCCAGCAGCGTGAAGCCGGGCCGCGGAACGCGTGTCCCGCGCCATGGGCGGACCACGGTGCTCCGAGGCCGTGTCAAGGACGTCTTCCGCGGTTTGGAACGGCCATCGCACACCGGGAATTGGCCCGTGTCCCAAACACGAAAGACGTGTCCGGTAAGTCGGATCGCGTCGTTCACGCCGCGGGGACCGGCGGCCAGCGAGCGGTGCGGTCTTGCCATCATGGATTGGATCATCATGCGAGATCTTGGCCGAAAACTGAATGGTTTTGTTATGGCTTCTAAATTCAAGTTATACCGGTCGCGGATGGCTTTCTCCGCCGCGAGTCCGACCAACGGGAGGACGGCTTGCGTCGGGCCGCTTTCCACCCGGGAAAATCCAACCGCCTGAAAGATAATCCACCGGTTCCGCCGGTGAGGAATCACTCAAAAACAACTTCCGCAATGCAACGCGCCGCCAAGTCATCCGGCACGCTGGGCGCCTGAAGTATCTCCGATTGTGCTCATCAGTGGCCCACCCATTACCACAATTCCGGCGGCATGTCTTCTGGTCGCATGTCACGCTCCACGCTGCCGCCCGGCGGTTGCCGTTGGCCCCCTTCGCCGAACGGTTGGGGTTGCCGTTGGCCCCCTTCGCCGAACGGTTGGACCTCTTCGTCGATTAACGGTTGGGGGGCCTGTTGTTCTCCAAACCCCTCGTCGATTAACGGTTCGGGGATCACGGATTCCATCGGCTTCGGTTCCGGAAGGCCTCCCAAATCCTGGGCGGAGGTTCCGGTTTCAGCCCCTCGGACCCAGCGAACCAACCGATAACCTTGCATTTCATCTTCCTTGGGTAGCGGACTTTCCGGATCGTCCAGCCGATCGACCGTGACGGCAACTTCCATCAAATCCGCTTCCATCAAATCCGCTTCATCGACGGTTTCCACCTTGACCATGTAGATCCACACGTCGCCATCGAAGCGTGCTGGAGCAACACTCTGCAAGGGCCTCGCGCCGGCCAGCATTTCTTCCATGATATTCTGGCAGTAGGTTTGCGACATGGAGCGATCCTCGGCGCTGTGCGCGTGCTTTTGCGCGAGAAAAGCCATGCGTGACAACACCATCACGCTGCTCAACAACATCGCCGTGGCCAACATAACCTCGATCAGCGACATGCCCTGCCGCGTCCGCGCTCGCCTCAACCCAGGCCGCGGCCGTTGTCGGCCTTGCCAAGATGTCAACCACGCGTTGTTCATCGAATGCCCCTCCCCTCAAGTACATTGTTTTTCAGGCGGTTGGATTATTCCGGATGGAAAGCTGCCCGACGCAAGCCGTCCTCCCGTTGGTCGGACTCGCGGCGGACAAACTCACCCGCGACCGCTATAACAGGCGGCCGAATTCATCCGGATGGAAAGCTGCCCGACGCAGGCCGTCCTCCCGTTGGTCGGACTCGCGGCGGACAAACTCACCCGCGACCGCTATAACAGGCGGCCGAATTCATCCGGATGGAAAGCTGCCCGACGCAGGCCGTCCTCCCGTTGGTCGGACTCGCGGCGGACAAACTCACCCGCGACCGCTATATGAAGTCATCCGTTCAGTGTCTTGTGGGAACCGCGTCTTGTGGGAATCGTGTATTGTCTTCCGGCGGTTGGTTGCCCGATTCCGCCGTACTTTCTTCGCCCTGCCGGGTTTCGCCCTGCCGCGTGGAAGATCTCTGCTTGAGTGGTCCGATGCTCACGGCCCCGGTCAGACCTCGAAGCGAGACCGCTACCATGTAGTTCTCCGGGCCCACGAGGAGAAAAGAGGCATTTTCCGCGCGACCGGTGGGATAGATCAGGGCGGCGGGAGACCAGCTCGTCTCGCTCCTCGAGTCTTCAACCAATGGCTCCACTTCCTCGGTCTCGGCCATGTGGTCGGCCAGCATGGAATCGAGTGTGGAGCCGGACGTCGTATCCCGCTCTTCGGCGATGGCCGGATCCTGAAAAACCACCCCGTCCTCCAGCTCGCCTTGGATCACCAATTGGATTCCCGCGCCATCGCCGTTCTTGTCCCCCGCCCTGGAATTCCGCTCATCCTCCAGCGTCTCGAAAGAGGGTTCATCACCGGTGGCGGTATCCGCGGGAGCGATCCAATATTTCCCTCCGTCCAACTCGTAGTGGATGGCCATCGCGCGGCCCGACTCGATCGCGTTGAGTCGCGCTCGTGCCAGGTCTTCCCTCAATTGGCGAGCGGCCTGCTCCGTCAAGCTGCGCTGCAGCGGCTTGCGCAACAAGGGCCAGGTGATCGCCACCATAAAAGCAAGTAACACCAGAACAATCAGCAGTTCCAGAAGCGTGAACGCGCTTCGGCGAGCATCGTCTTGGCGTGAGAGGCGAAGCATGGGAGACGTAACTCGTCGGTATCGAGGGACCGTTGCTCCATCCAAGTTCCATCAAAAAAGCCGCACTCAAGCCCGTTCACTGACGCGGCATCACACGTTGCCGGGAGCAGGAGGGGGGTGGGTGCACTCCTGTCCCGCAAATGCGAGTACCGCAGCCAGGAACGGACTTAAGTCCGGCCTTCCGTTTGCCGCTGCCTTGCGCGAAGTTCTTTTCGCGGATCAACGATCCCGCCGGCAAGGGGCACTAAAACAACGATCATCCACCGGCTCCGCCATTTCCCGCGTGTTGCCAGTTCCCCCCACCGAGCCTTGGGGTCGGTGGGGAATAACGGGCTCCTTTTGGGGCCTTTTTCAAGCCACCGGCTTTGCAGGTGGTTGCTCAATGGCTGGCTGGCGGCGAAGCATTTCGGGCGCCAGCTGGCTTTTTCACCCAGGCAGGGGGTACGCGTTTGGGGCTAGTGCGGTCTAAAAATCACCACCACCGGGGTCGCCCATGCCGCCGCCGCCTTGGCCGCCCATGCCACCGCCTCCTTGGCCACCCATGCCGCCTTGGCCACCCATGCCATCGCCTTGGCCGCCCATGCCGCCGCCTCCTTGGCCACCCATGCCATCGCCTTGGCCGCCCATGCCGCCTTGGCCGCCCATGCCGTCGTCAAAGGTACCCTGTTCCTCGCGTCCCATTTCTCCTTCGCCACCTTCACCACTTTCGCCTTTCCAGTTGCCGATGTCGTCCTCCGTCCCGGATTCACCATCCGGACCGGCCGACCAGATGTCGGGGAAATCGCGGGCGTTCTTGGAAGGCGGGTACTCGTAGCCATACTCCTGGTCCCATGGATCGAGTGGCAAGACCTGATCGTCCAGATAGGGACCATTCCATTTCTGCGCGGCGCGTTCGTCCGAGGGTCGCGTGATCAGGGCACTTAACCCATCCTCACCCGAGGGAAAGGTTCGCATGTCGACCGCGTACAATTTCAACGCGGATTCCAAGTTACCAATCTGAGTCTTGGTGGCGTTGATATCCGCCTTTCTTTGAGATCCCAGCAAGCGTGGGCCGACCATGGCGAAGAGTAGCACGAGGATGACCAGGACGATCATCAACTCGAGCAACGTAAATGCCCGGCGGCGAAAACGTCTCCGTGTGCGGTCCATGTTTTTCTCCTTTTGCGAAGCGTAGTTGATTTGCGTAACACGGCGTCTCATATGTGCTAAACCCGGCCATGCCTGAGCCGGGTGAGACTCGGCTGGACTGTTCACGTTCTTATTCCCCTGCTTGGCGCCCGCCCGTTCGCCCACCCCCCGTGCGATGAACGCGTGGCGGCGGGATTGGCGGCTGTAACGAGCCGCGGGGCTCTATCCAATGCTGGCGTTCAAATCGAACACTGGCAGCAAGATCCCCACGATAATGAACATCACCATCGCGCCGATAATCAGGAGCATCATCGGTTCGATCATGCGCACCATCATTTCCAGTTTCCGTTCGATGCGTTCTTCCATGCGGTCGGCGATCCGCACCAGCACGACATCCAACGTGTTGGCCTCTTCGGCCACTCCGATCATCGCCATGATCGGCGGCGGAATGAGTCCGCTGACGGCCAGTGGTCGCGAGAGCGATTCTCCCGAGGAAATTGTTTCCACCGACTCCATTACGGCGTTTTGGAGCAACTGGTTTCCGGTCGATTCACTGCTGATTCTCAATGCCGTCAGAATGGGGACCCCGTTGCGCAACAGCGTACCCAGCACGCGGCAGAGCCGGGCGACGGCGGTGTCATGGAAAATCTTGCCCGCCACTGGAACCTTCAGCTTCCAGCGATCCGTGACTTTCCGCCCCGCGGGCGTGACCATCCACTTGCGGGCGGCTACCGCGAGCGCCGCGACGCCGGCCACCGCGAATATTCCGTATCGAACCAGAAGCTGACTGGAGGTGACCAGGATAATGGTGACCAACGGCAAGCCGGTTCCGGTCCGTTCCAGCCGATCGAAAAACCCTTGAAACATCGGCACCACGACGGCGACCAAAAAGATCGTCACGCCCACGCCCACGACGGCCAAAATGGCGGGATACGTCATCGATCCGATGACCTTGCCACGCAGCGTCTCTTGCTTGCGCATGAATGTCGCGATCCGCTCCAACGCTTCCTCCAAAAACGCTCCTTCCAGTCCGGCCCTCACCATGCTAATCGCCAACGGACTGAATACCGTCGGATGGCTTGCCAAGGCGGCATCGAGGTTGGTTCCGTCAGCCACTTGGTTTCGAACGTCTTCGAGTACCGTGGAGAGTTGTTCATCGACCGCTTGCCGGACCAGCACGTCCAGGGACTCGAGTAACGGCACGCCATTGGCCAGCAAATCAGACAGTTGCGTAAACGTATCCGCGAGCACCTCGCCCTTGATTCGCCTTCGCAACGTAAAGCTGAACTTGCCCGTGCCCGCCTCTTTCCGAGCATCGACACTCAGCGGAAACAGAGACTGATCGGCCAGGAGGGTAATCGCCTCGCGTCGACTGCCAGCGGAGATGACGCCCGATAGATCCTGCCCCTGCGTGCCCCGAGCTAAATAGGTGAATTCTGGCATGACCCCCCCAAAACAAGTGATGCCTCACCCGTTTTTCGTTACCCGCACCACTTCCTCCAATGACGTAATCCCCGCCAACGCTTTGTCCCAGCCGTCCAGTCGCAACGTCTTCATGCCGGCCTGTACGGCGGCCTGTTTAACCACATTGGACGGTTGGCGTTCATTGGCCAGTTTGCGGATGTTGTCGTCCGTCACGAGCAACTCATAGAGTCCGATTCGTCCCTTATATCCGGTATCGCGACACTTGCGACAGCCGCGTGGTCGATAGACTTTCGCGCCCTTTTCCAGCACCTCGTTCAACGGAAAGTCGGCCGGAACATCCTTCCGCTTGGGGAC
The DNA here is from genome assembly GCA_051745935.1 of Planctomycetota bacterium. Taxonomy (GTDB): domain Bacteria; phylum Planctomycetota; class Planctomycetia; order Pirellulales; family Pirellulaceae; genus JBNJEM01. Next base: position 15,636 of record JBNJEM010000050.1, read on the forward strand.
GTACGGTTCCCGGCACGACTCGCACAACCGCCGCACCAACCGTTGAGCCATCACGCCTTCCACGGTGCTGGTCACCAAAAACGGCTCCACCCCCATGTCGCAAAGACGCATGAAGGCGCCGGCCGAATCGTTGGTGTGCAAGGTGCTGAACACCAAGTGGCCGGTGAGCGACGCCTGCACCGCATTCTCCGCCGTTTCCAAGTCCCGAATTTCGCCAACCAAGACCACGTCGGGATCATGGCGCAGTATGCTTCTCAAACTGGCGGCGAAGGTCAACCCAACCTTCGGGTGAACCTGGATCTGATTGATGCCTTCCAGCTGATACTCAATCGGATCCTCCGTCGTAATGATCTTGGTCTCTTCGTCCTTGATTTCATCCAGGGCGCTGTAGAGCGTCGTGGTCTTTCCAGACCCCGTGGGACCGGTCACCAAAATGATCCCGTGAGGCAAGCGAATCAACCGTTCAAACTCGTCATACATGGCCTGGGACATGCCGATGCCGCGGAGGGAGAACTGCAGGTTCTCCTTGTCGAGCACCCGCATGACGACCCCCTCGCCATGGAGCATGGGGATAATGGAGACACGGACGTCAATCTCGCGCCCCTTCACTCGCAGCTTGATGCGCCCGTCCTGCGGCACCCGTTTTTCCGCAATGTTCATGCGGGCCATGATTTTCAATCGAGACACGATCGCCGCCTGAAAGCGATTCATCTCAGGCGGGGTCGGTTGCCGTTGCAGCACGCCGTCGATGCGATACCGCAGCTTGAGACTTCCTTCTTGAGCCTCGATGTGGATGTCGCTGGCCCGCACCTCAATGGCCTCGCTGAGGATTTCGTTGACCAGCCGAACCACCGAGGCTTCCTGAGCCGCTTCGGCATCCTCGGACCCGTCGAAATCCACGTCCTCCAGCATCTGAACGTCTTCGTCGCCGGGCGTTTTCTGCTGAGCGACCAGGTCCTCAATCGTCTCGGAGCCCACGCCCAAGTGCCGCTTGATGAACTTGCCCAGCTCCTCGGCCTCCACCACCACCGGGGCCACGCTCAGCCCCGTCGCGGAACTAACCGCATCCACCGCATGCAGATTAAACGGGTCACTGATCGCCAATACCAGCGAACCCCGCTCCATCCACAAAGGAAAAATGTGAAAGCGGTGAATCAAACGCACCGGAAACGATTCCAGTAACTTCAAGTCAGGCCGAGCCTCGGAAAGGTCCAGGCGATCCAAGCCCAAGCCGCGAGCCACCGCGGAAAGCACCTGGTCCTCACTGTCACATCCGAGCTCTTCCGCCACGCCGTCAAGCCGACCAGCCACCGAATGCGCGTGCCGCGCTACCGCTAGCTGCTCGGCTGATAACGTGGGAACCACAACGTCGTCGTTTACGACCGCCGAAAGTTGATTGACTATCATGTCGCGCACCAATCGTAGTATCGCCCTACAGCACAAGACTCAACGTCTTTGAGACCGTTGTACACGCAAGGTCAGATGTCACGGCGTCCCTGCCGATCTAGGTAATGAAAGCTCTACGCTTTAAGTTGGTATGTCGTGCCAAGCAGGCGGGATATCAAGGTATGTTCACATCACTAGAGCTTGTGTAGCTCGCTTACGAATTCCCTTGTTATTCGTATCGTAGTCAACGGGCACGAGAACGTCAACAGGAAAAGCGGCTTGCCCGCCCGTGGAGGCGGACTCCGTTGCCCCGTTCGCGGCCGCCACCTGCCCTCATGGCCGGGCCAGGCTCCGTAATCGACTCTTTAACGGCGTGTTTGCTCGCACTGAGCCCGGCTTGGGGGCGGGCGGCCGTATGGGCTACCGGTGGGGCGAGTCTGGGGCAATTTCCGCAGTCATTCCAGAATTCGGTTGGCGCATGGTTTGCTTAGGGTGATGAGATGTTTGCCTATTTTATGCAGCTTCTTTGTTGTTAGCTTGGCATTGAATGGCACGGACTTCAAGTAGGTTGTCCACGAAGTCTTGATCTCGGAGAATTCGGCTGGGAATCCGGCCCAGGTTGAGCGACGGATTCGTCCGTCGCCATGCGGTATACGACCGGCCATCATGGGCTTCGGCGAATTTTTCGACAAGGTGGTCATAGGCGGTACGGCACGCGCCCAGACCCCCGCGAGTTCATCTCGTGGGTGAATCAGACTCGCGAGCTACAGGCGGTACGGCACGGACGACTGTGAACTGTCGCAATGTTTCTCGGAACCGTTCATCGACGACCGGTTCTTTGACAACTTGGTTTGCGATATATGACTTGACGTCGTCATTGGTATTGTCGCCGACGGTTCCCACGGAACCCTTTTGACAGACTGGCTGTAGCCTGTGAGTCTTGGGCTCCCACGAGACAGGCTCGTGGGGGGCCGGAGAGGCGTGGGGGCCGGCTGTAGCCTGGGAGTCCGGCAGCGGCGTTGTGCACGAGGGCCACGAGGGTCTCCCCCAGCGTGTGACGCGACGAAAAACAAATGTCTCGGTCGGTCCACAAGCCGTTCTCGTCGAAGCGTGGGATATCGTGCAGCGTGTAATAGCGAGCGTTCGGGTTCGCGCTGGTGAAATCGCCATACTTGTTCAGGGCTCGCACCACGGACATGTGCGAAACCTGGAGGTGTGGGTACAAATGACGCATCGTGTCGACGCGTGTCTTTCGCAAGCGGGGGACGACGCGAGCTTCCGTGTGGGTGAGTTTCATGGCGGCTTGTGAGTGTAGCGGCTCGTGAGTGCAGATGAACACATAGGGGGCCCAAACAGTTCCTTTTTGTCATATACAATAACAAATACGTCACGTCGAGGAAGCAAAAACCCCGGAAAAACGAGCACAATGGAACGTGGGACGTTAAAGGATATGAAATTCGCCGGCCTTCGTCGACGTAAGCTCAAGCCCCGCAACATGATATGCCACAACCATATATCGGTTTGATTGCATTTTCCGCCCCCGTCACCGACCGCGAAAACGGCGGCTTCTGCCTCCTCGCATCAGCATCTGGAGCGCGCCTCGAATCTGCTCACTGTTGGTTCCCTCGAGGGGCACCAAGCTGATACTTTGGGTCCCGCCTTCGCGCGCCTGCTCATCCAATTCCTTGATGAACCCTTCAATTTCCTCGCCCAGTTTCCGAGGCGCCCGCATGACGATGGAATTGGTCGTTTCATCCACGTCCAGCGTGAGGATGGGGGCGTTGGCGGTGGCGTTGAGCAATTCAAGCATGGAGGTCATTTCAGGAGAAATCCCCCGGGGGATCGTGACCGGGCGCAGCCCCCGGCGGGCGGACAACTGGGTATCGTACACCGACTCCAACACCTGCAGCACGGTTTCGGCGGGCAAGTTCTCGACGGAGATCATGCGTGGTTTCTCGGTCGACAACGACTCCGGGATCTCGGCCGAATCGAGGAGGGGGAGCATCTCTTCCACCATGTCCCGCTCCGACACGCTCCCGTACACCAACAGAGCGTTCATGCGATCGTCGGCCACCACCCTCAGGGTTTGTGAACGTCTCCGGTAGGCCCCATACCTGCGTTGGGACGAACGCGCATTGCGGCCAAAGAGCGAATTCAACGTTTCCGCAATCTCTTCGGCATCCGCGTTTTCCAGCATGAACATGGAAAAGTTTCCCTTGGAGAAGCTGAGTCGCGTGCCCTGCTGCAATGTCTCCAGTAACTGTTCAAACATATTGAGCGCTTCGGCATCCCGGGAGGCCACGGTCAAGCGGTCGTCACCGGCGATAATCACAATCGGTGGTTTCTCCGGGGCGCCTTCATCCGCTGCCGGCTGATCGTTCGTTTCTCGCCCCCGCCGGGCCTCAATGGCCGCTCGCAACTCCGCGGCCGTGGACCGTTGCCGCGCTTCCGCTGGTTCCGGCTCGTTCGCCTGTTGGTCTGGCTTTTCCCCTTCACCCTCTTGCGCCTTCGGCTCCTCTGACGGTTCACTCGTCGGCGGGTCGATTTCCGTCGCTTGGGACTCCTCTGTCATTTCCGGCGCGGGCGGTAGCTCCGATTCCGGATTGGGATCTTGAGCACTGACCAGCATGGTCGCCGGGGACGCGAGAGCCGCCGCCTTGTCGGTGTTTCCCGCCGGTTTTTCCTCCGGGGCACTAGACGCGTCACCCTCGTCCGCTTGCGTGTTTTCCGTCGCCTCGTTTCCCGGCACCGCGGTTGAGCCCTCCTGGTCACCCTGCTCCGAGGCCTCCTCGTCGGCCGAGGGGGTGGACTGGGGCTCCGGCGGCGATTCACTCTCTCCCCCCGGCGAGACGATCTCAATCTGATTGCCCCGCACCTGAGGCCAGATGCGTTCGATCTCCCGGAGCGTCTCCGCGACATCACCGGTAAACGGGATGACGCGCAGCAGGGATGTCGAGTCCCGCCGCCGGCCTGGCCCGCCATCGCCTTCCCCCATCTTGTCCAATAGCTCCCGGATACGCTTCAGTTGCTCTTCGGTCGCATGGACAATCAACTGCCGCATGTCTGGATCGGCTTCGACCATGGGCATCGCGGCGAAGGGAAGGTCGCCGAACATCGTATTGATGGCCAGCTGAGCGGAATAAGGGTCCATCCGTCCCAGCGTGAATACCTCCATCTCCCGCTTCACCGGTTTCAACTGCGATATCGCGTTCTCGATCAGCTCATGTTGTTGCGGCTCGGCAATAGCCAGAATCTGATTATTGCCCATATCCGACTGCAAGTCGATTTTCGGCGTTTCGTCTTCCAGCAGCGATCTGACGGTATCCACCGCCGTGGTTACGTCGACCCCTTCCAACTCGTAGACTTTAAGCGTCGCTTCGGGGCGTTTCGCGGTGGCCTCGTCGATGGCCAGAATTGCCTGCTCCACCTCATCCTGTTGAGCCGCCGGCGCGTACGCCATGATCATTCCCGTTTTGTCCTGGTAGCCGATACTAATATCCCGGCTGGAGCTGAATATTTGGCTCAAGGCCTGATATACCTGCTCCGCTTCGGCGTTTTTCACCGTGTATGGCTTGAGAATACTAGTACTGGGGGAAGCGACATCGAGTTGCTCGACGAGCGGTTCGACCTGGGCATGATCTTCCGTGGTACCGGTGACGATCAAGGTGTTGGTTGATGGATCCGCACTCATTTGCGCATTGGGAATAAGCGTCCCCAGGGCCTCGGCGACCGTGTCCGGATCGGCTAATTTGAAGGCATAGACCTTGGTGGTCAGTTTTCCTTCCCCGCGCCGGTCCGCTTGCTCCACGATCTTTTCGATCTTCGTTTGGTCTTCCTCTGGAGCGGTCACAATCAGTGTTTTACTGGTGACGTCGGCACCGATGGTGGCGTTCGGCACCAAGGGCTGCAAGGCCCGCTGTACGTATGACGGATTGGCTCGCGTCAACAGGTATACCTCCGTGGTCATCTCTCCTTCGCCGCGCCGATCCGCTTGGTCGATCACCTTTTGGACCAATTCTTGATCAATCGCGGAGCCGGTGACCACGATCGCGCTGTTGGTTTGGTCCGCCGCGATAATGGCATCGGGCACGATCGGTTCCAGAACCGTGACCAAGCTTCCGGGATCGGACCACTTCAACGAATACGCTTCGGTGACCAGGTCCCCTTCGCCGCGGCCATCGGCTTCGTCCACGATTCCTTGCACGCGCTCGTGATCGTCCGCCGAGGCGGTGACCACCAGCATCCGGTTTTCCGTGTCGGCGCTGATGGTGGCGTCCGGCACGACCGGCTCCAAGGCATCCATGATGCTGTCCGGGTCCGCTTTTCGCAGGGAGTACGCCTTGGTGGTCAGATCCCCGCCGCCGCGCCGGTCGGCTTGATCCAAGACATCCTCGATCTTGGCGTGATCTTCCTCGTTGGCGGTGACCACCAGCATCTTGTTGCGGGCGTCACTGCTGATCATGGCCTTGGGCACCACGCTCATCAGCGCCGAGCGAATGGTGGTGGTATTGGCCCATTTCACGGGATACGCCTTGGTGGTCAGCTCGCCGCCGCCACGGGTGTCCGCCTGTTCGATCACGGACTGGATCCGCTGGTGTTCCGTCTCGGTAGCCGTCACGATGAGGGAATCGTTGTAATAATCGGGGCTGATGGTGGCCAGCGGGGCGACGGGGCGGAGGGCGCGGTAGAGCCCGCTGGGGTTGGCGAAGTCGAGCTGGTAGACTTCGGTCGTCAACTCCCCTTCACTGCGACGATCCGCTTCGTCCACGATGGACTGAACCCGCTCCTGATCCGCCTCGGACGCGGTCACCACCACCATTTTGTTGGTGGTGTCCGGGGTGGCCGTGGCGTTGGGCACGGCGGTTCCGAGAGCCGACGCAATGGCGCTGGGATTGGCGACCTGGAGCGTGTAGGCCTTGGTCACCAATTCCCCTTCGCCCCCTTGGTCCGCCTGCTCGATCACCTTCTTGACCAGTGCCTGATCGTCGGCGGTGGCGGTTACCACCAGGGTGCTGTTGGTTCGGTCCGCCGCGATAATGGCGTTGGGCACGATCGGTTCCAGCACGGTGGCCAGCGTGGTGGGGGTGGACCGCCTCAGCGAATACGCTTCGGTGACCAGGTCCCCTTCGCCGCGGCGATCGGCTTCGTCCACGATTCCTTGCACTCGCTCGTGATCGTCCGCCGAGGCGGTGACCACCAGCATCCGGTTTTCCGTGTCGGCGCTGATGGTGGCGTCCGGCACGACCGGCTCCAAGGCATCCATG
>JBNJEM010000051.1:0-22183 GCA_051745935.1 Planctomycetota bacterium
CGTTGCACATATTGAGGAAAGGCTTTTCGAGGTGCAAATGCCACGGGCTTGTCCCGTGGTCCGTTACGTTCCACGCTACCGACGGCCAGGAGTGGTGTGGCTGGCCGGTGTGTAGCGGCGAGCGTGAACCACCACGGGACAAGCCCGTGGCATCCATGTGGGCCTTGCGTGTCCAGGCCGTGTAGCGGCACCCCTGAACGGCTACAAAGGTGAAGCAGGCCAGCGTTGACCGGAGGTCCCATTGGCGACTGGTTGGGAGACCCCGAGCGATACATGGAGCACATCGACCCACGAATTCGTTTGGTCACCGCGCTGTTGTTCTCCCTGATTGTCGCCGTGTCCAATGAGCTCGCGACATTGGGGGCGGCGTTATTGGTCTCTGGCGTCGGCGCTCTATCCGCCACGGGGCCGCGGGGTGAACACTACAAGCGGCTCGTTCCAGTCAACGGGTTCCTGCTGATTCTGTTCTTGTTCTTGATGTTCGTGGAAGGCGGCTCGCAACTGGCGCTGGTCATTCTCATCAAGGCCAACGCACTCATGCTCGGCCTTATCGCCCTGCTGGGTAATGTGAGCCAGGTCACACTCGCGCACGCCTTGGGGCACCTTGGAGCGCCTCACAAATTCACACACTTATTACTGTTCACGATTCGCTACTTGGAGGTCATGCAACAGGAGTACCAACGGCTGAGGGCGGCCATGAAAACACGCGGCTTTAGCCCTGGTTTGAACCGCCACACGTACCGAACCTTTGGCTACTTGGTGGGAACGCTGTTGGTGCGCAGCCTGGACCGGTCGGAACGCATAGTAGCGGCCATGAAATGCCGAGGTTTTTCCGGCCGCTTCTACCTGCTCAACCACTTTTCCTTTTCGGTCCATGACATCTGGTTCTCCCTCGTCATGACCGTGCTTATCGTCATGCTCGTGGGATTGGAATTTGGTTTACCGAGGTAGGGAACGGCTCACGAATAACTGCGGCGTTTCCCGGAGTGTGGCACTGGCTGAGCGAGCGGCAAGACGCGTTCCCTCTCCAGAAAACGGGGATCGCGAGCGGAGCCAGTGTACCGGACGATTCGGAGGCCCGTTGAATTGCGAAGCCATATTTCAGGCGGTTGGATTCTTCCGGGTGGAAAGCTGCCCGACGCAAGCCGTCCTCCCGTTGGTCGGACTCGCGGGGGAGAAAGTCGTCCGGAACCGGTATATACTGAGGACTTGAACGTGCATGAACGGCCGGTGCCAAACCGTTTGAGCGATGGGGCGTCCGAGAGTCGGTAACAAACCCGCGTTTCCGCTTCCGAGCCCTGTTTGGGCCCGGCAGCGCGCAACCAACAGTGGTGCAATGAGCAAGACGTTGGTATTACTTGATGGCGTCGGTTATTCCTACGGTGAAGATCGCTGCGTACTCACGGATTGCCATTTTCGTCTACAAGAGTCGGAACGGGTGGGGATCCTTGGATCCAATGGGAGCGGGAAGACCACGTTATTGAAAATGATCGTTGGACTGCTTCGGCCCACGCAAGGACGGCTGGAAGTTTTTGGCCGGGAGCGGACGCGGGAGGCCGATTTCCAGGACGTGCGCCGCCGCGCGGGGTTTCTGTTCCAGGACTCCGACGACCAGTTGTTCTGCCCCACGGTTGCCGAAGACGTGGCGTTCGGCCCGTTGAATCTGGGAAAACCGCGCGAGGAAGTTCGCCGGATCGTCAGTGAAACCCTGGAGCAACTTAACTTGATCGGATTCGAGCAGCAGGTGACACACCGGTTATCGGGCGGCGAGAAGCGACTCGTGGCCCTCGCGACCGTGTTGGCCATGAAGCCGGATCTGCTGCTGTTGGATGAACCCACGTCCGGGTTGGACGAAAACTCCACCGACCGTGTGCTCGAGATCCTATTGCAGTTGTCCCAGGCCATGATCATCGTATCACACAATCACAAGGTCATGGATCTCCTGGCAACCCGACGGTTGACACTGTTCAATGGCAAACTGGAGCCTTCATTAGCGTAGCGTGCCTTCTCGTCTGGCGAGTAACGCGGGGAAAGCGGGGGAAACCAAGATGGAACCTGACATTTGGCGGGATGAACACGGCGTTCCTCACGTACTGGCGAACGACCGGCGCGAGTTATACTGGGGCCAAGGCGTGGTGCATGCCACCGACCGTGGCCTGCAAATGCTCTTGACGCGCATCATCGTTCAAGGTCGCACGTCCGAGCTGCTAACCGCCACGGATCAAGCCCTGCACGTTGACAAGTTTTTTCGCAAAATGAATTGGCATGGCGGCGAAGAGCCGAGTTTTGAACGGCTTGGCGACGCGGAACGCGAGTGTTTGCAGGCATACTGCGACGGCGCGAACCATGTCTTTTCCAAGCGTGTTCCGTGGGAACTTCGCTTGTTACGATACCACCACGAGCCATGGACGCCGTGGGATATGTGCGCCCTTTCACGCCTGATTGGCTATGTCATGCTCCAACAGTGTCAAGCAACCATCGAAAGGCTGCTGATCGAGATGATACAGGCCGGCGTGGAACGTCCGGCCTTGGAGGAGTTGTTCCCTGGATTGCTGCAAAACGCCGACTTCGATCTGCTGCGCCAAGTCAAATTGGGCGAGCGGGTGGTTCCCCCGGAGGTCACCTGGTGCGGTTCAGCCATGCGGATGATGGGCTCCAACAACTGGGCGGTTTCGGGAGACAGAACGGCGTCCGGCCACGCGTTCCTCTGTAACGACCCCCATCTGGAAGGCAATCGGCTGCCCAATGCTTGGAGCGAGATCGTACTGCGGGTGGGCGATCGCTACATGGCGGGCGGGTCGATGCCCGGCGCGCCCGGGGTCATTATCGGACGCAATAACGATGTGGCTTGGGGGGCCACCTATACGTTCGCCGATGCCGTCGACTCGTGGGTTGAACGCTGCAAGGATGGCCATTATTTCCGGGAGCCGGATCAGTGGGTACCCTTTCATCGCCGCCAGGAAACAATCCTGCGCAAAGGCAAGACACCGGTAACGATCGTTTTCCATGAGAACGATCATGGCGTGCTCGACGGCGATCCGCATGTCGAGAACCTTTACCTCGCGACACGTTGGGCCGCCGCCAAGTCGGGCCCCAAGACATTAGGATTGCTGTTCCAGCTGTGGGACGTGGGGGACGTGGAACAAGCCAGGGGCGTGTTGGGACAATTCGAAACCTCCTGGAACTTCGTGATCGCTGATCGCCATGGCAATATTGGCTACCAAATGTCCGGGTTGATCCCTCGCCGAGGCCCCTCGCAACAGGGCTTTGTCCCGCTACCGGGCTGGAAACCCGAAAACGACTGGCAGGGATTCGAACGCCCCGAAGACCTTCCCCGCGAGTTGAATCCTTCCGGCGGCTTCATCGTCACGGCCAATAACGACTTGAATTCGCTGGGCCAGGCCAGCCCAAGTAATATGCCGATGGGCCCCTACCGGGCGGAACGCATCGCCGAGGTGCTGGGCCAAAACTCATCCTGCACCCTGGCCGACATGCAAGCATTGCAGTTCGATTTGCGCTCCGCCCAGGCCGCTCGCTTCATGGAGTACCTGAAACCGGTGCTTCCCAGCACCGAACAAGGCGATATCCTTCGCCACTGGGATTTCACCTATACCGAGAATTCGCTCGGCGCGTTCCTGTTCGAACAGTTCTACCACGCCTTGACACGGGAAGTGTTCGGCACCGACATGCTGGGAGAAGCGGTGGTCGATTATCTGGCGGCGGAGACCGGCACGTTCATGGATTTCTTTTGGAACTTCGATCGGATCCTGCTCGCGGAGACCTCGGTATGGTTTCGCCGACGCAACCGCCAACAACTCTACCAAGAGGTAGCCGAACGGGCATTGAATGTGGAGCCTCGTCCGTGGGGAGAAGGGCGACAATACCTGCTCGGTCACCTCTTGCTGGCTGGTAGACTACCTCGGCTTTTTGGATTCGACCGTGGCCCGATTACCGCGACCGGGAACCGCGCGACCGTCCATCAAGGCCAGATTTGTCGCCGAAGCGGTCGTTTGACCACCTTCGTCCCTTCGTTCCGCCTCGTCACGGATATGGGCGAAAACTGCCTCTGGACCACGCTGCTCGGCGGCCCCTCCGACCGGCGGTTCTCACGCTGGTATTGCAGTGACCTCAGCGATTGGCTTCAGGGCCGATACAAACCGATCGGCCCCCAAAGCAAACCGGAAAAGAGACCGTTTCCCTGACTCCATCGCAGCGATCTGAAAACGGCCAATAACCCACGGATGAAACCGGCAGCCGGGGCGGCGCCGGAGCCATTGTCGAGAGTCGGCGGAGCGGCGCCGGCGCGGCGAATGGCCCCCGAGTCTTTTAGCCGCGACAGAGCACCATACCGGTCGCGGCTTCACTGCTTCTTCACACCCGGCGGCATTTTGGGCATCATCCCACCGCCGGGAAGGCCGCCTGGCATCTTCTTGGGGGCCCCGCCCGCCTCTTCTTCCTCGTCTTCTCCCTTCTCCTTGATCAAATCAGCTCGGGAAAGTCGTAGCTTGTCGTAACTCTCGCCGGGAATGACGTAGTACCAGTCCGCGAACCGGCGGTTCAGTTCCTCGGCCTTTTCCTTGCCGTTTTCGATCTTCTCGTTGTACTCTTTCAGCTCGCTTTCGTATTGCTTGAGTTTGGCCTCGTACTCCTGCATAGCCTCCTGATATTCGGCTCGCGCCTTGGCCAAGGCCTCCTCGGTCTTGGCCGTGTCTTCCTTTTTCGACGATTCTTCGTCACTCTCGGGGTCCCCATCTGACTCCCCTGATTCCTCGGCCGAGGCCTCGTCGGATTCAGCGTCGGAATCACTGTCGGATTCATCGTCGGACGCCTCATCGGATTCATCGGGGGACTCATCGTCGGATGGCTCGTCGGACGCCTCATCGGATTCATCGGGGGACTCATCGTCGGATGGCTCGTCGGACGCCTCATCGGATTCAGCGGGGGGCTCATCGTCGGATGGCTCGTCGGATGCCTCATCGGAATCATCGGGGGACTCATCGTCGGATGGCTCGTCGGATGCCTCATCGGAATCAGCGGGGGGCTCATCGTCGGATGGCTCGTCGGATGCATCATCGGACTGACCGTCGGATTCATCAGAGTCGTTCTCTTTATTCGCCGGTTCTTTGGGGGTGGCGTTTTTCTTCGTCTGGTCGGTATCCTCCTCTTTGGATTCGGCCGCTTGGTTCAATTCGGCTGGCTCTTCCGGCTCTTCCGGCTTGACCGGCTCGTCCACATACCGTTTATCGAATTCCACGCGCAAGAAGACATAGCGGCCCGGCTTTCCACTGTCGCTTTCCGCGTCCTCCTCGTCCCCTTCCTCTGAATCGCCATCGGTTTCCGAGTCGGCCTTTTTGGTGTCTTCCGAGCCCGCCTCTTCACTGCCAGCATCCTTTCCGGACGTTGCGTCTTCATCATCATCCTCCCCGTCGGAAGACGACAAGCCGATCTCCAATTCTTCTTGACTGCCCGTGAAGGTCCGCCCGAAGTGGAGTTGGTAGTAGAGACCATCACTTGCCCCCAACGCCATTTCCCCTTCTCGGGCCAGGAGCCGCAGGTCGTCGGGATCGCCGCTTTCGCGCGGTTGCAGCAGGAATCCCTTGGCCATCAGGTCGCTTTGCAGCCGATTCAGATCATCCTGGGATTTGAGGGCGTCGCGATCGAGTTTCAGGTCGGGCGTCAAGCCTTTCTGCTTGGGGCGCACGCCAACCATTTCCAAGCCCGCAACCGCGTTGACCGTTTCCCGCAGGGCCTCTTCGTCGACTTCCTTGGTTTCGTCCTCCAGCTCCTTCATGCCCCAGGGGTCGGCGGAACCATCACGAGTTAACGTGCTGATTTCCCGATTGGTCACCTGACCGCGCATTTCGTCGAATGAGTAGTCGTTAACCGTGATTTCACGGATGTCCATCGCTTCGACATCCAGCAATTCGGTATCGACCCAATCGACGAATCGCGTTGAAAGGTCGATGTTCAGCCGGGCAATGTAGACCTCGTCCTCATCGGGCCGGCGGACATAGTATTGATCCTCTTCGGCCTGCCCCCCCGCATCGGCTTCCTTACCGATGATATAATCAGCCAGCACGGCGTCGTTCTCACCTCTGAGTATAATCCGCTTCCCGACGCCTTCGACATCGCCGGCCTGGAACGCTTCCTGCTTGGGATTCACCACTTTCAACTCGGCGTGATCCGCTTCCCAGCGCGTGACCATGGCGTCCCGTTCGACGCCGATGATGGACGCGGCGGTCTTGGCCAGCTGCTCCTCGGCATCCGCGGGATAATTGTGGTGCGAGGGGATCACCCAGCGGCCATTGGGAAGCTGCTCGACGCGAAATTCAAGCGGCCGGACGTTCTCGGTGTCGATGGCGTATACTTCCAGCGAGGTGGCGCGGGTCGGATCGGTAAACTCTGGATAGAACTTCTCGCCCAACCTGCCGAACTCCTCGATGTTCGCGGGCCGGCTGGACCATTCAATGATTCCCGTGATCACCAGGCAGACGCCGGCAACCGCGACGAATGTCAGTGTCCGGCGGGAATCGGGAGATTTATCGGAAAAGAATTTGCTAATCGACATCACACTTTCCCTTGGTGTCGGTGGTGGATTGTACTGTTTTTCCGTTGATCAATTCACAACGTTACCCGGTTCACGTTGCCCAGTTCGCATTGCCCAGTTCGCATTGCCCAGTTCGCATTGCCCAGTTCGCATTGCCCAGTTCGCATTGCATTGGCGCGAGCCGCCGATCGGAAGGACTCTGGCGTCACTCCCTGATTATCCGTGGAGCGCCGAGCTCGCTCCGGCCGCCCCCACAACACAACTAATCGCGCCGGCGGCTGGCGATCACCAAGCTTTTTTCCGCTCTCCAACGGCGCCAAAACACGAGCGCGCCCACGACCACCGCCGGGATCGGCGGGAGCCATACCGCCCAGAACTGGACCTTGGACTGCAGTGCTTGTCGCTGCCGCTCGGTTTCGGACCGGATTTCACGGAGCTGGCTCTCCTTGCGTTGCTCGATTTGCGCCTCGGCCAAACTGAGCCGCTGCTGTTCGGCTTCTTGTGCCTGCCTCAACATTTGCCGTTTCGCGATCGGATCCAGACTTTCGTCTTCCTCGATTTCCTTCACGCGCCCAGTCAGCTGCTCGCGCCGTTTTTCCAGCTCCGCTTCCGCTTCTTGGTCGGCGTCCTTCTTGGCCTGGTTGGCATCCTCCAAGAACTGCCGGTACCGCGACTCCAATCGCGTCAGCGTACGATGCCGGACGCGCCGGCTACGAAGGTCGATAAACGTCGTGTCCCCGGCCAGCTTGTCGACGGCATTGAGCACGAAGGTCACGTTGTCGAACTGCATGTCGAGGTTGCCAAGGTTTCGTTCCTGGAAGAAGAAATCGGAGATCATGTCGACGTCGGCGACGAAGATCGCGTTACGTTCGGCGTCTGGTTCCTCCGACGTGATGCTGGCGGCGAGATGATGCACCCGAGTGTCCATTTGCCGGAACGGGTTCCGCTTCGGGTTGGCCGCCATCTGCATGGTCATGAAGTTGAACCCTCTGTCATCCACGAACTCCTCCCACTCGAGCAGTCCGGAGGTGTTTCCCGTGGACAAAAGGGGCTTGAACCGCGTGCTGCCTCGAGACGTGTCTTTTTCAACGGTTCCCGAATAAATGGCCACCAGCTCTTGCAGTTCCCGGGTGATCACGCTGTCCGGGTTAAACGCCTCGTCGTTTCCACTATCGCGGGTCACGAAAACGTACTCCGCCGGAACCATTCCCAATTCCGGATGCGGATTGTACTCATCAAAGACCACGCGGTCGTATTTCCAGTGGACACCGAGGGCGTTGAGCAGCGACGTCGCTCGCCCACCGTCCGCCTTCTGTTCCGGCTGTTGCTGGTTCATCATGCCCATCTGCCCGCCGGGGGGCGGTTTCGGTTGGCGCGGCGCGTTGGTTACCCCAAAGCCACTGCTAAACGCCAGCGGGAAGGGGTCGTCAAAGACCAAAACCGGCTTACCCGATTCCACGTAGGCAACGAGATTCTCCATTTCCGGCGCGGTGAGCGACGAGGGCATCGCCGCCAACAGCACATCGAACCGCTCCGCCTCAATCTCGCTCGCCGGAGACACCGGCTCAACGTTGTATTGCTTTTTCAATTCCGTGACGATTTGCCATTCGCGGCCCCCGCCACCACCACTCATCAAGCTGGCATCGGTGTTCAGGATACCAACCGTGTACCGCTGCTCATCCGACACCGTTTGAACCGACCGCGTCAACTCATATTCAATCGGCAACCCTTTGCCGAAGAAGGGCGCAACGACACTATCGTAACTGCTGATGAACACCGCGCCGAGGTAGACGTCCACTTCGGATCGCCGCCCCTCCTCTTCCGCCATGACGGTCACCGGCTCAATGCCAAACCGCCGCGCTTCCTCCGCTTCCACGCTGAACGGCGTCACGTCCACATAGCGAACCTGGACATTCTTTCCCGCCCGTTCGTCGAACTGGCGAAGCAGGCCGATCAGTCGCTTCCGGGTGTGGACGTATTCGCGCGGCACCTCGGGGCTGAGGAACGCTTGAATCTCGATGGGACGGTCCGCTTCCAGCCCGTCCAGAATTTGTCTGGTCACCGGAGAAAGGCTGAACAAATCCTCCGACGTGGCATCGACGCGAACCGCCGCGTAGCCGGCCCAAGCCGTCACGCAGATTAGGACAACCGCCAAACTGACCGTCCGCACCGCGTATTGCGTTTCCATGCCAGCCCGCCGCGTGGCGCTCCAATGCCGCCTGGTCATCAGCACCAGGTTCAGGTAGAGCATGAAGACCGTGAAGCCGGCGAAGTAGAGCAGCGCGGCTATCGGAATCACTCCCATGCCGAAGTCGCGAAACTGTTCGTGCAAACTCAGGCCTTCAAAGAACCTCCGAAGCCCCACCAGCTCGCCAATGTACCCGATAAACACCGGAATGCCGCACACGATCACCCCGATGACAAAGGCGACGGTTATGCTGGTCGTCAGAATCGAAGCCACCATGCCGGCACTGAGCAGCGCCGCCCCCGCCAGCCAATATCCCAAGTACGTGGTGCAGATCAAGCCCCAATCCGGGTTTCCCAGAAAGGCCAACACGAACAAATGAGCCATCGAAAACAGCAGGGCCACCGTATAGACGGCCAGCACGGAAAGATACTTACCCATCAGGATCTCGAGATCGGTGGCCGGCAGCGTGAACAACAATTCATCCGTGCTCAACTTCCGCTCGTCCGCCCACACGCTCATGGTGATCGCCGGTATGAAAAACAGCAGCAACAAGGGATACCACTGCGTCAATTGATCCAGACTCGGTTCATTGGCGGTGAAAAAGCGGGCATTGAATGCCATCGCCCCAAACGCGACCACGAAGACCACGATAAACAGGTAACCCAGCACGCCGGAAAAATAGCTGGCGAAGTTGCGCCGAAAAATCGGCAAGATAACTTTAGATCGAAGCGTCATTCCGTATGTCCCTTTTCGCTAGACAGGCGCTACAGTCGTCCCCTTTTCATGCCGTTTCGCTAGACAGCCGCCACGGTCAGTTCTCGGAATTTCTGTTCCATGGCGGTTCCTTCCGTCCCTAGCTCCTCGCGCGGGCCATCAAATACCAAGCCGCCCTCGCTAATCACGATGACACGGTCGCAAACCGCATGGACCTCTTGCAAAATGTGCGTCGACAACATGACCGCCTTGGTTTTACCCAGCTTCCGTATCAAGTCCCGCACCCCTTGCACCTGATTCGGATCGAGCCCGCTGGTCGGCTCGTCCAAAATCAGTACGTCGGGATCGTGCAACAGGGCATGGGCCATCCCCACCCGCTGCCGGTAACCACGAGAAAGCTTGGCAATGGCCTTGCCCCAGACTTCCGCCAGCCCACAATGGGTCAGGACGTAGTCCAGCCGCTCGTTCAATTGATCTGGCGCCATCAACCGGGCTTGGCCGGCATACTTGAGAAACGATTCCGGCGTCATCTCCGGATAAAGAGGCCCGTTCTCCGGCAGATACCCCAGAATCTCCGCTGCCTGGAGCCGCTGTGTCAAGACGTCAAAGCCGCCGATGCGGGCTTCCCCCGAGCTGGGAGCCAGATAGCCGGTCAACATCTTCATCGTCGTCGACTTCCCGGCTCCGTTCGGCCCCACGAAGGCACACACCTCCCCACGCGGCACCGAAAACGTCACATCGCGAACCGCCGCGAACTGACCATAAAACTTGCTCAGGCCCGCTGACTCAATCATTGGCTTGCTGTCGGTAGTTTTGTTCGGCATCTCGTCCACCTAGACCTCCGTTTTGCTCTTTCAACTGTTCGCAATCACGGCAGCTAAACGGCCCCCAAACCGGGCGCCTCGGATTCGTATACGCATCAACTCACCCACCTGGTCCACTCGACGCCCGTTTCGTTCACCGAAACGGGCGCGTCCCCGCCACCGCTTGGCACTCAATACGGGAAGGAGCGATGGAATACTCGATGCCTGCTCGCCAGCGATTTCCCCCGGATGCCCCTCGGAGCCCCCCGTAGCACCCGAGAACCCGTAGCACCCGAGAACCCGTAGCACCCGAGAACCCGTAGCACCCGAGAACCCGTAGCACCCGAGAACCCGTAGCACCCGAGAACTGGCCCGCGTCTCAAACAAGCAGCACGTTCAGGCCCATATGGTTTGGCCCATATAATTTGGTTTGTCGCGGCTGAGGCGAGCCGCCCCCACGTGGACTTCCCGGTCGAAGCCCGCCTCGTGCAATCACTTGCCTTCCCAGCCCCATTTCGCGGGGGAAAGCCCGGCGTGGCGCCTCTGCATCGCCCCGGCCCTCGCCGTTCTCCCGAACCCGAGGGACTCCGCAGTGACGATACAACGTCTGGGGAGACAACAATGCGCACACCCAATGCATGATGTCGGTAGGAATAGGCAATTATGCAATGTCGGTAAGTAGAATTCAACCTCCGGTACAACCTTTTTTCGATTAACGGGGCGAGTCGGAGTCGCAACCGTCCCATCTGGGAAGATGTCCCTTGGGAAAATGCCGTTGCCGCCCCGATCTGGGTGCGTGCCTTGTTTGCCGCACGTGAGCGGGGGCGCTTGCCGTCCGCTAGAGGAATGCGCCATGATATAAGCTCGTGGCCCGTCGACCTCTGGCCGTGCCGTTAACGGGCCGCGTACTCCCGGCGGCCTCGGACGGGCTAGTTTGCCGCACACACGTGAATGGATCCGCTTTTTCTCCGGCTTGTGAGCCGCACCGCATGCCATGTAGAATGCGTCACGCTTGCGGGAGGTAATCGTGAGCGCCGTTTCCCGGCCTGCTATCCGACCGAGGGAGTGAACAATCGTCATGAAAAAGAAAACGGTACGCGCCGGCCTTGTCGGGGCCGGTTTTTCAGCCACCTTTCACTATGAAGCGATCCGGAAAGTCCATGGAACCGACGTCGAGGTGGTGGGGGTCTACGCATTGGACCGGGAACAGGCCGCGGACTTCGCGGCCCAGCGGGACATCCGGGCCTATGATTCCCTGGAATCACTCCTGGACGACGTCG
This sequence comes from Planctomycetota bacterium, assembly GCA_051745935.1. Taxonomy (GTDB): domain Bacteria; phylum Planctomycetota; class Planctomycetia; order Pirellulales; family Pirellulaceae; genus JBNJEM01. The sequence goes on from JBNJEM010000051.1 coordinate 11,533, forward strand.
ATGTCATCCACTGCTGCGTGCTGGTCGCCGGCCATGAAGAAGTTGCCATCGCCGCACTCAAACGCGATAAGTTCGTCATCGTGGAAAAACCACTCACCGGCTATCTCGGTGACGGAACCGAGGAGTTTCACGGCGATACCTTCCCCAAGCAAGATGCCTTGGACCATGGCCTGGCCAGTGTCGAACGCATGCTAAAAGCGGAACAAGAAAGTCAAGCCTGCATTCTGTACGCGGAGAACTGGGTGTACGCCCCGTCGATCCAGAAAGAGCGCGAGGTTCTGGAAAAAACAGGCGCCCAGATCCTCTGGATCCATGGTGAGGAGGCTCATTCCGGCTCCCATAACCCAACCTATGCCTACTGGAAACACTCGGGCGGCGGGGTCATGATCGGAAAAGGTTGCCACCCCCTGACCGCGGCGCTGTACCTGAAACGCGTGGAAGGACAAACCCGCGGCGGCGATCCCATTCGCCCCCGGACCGTCTCCGCCCGCACCCACGCACTCACGCGCATGCCCGGTTTTCGTGACGAGGGCCACATTCGGCGGGATTATTACGATATCGATGATTTTTCCATGATGCACGTCGTCTTCGAAGACGACACGATCGCCACCGTTTTCGCCTCGGATATCATCCTGGGCGGGATACATAATTGGCTGGAGGTGGCCGCGAATAACCATCGCACCCTCTGTAATATCAACCCGAATACGGCCATGCAGGTCTATAATCCCGCGGAAGCTAATTTCAGCGATATCTACACCGTGGAAAAAATCGGTACCAAACAGGGATGGACGAACTTGCCTCCCGATGAGGACTGGTTCACCGGATACCCGCAGGAAATTGAGGCCTTTTACCGTAGCGTCGCGTATCAAGAGCCCGTGGAAAGCGACAGTCACCTGGCCGCCGATTCGATCTCGACCATCTATAGCGCGTACCTTTCGGCCGAACGAAAAGGCGCCGAAGTGGACGTGCGGGTCTACTGAACGAACCGTCCTATATTTCAGGCGGTCGGATTTGTCCGGGTGGAACGTTGCCCGACGCAAGCCGTCCTCCCGTTGGTCGGACTCGCGGCGGGGAAAGTCATTCGCGACCGGTACATATTGTCCGCAACCTCGGAGTAATGGCATGACAAACGAACAGTGGGAATTGCTACTGGAAATCATCGGTGGGGCGGACGTGGATCCTTTGCCCATCGGGTTTATCGTCGACAGCCCCTGGCTCCCCCCCTGGGCCGGCATGACCATGATGGACTATTACGCCAGCGAAGAGATGTGGTTGCAGTCCAATCTCCAGGTCGTACGCCACTTTCCCGATATCATGTTTCTGCCCGGCTTTTGGGCGGAATGGGGCATGTGCACCGAGCCGGCCAGTTTCGGCGCGAAATGTGTCTTCCACGAAAATGATTTTCCGTTTGCCGAACCCGTCTCCAGCGACCTCGCTCAACTAGCCGCGCTCGACGTGCCCGACCCTCGCCAGCACGGCCTGACCCCCTTCGTGCTCAAACGACTCGGCCACTCGCGTCAGCGGATTGAAGAGGCCGGGCATTCGATCAAGTTCGCCGTGGCTCGCGGGCCCCTCAACATCGCCGGCTTCCTTTCCGGTAACACCGAAATGTTGATCGGCATGAAAGTCCAACCCGAGCTGGTGCGCGCATTGCTGGACAAAGTGACCGCGTTTTTGGTCGATTGGATCCAGGTCCAAGCGGAAACGTTCCCCACAATCGACGGCGTATTAATCCTGGACGATCTCGTCGGGTTCCTGGGCAAAGAGGATTTCGAACAGTTCGCCAAGCCCTACTTGAAACAAGTCTTCGCGGCCATTGACAGCCGCGTTCGCTTTTTCCACAACGACGCCCGCGGAGAGGTCTGCGCGCCGCAGCTGGCGGACATCGGCGTGAATCTGTTCAATTTCGCGTTTGAACATTCCATGTCCGACATGCGGCAGTGGGTCGGGGACCAGGTCACCCTGCTCGGCAATATCCCCCCCCGCGACATATTGGCTCAGGGAACCCCCGACGACGTGCGGGCCGCCGTTCGCCATCTCCTGGAAGAACTGTCCGATCGCCGCCGCGTTATCCTCTCCTGTGGCGGCGGAACCCCTCCCGGCGTGCCCACCGAAAACATCGAGGCCATGCGCGAGGCGGTCGGTAAGTGATCCGCACGCTGGCGTGCGGCGTTCGTTGCCAAGAGGATTTGAAGACAGGAAGATTTGAAGACAGGAAGATTTGAAGACAGGAAGATTTGAAGACAGGAAGATTTGAAGACAGGAAGATTTGAAGACGGGAAGATTTGAAGACGGGAAGATTTGAAACGAGATAACAGACAATCACCGCTGAGCGACCGATTTTTGTCGGCTCACACGCCCCGACCCGTCACGGCAGCTTCCGACCACATCCGGCGGCACGGGGAATAACTTTCAGCCGGTCGGCTCCGTCCGGGTGGAAAGCTGCCCGACCCAGGGCGTCCTCCCCCTTGATCAGACTCGCGGCGGACAAAGTCATCCGCGACCGGTCTACACCTTAATCCAGCTCTGTTACAAAGGAAACGGCCCGGGGCGCGTCCATGCACCCCATGAGCGGGCCGAACCAGCAACGGAGGAACGCTACGGGACGTCCACAACGATGCAGTTCGCGGTCGGAAACGTCTTGTTTCCGCGCCCGCGAAGACGACGCGCCCGCTGAACGGGCACGGGGTTGGTCAGCCTGTGGCCGTGGACTGAACAACCTGTCTTCGCTCGCCGCGAACCAAGGACGTACATCGCTTTTACCGAGCAAACGTCGGCGGTGTTTTCCGTTCGAATCTCTTTCTCTTTCCTTTCAACCGGTAACCAGTCTGTCCACGGTGCCCGGCACGCGTCCAAACTTTTCGCTCTCCGGGCCCAACATCACCACTATTGAGGGGGCTTCGGGGCTCGGAAAGCACGCTCCGCGATGTCATCGTAGAACGGTTGTTTTTCGGACAGATATGCCTCCCACTGGCTCCGCTCCCAAATCTCCATGTGGTCGCGCACGCCAATCAACATGATTTCCTTGCCCGGGGGCAATAGACTGCCCAAATGGGCGGGAATACGCACGCGACCATGACTGTCGATTTCCACGCGGTGAGCTTGAGCATAGAACAGGCGGCCGAATGCCCGGGTGTCCTGGGCCGTTGGCGAGCCCTGCTCCAGTTGCTCACCCAATTTCAAAAATGATTGCTCCGTGTACAACACCAGCGATCCATCCGTTCCAGGCGCCATGTACAAAACCGTGCACTGGGCCTCTCCCAGCACGTCGCGAATGGGCTTGGGGAGTGCGAATCGGTACTTGTTGTCCAGGTTTCGTGGAAAGCTGCCAGTGAGCAACTCAAGTCCCCCTTCCGCACCCACCACTTTCTCCCACCGACCACCACTATCGCCCCAGGATACCCACTCGATCCCCCACGTCAACTCGATTTGGACCGTGCCCAAACGGCCAGTGGTTAGGTGATTTGACCTAGGTGCCTACGGCATGGAGACTTCCAGCAATTGACCGGCCGAAAAAGAATTTTGGAAAAGTCTATTTTCGCCCCGTCGAGGCGGCCCGGGAGAGCCCGAGGTAGAGCTGTTCGTACTGGCGCACCATGTCGGAAAGCGAAAAGTGGCGGCAAATCCGTCGGCGATTTTCCGTACCCAGTTGGCGGCCGAGCGAAGGCTCTCGAAGAATCGCAACTACCTTCTCGGCAAGTACTTGTGGCTTTTCCACCGGTACGGTTTGCCGCTGCGCCAAGGGCCCGAGAACCTCCAAAATCCCCTCGGCCCGCGTGCAAACCACGGGACGTGAACAAGCCATTGCTTCCAGGAGCACATTCGGCATGCCTTCCCAACGCGAGGGCAGCACGAGAAGGTCGCTGGCTAAGAGAATCTCCACCACGTTGGGTTGCCAGCCGAGGAAATGGACGCGATCCGCCACCCCCTTACGCCGGGCCATCCGCCGCAGTTCCGCGCCCTGCGGCCCTTGTCCAATCAGCAAAAGATCGTGAGTGGGCAGTGAGCCGAGAATATGCGGGGCGACGGAGAGCAATTGATCGATTCCTTTTTGAGGAGCCAATCGTGCCACACAGGTGATCACTCGCTGGGACCGCGGCACCCCGAACGGAGTCAAATCGGCCACGTCACGCTTGGCGATGGCCTGCACATCAATCCCGTTGGGAATGACGAGCAGTTTTTCGGCCGGCACTTTCAGTTGATTCGCGGCGTAATTCGCCACCAATTGGCTCACGCACGCAATTCGATCCGCGATCCGCAGCGCCCGCCGCTCCACGGCCTGCCGACACCGCGAGGGGTCGGCCACGCGGATACCGGCGCACCAACACGGGCCGGGTTGTTGACGCACGGACAGACGGGTGAGAACATTTGCGTGAAACAGCATCGACTGAACGATCTGGGGTCTGACCGTGGCCAGCCGCTGGGTCAAGTCGCGAACCGCCGCGAACAAGCCCAGTTTGCTGGAAAATCCCAGGAAGTGCGTGGGAACGTGGGCTTGTTCCAGTTGTTGGACCAGCCCATCCCGGGGGGAAGGCGGCGGTGGTGCCAGTACAAATACCGCCGGCTCGAACCGCGTCCGATCAAGCCCCGTCGCCAGGTTGACCAAACAGCGTTCGGCCCCGCCAACTTCCAATTCGGTGATCACGAACGCCACGCTGGTTTCGGAAGGAATCGGCGTCATATATGCTCCACGCCATCACGAATGGGATATTCTTAAATCAAGCACACGCGACAAACCCGGCACAATCTACTTGTTCTATTTTGTCCAGTTTCGGAGTTTTCATCAGCCCGGTCCTTCTCCCCGGCTTCCTTGCCTTCTTAACAATACGCCACCGGAGGCACCCCCTCCGTGGTACCCCCTGGTTTACAGCTCGCCATCTGAACATCACAGTGCCACATGGATGGTTACGGACGCATCGTCGGTGCCTGGATCGCCCGCGGAGCCGAATCGGTACGCGAGGGGCCAGGACTCGGAGGTCAAGGGCAGGGAATCGGTCGACCACATGCCAAGTCTAGACGATTACGACTACGAGTTACCGCGCGAGCTGATTGCGCAGTATGCATTGAGTTGTCGCAGTGACTCGCGGTTACTGGTTGTTTCACGTCGCGACCAATCGCTGACGCACGCCCATGTGCGCGACGTGGGGAGCTATCTGAAGGCGGGTGATTGCCTCGTTTTGAACAACACGCGTGTCTTGCCAGCTCGACTGCTCGGCTATCGCCTCCGCACGGGAGGCCGGTGGACGGGGCTTTTCGTGGCCTCCGATTCCGCGGGCAACTGGGAACTCATGAGCAAGACCCGGGGCAAGTTACGTCCTGGCGACATGGTGATGTTGCAAGACCGGAGGGCGCAAGACGCCTTTCCGCTGAGGATGTTGGCGGATTTAGGCGAGTCGTTGTGGGCGGCCCGTCCAGAAGCCGAGGGGACGCTGGTCGAGTTGCTGGAGCACGTCGGGCGAGTCCCGCTGCCGCCGTATATCCGGAGCGGCGAAATGGAATCGTCGGATCGCGAACACTACCAAACGGTGTTTGCTCAGCGTCCCGGAGCAATAGCGGCTCCGACCGCCGGTTTGCACTTCACTCGCGAGTTGCTCGACCAGTTGGTTCACGACGGTATCGGTGTCTGCTACTTGACCCTGCACGTGGGGATCGGGACGTTTCGCCCCATTAAAGCCAGCCGGGTTGAAGACCATCGGATGCATGGTGAATGGTGTGAAGTGTCCCCCGAGGCGGTCGACCAACTCAACGCATGCCGGGCGGCCGGAGGGCGCATTGTCGCGGTCGGCACCACCTGTACCCGGGCGCTGGAAACCGCTGCCCGCGACGGAACGCTTCGCCCCTGGCAAGGCGAGACGAACCTGTTCATTCGGCCGCCTTTCACCTTCCAGGCCACGGACGCGCTGATGACGAATTTTCATTTGCCCCGCAGCACCCTACTCATCCTGGTTCGTGCGTTTGGCGGCGACGCCTTGATTAAACGAGCTTACCAGAGCGCGATTGAGGAGAATTATCGTTTCTTTAGCTACGGAGACGCGATGTTGATCGTTTAACAGACAGTAGGAACTCCTCGTATGATACTTCAGGCGGTCGAATTCGTCCGGGTGGAACGCGGCCCGACGCAAGCCGTCCTCCCGGTGGTCGGACTCGCGGCGGAAAAAGTCGTCCGCGATCGGCATACTTCAGGCGGTCGAATTCGTCCGGGTGGAACGCGGCCCGACGCAAGCCGCCCTCCCGTTGGTCGGACTCGCGGCGGACAAAGTCGTCCGCGACCGGCATACCAAGAAAGGAAACGGATGTCAGGAATCCCCAGCGAGCACGTATTGGTCGTCCCGACTCAGCTGCTGCACCAGCTCGGTTACTTCCAGGGATTCTCACCCCGCGTGCAAACCTATATTGATGCCCTTCTCGACCCTGAGAACACGAGCTATCGAACGCGCGACGAGATGGAACAAGACCCGAACTTCAAGCAACTCATCCCCTATGTCATCTTTTGCCATCGTCCCGACAACGAAGAACTGAGTGTGTTTCGCTACACTCGCGGAACCGGGCAAGGCGAACAACGCTTGCATCGCAAGAAAAGTGTCGGCATTGGGGGCCATATCGCTTCACATGACGGCGATAGAGCCGAACCGTACACGGAAGGGATGCGCCGCGAGCTAGAGGAAGAAGTCGCCATCCGGACCTCCTATGCGGATCGGTGCGTTGGTTTGATTAACGACGATGAAACGGATGTCGGCAGGGTACATCTGGGAGTGGTGCACCTCTTCGAGGTGAAAACGCCGGACGTCTATCCTCGTGAAACGGAGATCATGGACGCTGGATTCCAGCCCGTATCGACGTTACTGGCACGTCTGGATGGCTTCGAAAGCTGGTCCCGGATCTGCCTTGAAGCCCTCTTCGCGAATCACGCATGAATGCCGCCGCTCACCGTCGCATTACTTTCTTGTTGTTCTTAGCAGAGACGCGGGACCAAGGCACGAAGTGGCCGCCCGATCGGGAATCGAAGTCCCGAACCGACGTCGCTTTACTCATTTGTTCTTTGTTCTTTGTTCTTTGTTCTTTGTTCTTTGTTCGTTGTTCGTTGTGCTTTGTTCGTTGTGCTTTGTGCCCTGGGGCTTCGTCATTCGTGGTTCGCGTCCGTAAAGGGTGGGGTGAAATCACGCCCGCTCATTTAGCCCCCCAGGCCTGCCCGATTTCTGGGGGGAGCGGATCCGGGGGCAGTGGCTGTTTTTCCGTCACGACGCTCGCCATGTGCCGTCTATTCGCTAGAATTACAGTACCATCGGCAGTGGTCGGCGGCTTTCCGCCGGAAAATGCCTGGCGGAGGTTTTCCGCTCGATGGTGATCCGATATTTTAAGAAGTCATAACAAAACCACTCAGGTTTCCTCGCATCCAGAGACTTCTGGGAGCGGCAACCACGGTTTGTTAGGGGCTGTAAGGGAGTTTGCCGAGGAACGGACTCGCGGGGAGAGACGTCACGCCGCGCCGGGGGTTCTAGCCCGCTTGGCGAAACCTGGTAACGTGAGCGAAGCAGGGCCGTGCGTTTCTCGTCGTTGTCTGGAAGACGAGGCGAACTGGATAAACTTGTATTGAGACTCGATTGAGATTCGAGGGAGGCAGTTGGTATGGCGATTGTATTGACCGAGAAAGCAGCGGAGGAGGTCAAGCGGGTCCGGGCCGAGCAGAATCTGGAAGACGACCAGTTCCTGCGCATTGGCGTGGCCGGTGGCGGCTGCGGGGGATTCAGTTATACGATGGGATTCGACACCAAGTACGACCGCGACGTGGACAGCAAATACAGCTTGCAGGGTGTCGACGTGGTGGTGGATAAGAAAAGTTCGTTGCATCTCGATGGGACGACCATCGACTGGTGTGATGAATCCAATCGACGCGGATTCACGTTTGACAATCCGAACGCCCCCAGAAGCTGTAGTGGGTGCGGGGGAGCTATCTAGAAGCCGAGACGAAGCCTGCCGGGTTTTCTGCGATTCAAGAGGCGTTTTGGAGGCGAAAACCAGGCTTTGTGACCGGTTCGTTGAGCAGGGGGGGGCCGCGCGGGCTGCTGTTGGGAGGCATGGTATGGGGGGCGCCGCCTTCCCGCGCGGCGCGGTGCCCCGGGCGTGCGTGCGCGCGATAACAGGATGCCGCCGGGGGACGTTCGCGGGGTGTCGAGGCTCGACCCGTTGGCCGTGAAAGGACCCATTGGCCGTGAAAGGTTGGAACCGATGAGCAATCAAGAGAACAACGTGCACATCCTCGGCGTGGGGGACGACGGCCTCGAAGGGTTGACCAGCGCGGCGGGGGCCATCTTGAAGTCGGCTGACCTGATTATCGGCCCCGAGCGTTTGTTATCATTGATCGGCCAATCCCCGGCTCGTAAGTTCGTCACGCACGGAGATCCAGAGCGGATCGCGGAGGTGGTGACCTCCAACCCAGGGGCCCGAATCGTGGTTCTTGCCGATGGCGATCCGCTTTTCTACGGAACGGCTCGCTTCTTATGTGATCGGCTGGGGAAAGACCGGGTGGAAGTAGTACCGCACGTCAGCAGCATGCAGCTGGCCTTTGCCCGGGTGAAGGAACAATGGGACGAAGCCTATCTCACCAATTTAGCTCATCAAGATCTGGACCGAGCGATTGAACGAATTCGTTCGGCGGAACGGGCTGGGATTTTCACCACGGAGCAGATCTCCCCCGCGGTGGTGGCTCGTGCCTTGCTCGATCGCGGCATCGACTATTTCACGGGGTACGTGTGTGAAAACTTGGGATCCCCGGACGAGCGGGTGACGCATGCCGAACTCTCGGAGATCGCCCAGCAGCTTTTCAGTGCCTTGAACGTGATGATCCTGGTGCGCAAACCGGGCATGCCGGATCGTCCCCGGGAAATGGTCGGTCATCGGCTGTTTGGGAATCCTGACGAGACATTCTTGCAAAGCCGCCCGAAACGGGGGTTACTGACGCCGGCGGAGGTGCGCTGTATCGCATTGGCGGAAATGGATCTGGGGCCCTCCAGCGTGGTCTGGGATGTGGGCGCGGGAAGTGGAGCGGTGGCGGTGGAAGCCGCTCTACTCGCCCCCGGCGGACAAATCTACGCCATTGAAATGGACGCGGAGGATTATCAGCTGATCACGGAGAACGCGGACCGTTTTTCAGCCACGAACCTGATCCCCGTGTTAGGTCAGGCGCCGGACGCATGGGAGACTTTGCCCGATCCGGACGCGGTTTTCGTGGGGGGCGCGGGCCGGCAGGTGTCGCAGATTGTTGAAAAAGCCTTCGCGCGGCTGCGTCCCGGGGGGCGTATCGTGACGAATGTCGTGAGCATTGAAAACGTAAGGGACGTGCAACACGGCGTCCGGCGGCTGGCGGGCGAGTCGAATATCTGGATGATCAACATTGCCCGGGGGACGCAACAGCTGGAATCGACCCGTTTCGATTCGACACCTCCGACGTTTCTCATCGGTGCCAGGAAACCCCAGAGGTGACCAATTCGATGCCCCGCCAGCCTACTCCTTGCCCTCCACAACTCGATGTCATCGCCGTCGGCGCTCATCCCGATGATGTGGAGATTGCCTGCGGCGGCACGCTTGCCCAGTTGGCGGCTCAGGGGTATCAAGTGGGCATTGTCGACTTGACCGACGGCGAGCCCACGCCGGGATCCCCCGGCCCGGAGGTGCGTCTCGCGGAAGCTCAACAAGCGGCGAGCACGTTGGGCGTGGCCCGGCGAACAACGCTTGATCTGCCCAATCGGCGGCTATTTGACACGTTCGACGCCCGCGTGGCTTTGGCCAAGGAGTTTCGCAAGTATCGTCCGCGGATCGTGCTGGGGTTTGGCGGAAAGACCCCCATGGCCTCACCGGACCATTGGCAGGCCGTGCAAATCACGGACGCGGCCGTGTTCTACTCGCGACTGACCAAATGGGACGAGTACTTCGAGGGGCTCCCGCCCCATGTCATCTCGGCGCAACTCTACTTTCGGTTTGGTTTCGAGCCGGCGGCAACGGCCGGTTTTCAAAACCAATTCACGATGGATATTGGCGATATGCTGGAAACGAAACTCGACGCGGTTCGCTGCTACCACACGCAATTCAAGCCAGACGCCTCGACGATCGTCGAGCGAATTCGCGGAGCGGCCACGTTGGCCGGCTCGGTCGCCGGATTCGCCGCCGGCGAGATGTTCATGGCTGCCCGTCCGTTGGGAACCAAGGACCTGGTGCGATTTGTACTGGACTGAGGCCTCCATGCCAAGATCCTGCACCCTTCTTGCCATCCCAAGGGGTTTTGGAAGCGAGCACGCGGCCTGGGGTCACCAAAGAAAGATGACGAATGTTGCACGTCGAATACGCGAGAGAATGTCGATCTCGTGGGTGAATCAGGCTCGTGAGCTACAGGCGGTCCGGCGCGCGCTCAGACCCCCACGAGTTCATCTCGTGGGTGAATCAGGCTCGTGAGCTACAGGCGGTACGGCGCGCGCTCAGACCCCCACGAGTTCATCTCGTGGGTGAATCAGGCTCGTGAGCTAACAGGCGGTCCGGCGCGCACTCAGACCCCCACGAGTTCACCTCGTGGGTGAATCAGGCTCGTGAGCTAAGGCGGTACGGCGCGCGCTCAGACCCCCACGAGTTCACCTCGTGGGTGAATCAGGCTCGTGAGCTA